>JBJTCH010000209.1:0-7770 GCA_046091745.1 Opitutaceae bacterium
CCATGACCTTCATCCTCCGATTAGCCTGGCGGGACTCGCGCGCTTCGCGGCGGCGGCTCTTCCTGTTTTCCCTTTCGGTGGTGCTCGGCATCGCCGCGCTCGTCGCCGTCGGCTCCCTCGGGGCCAACCTCGCGCGGGCGATCGACGATCAGGCCAAGGGTCTGCTCGGCGCCGATCTGGTCATCACCGGTCGCGCGGAACTGGGCGCGGCGGCGCGGGCGCATCTCGATTCGCTCGGGGCCGGGCTGGCGCGGGAGAAAAGTTTCTCCTCGATGCTCACTTTCCCCAAGGCCGACGGGGCGGCGCGGCTCGTGAATGTCCGCGCGCTGGAGGGCGCGTTCCCGTTCCACGGCGATTTCACGACGGTGCCCGCCGACGCGCCGGCCCGGCTGCGCGCCGGCGGCGCGGTCGCGATCGTGGAGGAGACCCTGCTTCGCCAGTACGGCGCGGCCGTGGGCGATCCGATCAAGCTGGGGCGGACCACGTTCACCGTGGTGGGCGCGTTGCAGCGGTTGCCGGGTGAGTCCTCGGCGGTTTCGGCGACGGTCGCGCCACGCGCGCTGATCCCGTGGTCGGAGCTCGAGGGCACGGGCCTCGCCGAGCGTTCGGTGCTTTTCCGGCATCGCACGTTCGTGCGGCTGCCCGAAGGCGTCGACCCGGCGGTGGTCGAGCGCGACCTGCGGCGACGTTTCATCGGCGAAGGTCTCAGCTTCGACACGGTGGCGGAGCGCAAGCGGAACCTCGGGCGTGTGCTGGAGAACATCGAGGCGTTCCTCGGGCTGGTCGGCTTTGTGGCGCTTTTCCTCGGCGCGATCGGCGTCGCGAGCGCGGTTCATGTCTACATCCGCCAAAAGATCCCGACCGTCGCGGTGTTGCGGTGCCTCGGGGCGACGGCGCGCCAGGCCTTCGGGGTCTATCTCGTGCAGGGTCTGGCTCTCGGCCTGATGGGTGCGGTGCTCGGCGCGGTGCTCGGCGTGCTGGTGCAGCTGGCGTTGCCGGGGTTGCTGCGCGACGTGCTGCCGATCGATGTGGTTTTCTTCATCGCGTGGCCCTCGGTGCTCTGGGGCATGGGTGCGGGACTGGTGATCTCGCTGCTGTTCACGCTGCTTCCTCTCCTGGCCGTGCGCGACGTCTCGCCGCTGGTCGCGCTGCGCTCGGCCTTCGCCGAACGCGCGGGCGCGGCCACCGACCCGTGGCGGATCACCCTGCTCGGTTTCATCGTGCTGGCGGTCGCCGGTTTCGCGGTCTGGCAAACGGGACGTCTGCGGGAGGGACTGGCTTTCACCGCGGCGCTCGCGGCCGGCTTCGGCGTGCTGGCGGGTCTGGCCCAGCTGACCACCTGGGTCGCGCGGCGCTGGTTCCCGCGCCGCGCGCCCTACGTGGTGCGGCAGGGCGTGGCCAACCTCCACCGTCCGCAGAATCGCACCGTGCTGCTGCTGCTTTCCCTCGGGTTGGGCACGTTCCTCATGCTGACGCTCTTCCTCACGCGGACGACCTTGCTGCGCGAGATCCAGGTGTCGGGCGGCGCCGGGCGCGCGAATCTTCTCTTCTTCGATATCCAGGACGACCAGATCGACGGGCTGAAGCGCACCGCTGCCGTCGCCGGCGCGCCCGTCACCGTGCACGCGCCGATCGTCACGATGAAGATCGCGTCGGTGAAAGGACGCCCGGTGGAGGAAATCATTCGTGAAAACTCCGGCCGCCGTCCGCCAGTGAAGACGGATCCGGAACGCGCCCCGGAAGGCGAGGGCGCGCCGAAGGGCCGTTTTGGCGGTGAACGCGGCGAACGCGGGGGAAAAAAGGGCGAGTTCATGCGCAGCGGGGGCGCCCCCGCCTGGACCCTGCGCCGCGAGTACCGTTCGACCTACCGGGCGGCCCTCGAGGGGGCGGAGCGGCTGGTGGCGGGTTCTTTCACGGGTCGCGTCGAACCGGGCGAGGCGGTCGTGCCGGTCTCGATCGAGGAGGGGCTTTTCCGTGAGATGGGGCTGCGGCTGGGCGATGAGATCGAGTGGGACGTGCAGGGCGTGCCGATCCGCACGAAAGTCGGCAGCGTGCGCGCGGTGGAGTGGCGGCGGATCGAGCCGAACTTCTTCGTGGTCTTTCCCGAGGGCGTGCTCGAGCCGGCGCCGAAATTCCACGTCGCCGCGATGCGCGCGACCGACCCGGACCACTCGGCGCGCGTCCAGCGCGCGTTGGTCGCCGCGTATCCCAACGTCACCGCGATCGACCTCGCCCTCGTGCTGCGGACCGTCGACGAGATTTTCGGCAAGGTGGCCTTCGCGATCGAGTTCATGGCGGCCTTCACGGTGCTGACCGGCGTGATCGTGCTGGCGGGTGCGATCCTCACGGGCCGTTACCAGCGCATCCGCGAGACCGTGCTGTTGCGCACCCTCGGCGCCACGCGGCGGCAGCTCATCGGCATCCAGCTGGTCGAGTACTCCATCCTCGGCGTGCTCGCCGCGGTCGTCGGCGGTGGTCTGGCGGTCGCGGGCAACACCCTGCTGGCGCGCTTCATCTTCAACCTTGAGCCGGGTTTGTCGTGGGGCGTGCTGGTCGGCGGGGTGCTCTCCGTGTGCGCGGTCACGGTCCTGACCGGATTCCTCACCAACCGTGGGATCACCCGCCACCCGCCGCTCGAGGTTCTGCGGCAGGAGACCTGACCCGGGTCTGAGGGTTTGACGGCCGGCCCGCGCGCCCGATGCTCGCGGCGCCCGCTGGGCGTCGCATGCCGGACCTTAAACATCTCTTCGCCAAAAACCAGGCCTGGGCCGATTCCGTCCGCCGCAGCCGGCCGGATTTCTTCACGGAGCTTTCGCGACAGCAGTCGCCCGAGTATCTCTGGATCGGTTGCGCTGACAGCCGCGTGCCGGCCAACGAGATCGTCGGCCTGCTGCCGGGTGAATTGTTCGTGCACCGCAACATAGCCAACGTGGTCGTGCACACCGACCTGAACTGCCTTTCGGTGATGCAGTTCGCGGTCGAGGTGCTGCACGTGCGCCACATCATCGTCTGCGGGCATTACGGCTGCTCGGGTGTGAACTCCGTTTTGCACCGCGACCGGGTCGGCCTGGCCGACAACTGGCTGCAGCATCTCCAGGACGTGCGGGAAAAGCACCAGCCCCGGCTGGAATGCGTGAGTGGTGACGGCTCCGCGCGCAGCGACCGGCTCTGCGAGCTGAACGTGATCGAGCAGGTCGCTAACGTCTGCCGCACCACGATCGTGCGCGACGCCTGGCTGCGCTCCCAGGAGCTTACGGTGCACGGCTGGCTCTACGGCCTGAAGGACGGCCGCCTGCGCGACCTGCGCTGTTCCGCGACGAGCCCGGAGACCGCGGCCGCCAATTACCGCGCCGCCCTCGATCAGCTCGTTTGAGGCAAGAGAGTGGCCGCTGATCTCGCCGCCACGGTGGCGCCGCAGGGCGTTTCCGCGGAGCCCGGAGCTCACCGCGGATGGACTCGAATCGACACTGATAAATGTGGATCGTCTGTAGCCGGGTACCGGCAACCCCGTCCGATGCCGGAAATCATGCGGCCGACCTGTCCTCCGAAGCCCTCGGCGAAGGATGAAGCCCCGGCGAACAAGGAAGGAGTTTCCGAAGGCGGCGGTTTTTAACCGCAGATTTCTCGGATGGCGCAGATAAAACCGAAGGGCGCTCGGCGCTTCCGGATGACCGGAGCGAACGGGCGGAGTGGAACAGGAAGCCCGGGAAGACCGTGAAGGCCAGCGGCGCCGGATCTGTGATATCTGAGTTATCCGTGGTTAACCCGCCGTCTCGTTTTCCGACTTATCCTCCGACTCGTCCTCCGAAGGCTTGGCGAAGGAGGAAGGCTCGGCGAAGGAGGAATGTCGTTCCGAGGGTGCCGCGAGACCCTCCCGCAGGCCTGGGTGTCTCCACGCTTCGATCGTGGGGCGAACGCATAGCGCTGCCTGGGCCGCAGGGTTCCGCCCTAGCGGCCGGCGGCTGGTGCGCGGTTGCGCTCGATGGTGATCAGCACCACCGCGGCGACGACGAGGACGGCGGCGAGCAGGACTCGGGAGGTGACCGGTTCGCCGAGGATCAGCCAGCCGAGGATAACGGCCACGAGCGGGTTAACGTAGGCGTAGGTGGCGACGCGCGCGGGCGTGCTGTGGCGCATGAGCCAGGCGAACGTGGAGAAACCGATCAGCGAGCCGGCCACAATCAGGTACGCCACCGCGCCCCACGCGCGGGCTGGCACGGCGGCCGGATCGAAGCCGAGGAAGTCGCCGTGGAATATCGCCACGGCCCCCAAGGCGACTCCACCGCCGAGCATCTGCAGCGCGGCGGCCGCGAGCGGGCCGGCGCCATGTTTCGCGTGGCGGGAATAAATCGACCCCACGCCCCAGGAGGTGCAGGCGAGGAGAATGGCGGCCACGCCGCCGAGATGAAGCGCGGTTCCCGAGGCGATTTCCCACGGGGCCGCGAGCCACGTCACGCCGGCGAAGCCCAACCCGAGCGCGAGGAACGTCGTGGCGGTCGGCCGTTTCCCTCCCGGCCACGCCCATTCGGTGAGGACGACGAAGAGCGGGCCGACGCCGATGATGAGCGCGGTGATGCCCGACGGCACAAATTGCTCCGCCCATGTCACGCCGCCGTTGCCGCCGAGGAGCAGAAAGAGACCGATGATCGCGTTAGTCCGCCATTGCGCGAACGTCGGCCACGGCTCGCCCTGCAGCCGCAACCACGCCAGCAGCGCGCCGCCCGCGACGAGGAAGCGAAACGACGCCATCAGGAACGGCGGCAACGATTCCACCGCGACGCGGATGCCGAGGTAGGTGCTGCCCCAAACCAGGTAGATGGTCGCGAACCCGGCGATGAGCGCGCCGCGCGACGGTCCGGCCACGGGGGTCACGGACCGCGTTCCTCGCGTTTCACGGCGCCGGCGGGCGCGTGCTCCAGGTAGCGGGCGGTCGCGGCGGCGGTGGCGGGACCGAGCAGGCGCCCCACCACGTGCAGCGCGCAGTCGATGCCCGCCGCGATGCCGGCCGCGGTCAGGATCCGGCCGTTGTCGGTGAAACGCGCGGCTTCCTCGACCTTGACCGTCGATCCCGCCGCCCGCAGGCGGTCGAAGGCCGTGTGGTGCGTGGTGGCGCGCAGCCCGTCGAGCAAACCGGCGCGGGCGAGCAGGATGGAACCGGTGCAGACGCTCATCGTGATCTCCGCGTCGCGCGAACGGTCCCGGATCCAGGTCAGCACGGTGGGCGACGTTTCGAGCCGTCGCGTGCCGAATCCTCCCGGGATCACCAGCACCTCCGCGGCGGGACAATCCTCGAGCATGTGGTCCGGCATGATCCGGAGTCCATGGCGGGTGGTGACGGGATCTCTGGACTCCGCGACGGTGATGACTCGGAGTCGGCCTCCACCCGTCATCTCATCCGCCGCGCCGAACACCTCGAATGGTCCCGCGAAGTCGAGGATCTCGATTTCGGGAAAGACGAGGATGGCGACGAGGCGGTTCACGGCGGGAGGCAAGCTGGGCGGGCCTCGAGGTCAGCGTCCGGCGGCAGGTTTGGCGAGCCGTGTCTCTGCGTCCCCCGCAAGCGTGCCGGTTTGCGGCGGATGCTTGACCGGAGAACGTTAGGGCGTGGCGGATCGCTCCGCCGTCTTCCGGATGAAGCGCTTGGTATTGATCGAGGATGAGACCCTGTTCCGCCAGCTGATCCGGCTGACGCTGGCGAAGATCAAGGACGTGGAGGTGGTGGCGGAGTTCGGGACGGCGCGCGAGGGGATCGAGCATTGCCGCCGGGAGCCGCCGGATCTGCTCCTGAAGGACCTCTTCCTGCCGGATCTGGAGGGGGGCGAACTGATCCGCGCGGTGCGCGCTTCGCTGCCGGAAACGAAGGTGTTGCTGCTCACGGCTCATTCCGGCGGACGTCTGCCGGCGGAGCTGCTTTCGCTTGGGATCGAGGGGTACCTCGACAAGGCCTCTCCGGTGGAGCTTCTGCTGCACGCGGTGCGAACGGTGCTCGACGGCGGCATGATTTTCGCGAGCCGGCGCTCGCCGCGCGCCAAGGTCGAGGAGGAGTCCGCCCCCGCCGCGGCGAGGCCCCTGACGGCCCGTGAGCAGGAAGTCGCCCGGATGGTGGCGGCGGGAAAACCCTCCAAGGAAATCGCCCGCGAACTCGGGTTGAGCGTGCGCACGGTGGAGAAGCACCGCGCGAACCTGATGGCGAAGATCGGCGTGCGTGAAGTCGCCAGCCTCACGCGCTGGTGCCTGCAGGCCGGGCTGCTCAAGAATTGAGGACGGTGCGGGTCGGTCTCCCGGCCGGACGCGATTTGCAGGTCCTGGCCGGCCGAGGGATTACTTGGACCGGATGTGATGCGCGTTCACATCCGTCCGAACGAGAGGTGATTCCGGCTCATTTGGAAATCGTGCGGTGGCGCTCGAGTTTCCGGGACGGGACGGAATTCAGAACGAGCCCTTGAGGCCGATGGTCCAGAGCGCGGCGACATCGTATCGCTGGCGCAGCCGGGCGTACTGTGGCGTCCCCGCCCCGTAGGCCTTCTGGTCATCCGGCACGACGGTGGCGTTGCGAAGATTCACGAACAGCGACGTGCGCGGCGTCAGCCGATACTCCGCCATGATGTCGAGGAAGCGGCGTTCCACGGCCCAGAAGAAGGCATCCGGGGGAAGGCTCGCGCCGGTGGTGATGCGTGAGAGCCGCTGGCTGCCGCGGTGGTTCCAGTTGAGCCGCAGGTTGTAGGCGGGCCGGTTGAGGCTGATGCCCCAGTTTGCCGCCAACGGCACAAACCCCGCGAAGTCGCCGCTCTCGTCCCCGAGCACGCGCTGGGAACTCACGTTGGCAAACACCTGCAGGCCCCGGGCCCACGACGGCAGGAAGGTCAGGACCTGCCGGTAATCGACGTTCCATCCCTCCATCCGCACCCGGCCGGGCAGGTTGTACTGCGTCGAGACCTCATAAGGCGCGAAGACCGCGGGATCCAAACTGTAGAGCGCGAGAAATTCCGGCGTGGCCGTCTGCACGGTGCTGCCGAAGAAGTTGCGCACGTCGCGCCGGAAAACCCCCACCGAGACCTGCCCGACGCCCTCGAGGTATTTCTCCAGCCGCAGTTTCACGCTCCCGGCCTGCCACGCCTTGATGCCGGCGTTGTTCACCACGATCCGGTTTGCCGGTGAGGCCGGACTCTCCGTGTCGGGCAAGGTGATGCCGCCCGTGTACTGGTTGAAATCGGGTCGTCCCACCGACTGGTAGACCGAGGCCCTCAGCAGGAGGTTCTCCCGGATCGTCCATGTCGCATTGAGGCTCGGGAACAACCGGAGGTATTCCTTTTCCACCTGCGCCCCGCGGTCGAGGTAGGTGCGTTGGGATACCCCGAGCGCGTTCGTGGCCGGAATCACCGTCAGCGGCCGGCCATTGCTCCCCAGCATGATCCTCCCGCCGGCATCCCGCTGGTAATTGCGGGTGGGATCGCTCAGCGGCCCCTGCGCGTCGATGTTGGTCTGTTCGGCGCGCAGGCCGCCCACCAGCCGGAGTTGCCGGCTGAAAAGGGCGAGATCCCCCCGCAGGTAGGCGGAATCGATGCGCTCGATGACGTGCTTCGACTGGCCGACGGCGGAGCGGTAAGCGTCATTGGCGTTCTGCGTGAAATAGCCCGGGTTCTCCTGATACAGCCGCCACAGCTTCTCGTTGCTGGTCCACTGCGCCGCCGAATTGCCGAAAGGCAGGACGCGACGGGAAAAGACGGGGTCGAGAAAGGGAAGCGCGGCGTCGTCCCCTCCGGCCGGCAC
>JBJTCH010000210.1:0-3322 GCA_046091745.1 Opitutaceae bacterium
GCGTAGTCCGTGTTCGGGACGCTATCGACGCCGGCGAGGAAGAAGAACTCCGTGCCGCCCAGGAAGGGGCTGTTGAAGCTCTTGCCGAAGACAAGGCTGTAGCCCACCGCCCACCAGATGATCGTCACGAGGCCGGCGATGCCGAGGCATTGCGCCATGACGGAGAGGACGTTCTTGGTGCGCACCAGGCCGCCGTAAAACAGCGCCAGGCCGGGCAGTGTCATGAAGAGCACCAGCGCGGCGCAGATCATCATGAAGCCGTTGTGGCCGGGACCGGCGATGCCCACGGAGGGCGTCGTGAGGCCCGCGGGAATCGTGGGATTACCGTCCTTGTCCTTGGGGCCGACCTTCAGCGGAGCGCTCGGGTCGGTGTTGTTCATGTAAGCCTCGAGACCCGCGACGCGCTGTTCGAGCGTCGGAGCCGGGGGCGGCGGCGCGGCCGGGGCGGCCGGAGCCTGGGCGAAGAGCGAGCCGGCGGACAGCCCGGCGGCGAGCAAACATGCGAGCGTCTTGAGGAGGCGGTGACGTGGACGGGTCATGGGCGTGGAGGTTTGGTTCGACCTGCCCTCTCCCCGGTTGCACCAGCCAACCACGGAGAAACAGCAGGATTCACTCATCCCTAAGCACCGCCCGTGCCAACCACCGCGCCATGTCGTTTCCCTTCCGAAATGGCAGCCGGTTCAAGCGCCCGCGGCAATTCACGAAACAGGAGCAAACGGAGATGCCGGAGAGGCGATGGGCGCGGCCGGTTGAAGCTGGACGTTGAGGTTGAGGTGAGAGGGAAGCCGAACGGGCAACTTGGACATCAAACTAAACCTTCGACCTAAACACGGCCGCCGACGGCGGACGTCCCGTCCGTGATTTCCGTGTGTTCCGTGGGCCACCCCCGTGGTGCGTTTCGCGGTTCCATTCTTGTTCGCGGAGGAATGAAGAAAGCCGGGAGAACAGGAACTGAGCCGGGAAAATCTGGAAATCAGGAACTCAGGAATTCGGTACCTGCGGCATGGCCTCAGGCGGTCTCGGTTCCCGCATCGTCCGCGACTGCCAGCCGCGGCTCCATCGGAAACGCCTCATCCGCGTCGATCCGTGTGCATCCGAGGTTGCCCCCCGCCGAGCGAGTCGGGTGCGCCGTCATTCGTGTCCTTGGTGTGCATTCGTGGTTCGTTCGCCTCATCCGCTTCATCCGCGCCATCCGCGGTCAAAAACGCGGAGCGGTTTCGGCATCATCCGCGGTAGGCAGCCGCGCCACAGTCCGTTCCACGTCTTGCTCTCTCCCGCTCTCACCCGTCTCCGGCTCTCTCCGCATCCGTGGTTGCTCCCGGATTGACGGCCGGGTCCTGACTCATGCGCCTGGTGCGCCTCTTCGCGGCCATTACAGCCATGGTCGCAGCAAGGGCTGAAAACCGATCGACATCCCTGATTTTCCGCGCCTTCCGGGCGTTCCGTGGGCCGCCCGGCTCGATTTGGTGCTTTTCGTGTATTTCGTGGTCTCGCGCCGTGGTCGGACCAAATCAGGACTTCGGCTCGTAGATGTACCCCTCCTCGCCGTGATCGCTGAGGTCGAGGCCCTCCGTCTCGGCCTCCATGGTCGGCCGCAGGCCCACGATCGCCTTCACCAGCAACGCAACCATCGCGGTGCCGGCGCAGGTCCAGACGAGCGTGAGCCCGATCCCCTTCAACTGCTCGACCCACAGCGTGCGACCGACAAGCGCGCCGAGGTTGTTGGCAAGAGCGGGATTGGCCGAGGTCGTGGCAAAAAATCCCGTTACCAGCAGGCCCACGATGCCCCCGACCCCGTGCACGCCCATCACGTCGAGGGCGTCGTCGTAGCCGAACAACGCCTTCACCTTCACGCAGGCGAGGAACGGGATCGCACCACCCAGCACGCCGGCGACCATCGCGCCGGTCGCATCCACGAATCCGCACGCGGGAGTGATCGTGACGAGTCCCGCCACCGCGCCCGAGCAGAACCCCAGCACGCTCGCCTTGCCGCGGGCGGCGCGCTCCAGCGCCGCCCAAACCCCCGCGGCCACCGCGGCCGCGAGCGTGGTGGTGAGGAACGCGTTCGCCGCCACACCGTCGGCCGCCAGCGCCGAGCCCGCGTTGAACCCATACCAGCCCACCCAGAGCATGCCGGTGCCCGCCACCGTGACCACGAGGCTGTGCGGCGGCATCGGCGTGCGCCCGTGGCCGAGGCGTTTGCCGACGATGAGACACAGCACGAGCGCCGACAATCCCGACGCCATTTCCACCACCATGCCGCCCGCGAAATCCACCGCGCGGATGCCAGCCGCCGGGTTGGCGAGCCCGTTCATGAAACCGTTCGCGCCCCAGACCATGTGCGCCACCGGGCAATACACGACGACGAACCACAAGGCCGTGAACAGCAGCACCGCCGAGAAACGCATGCGCTCCACCACCCCGCCGATGATGACCGCCGGGGTGATGATCGCGAACGCCAGCTGGTACGTCGCGAACACGTTGTGCGAGACCCAGAACGAGTAGTCCGGGTTCGGCGCCGCGCCGACCCCGCGCAGGAACAGGAATTCGGTGCCGCCCAGGAACGGGCTGTCGAAGCTCCGGCCGAAGACGAGACTGTATCCGAAAGCCCACCACAACACCGTCACCAGGCTCGTGATGCCGAAACACCACGCCACCACCGACAGCACGTTCTTTGTCCGCACCAGCCCGCCGTAGAACAACCCCAGCCCGGGCACCGTCATGAAGAGCACCAGTGCCGCGCTCACCATCATCCACGCGTTGTGCCCCGGACCGGGCACGCCGGCCAAAGGAGCGCGCGCCGGGGCCCCGGGAGCCACCGTCGCCGCCGCGGCCGGGTCCGCGTTCGCCACATAGGCCTCGAGCGCCGCGAGGCGTTTCTCCACCGCGGTCGGCGGCTCGGCCGCCGGCTGCGCGGCCCACGTCCGCAGCAGCGGACACAGGAAAACAAAAAGCAAAACGGAGGTCCGGAGACCCCGCGGGATGGCAGGGAGGCGAGTCATCAGGGTTTGAAGGGTTTTTCCCGCCGCCCGATCCGACCTCAAGTTGTTGGCAACTTACGGTCGAAGAGCCGCGGGATCAGGGCTTTATGCAGCAATTGCCGTGCCCTTTTTTCCGAAAAACGGCCAAAAAAAACCGGCCCCAAAAGGCCGGTCACAGAGGAGACGACGGAATGGTTCAGACCGCCGACTCGCCGCGCTCGTCGGTGCGGATGCGCACCACTTCCTCGAGCGGCACCACGAAGATCTTCCCGTCGCCGATCTTGCCCGTTTTGGCCGCCTTCGCGATCGCGTCGATCGCCTTGCCCGCGACCTCGTCGGCC
>JBJTCH010000211.1:0-3396 GCA_046091745.1 Opitutaceae bacterium
GAACCGACCTTCTCGAGCAGCCCGATCTGCTCGACGTTGCGACGGATGGTGCGCGGCAGGGAAAACTCCACGGTCTCACGCACCGCCTCGAACGTGTTGAAGCGCGCCGGCGGCCGGCATCGGCAATTTCGGCGGCGAAACCGACAACTGGCAGTGGCCGCGCCACACCGGCGACTTCTCGTTCCTTCGCGCTTACGTCTCCAAGGACGGCAAGCCCGCGGCGTACTCGGCCGACAACGTTCCGTACCGCCCGAAGCACTGGTTGAAGGTCTCCGGCCGCGGCGCCTCGCCCGGCGAGGTGATCTTCGTCGCCGGTTACCCCGGCCGCACGGCGCGCTTCAACACGTTCGAGGCGGTGCGTGAGACCGTGGAGTTTTCCCTGCCGCGCACCATCCGTCGCAACGTCGAGCAGATCGGGCTGCTCGAGAAGGTCGGTTCCGGTGACCCGGAGACCGCTCTCCGCGTCTCCACGCGCATCCGCGGGCTCAACAACGTCCTCACCAAGACCCGCGGCGTGCACGAGGCGATGGTTCGCGGCGGCGTCCTCGGTCAAAAGGAGGACAGCGAGAAGGCGCTGCTCGCGTGGATCGCCGCCGATCCCGCGCGGCAGGCCAAATACGGCCGCGTCATCGCCGAGATCGGCGCGCTCAACGCGGAGCGCGTCCGCACCCGCGAGCGCAACCTGCTGCTCGCGGAATTCGCCGGCGGCATGGGCTCGGCGCTCGGCGCCGCGGAGACCCTTCACCGTCTGGCCGTCGAGCGCGCGAAGCCCGATGCCGAGCGCGATCCGTTCTACCAGCAGCGCAACTGGCCGCGCACCCGCGAGGGTCTCGACCGCCTCCAGCGCAGTCTCGATCGCAAGGCCGACCGCGCCATGATGGTGTACAACCTCGCCGCCATCGCCCGCCTGCCGGCCGGCGCCCGGGTCGAGGTTCTCGACCGGATGATCGGGCTCTCCGCCGGCCAGCCCGAGTCCGACGCCCTCGTGAGGATTTCCTCCTGGGTGGATCGCCAGGTCGCCGGCTCGAAATTGTACGACCGTGATTTCCGGCTCGGGCTTTTTGAGAAAACCCCGGCGGAACTCACGGCGACGGGAGACACGCTGCTCGTGCTCGCGGCCGCGCTCGCGCCGCTGCAGGAGGAGATCCGGAACGCCGCCAAGGATCTCGGCGGCCGTCTCGCGCGGATTACGCCGGTTTACGCCGAGGCCGTGCTGGCGCAGGCCGGCGGGCTCATTTCACCCGACGCCAATTCGACGCTCCGCGTCACCTACGGCACCGTGAAGGGCGTGGAGAGCCGCGACGGCCTGATGTACCTGCCGCAGACCACGCTGCGCGGCGTCGCCGCCAAGGCGACCGGCACCGGCGAGTTCAATGCCCCGGCCACCCAGCTCGCCGCGATCAAGGCCCTGCGCGGTGGCAAGGCCACGCCGTACGCCGACTCGCGCCTCGGCGATGTGCCGGTGAACTTCCTCTCCACCGTCGACACCACCGGCGGCAACTCCGGTTCGGCCACCCTCAACGCCCGCGGCGAGCTGGTCGGCCTGCTGTTCGACGGCACCTACGACACCGTGGCTTCCGACTACTTCTACGACACCGTCCGCACGCGCAGCATCCACTGCGACTCGCGCTACATGCTCTGGGTGATGGCCGAGGTCGACGGCGCCGCGCACCTCCTGCGCGAGATGACGATCGTGCCCTGAAACGGTACGGTGCCGCCCCCAAGGGGTCAGGGCGTTCGTTGTTTTTTGGGGGCTGGTTTTGAACAACGAACGCCCTGACCCCTTAGGGATTCGTCCCCTGACCCCTTGGGGTTTCGTCACCGCGGCAGGGCGAACGCCACGTAGGCGTCGCCGGCGCCGCTGGGGCCGCCCACGCGGCCGCCGCCGGTCGCGGTGATCACGACGTACTGGCGGCCGCCGGCCTCGTACACGGCGGGGGCGGCGGTGCCGGCGAATGGAAGCTTGGCCGACCACAACTCGGCGCCGGTGTCGGCGTCGAAGGCCCGGATGCGCTCGTCCTCGGTGCCGGCGACGAAGACGAGTCCGCCGGCGGTGACCGTCGCGCCACCGAGGTTCTGCGAGCCGGTCTTCGGCACGCCCTGCGCCGTGAGCTTCTCCAGTTCGCCCAGTGGTACGCGCCACAGCGCGCGGCCGGTGCCGAGATCGTAGCAATTGAGCAGGCCCCACGGCGGCTTGATGCCGGGGTAGCCCTCGTGGTCGGTGAGGAACTTGAAGCCGTCGAACGTGTAGCGGACCGTTTCCTTGCCATCGCCTCGCCGCGGGCTCGCCGCCGGCTGGTTGCGGCGGAAGAGGAAGTCCA
Source organism: Opitutaceae bacterium (assembly GCA_046091745.1). Classification (GTDB taxonomy): domain Bacteria; phylum Verrucomicrobiota; class Verrucomicrobiia; order Opitutales; family Opitutaceae; genus ER46. The sequence goes on from JBJTCH010000211.1 coordinate 2,322, forward strand.
GCAGGTCGCGTTTCTCGTCGTCGCCGATCAGCGGGTTGGGCGGCATCGCGCCGCGGCCGTTCTCGATCAGCGCGAGCACATCGGCGTCCTTCAGCCGGTTGCCGAGCGCGTACAACGGCGGGGCGACACCCAGTCCTCCGCGGTCGGGGCCGTGGCAGGTCGCGCAGTAGTGCTGGTAAACCTTCTCCCCGGCCGAGGGCGGCTGGTTTGGGTTACGCTCGCGTTCGTCGGGACGGATCACGGTGACGCGCGAGACCCAGCGGTTGGAGGTCACGTAGAGCCGTCCGGTGGGCACGTCGATCGCGCCGCCCGACCACTCGGCGCCGCCGCGCGAGCCGATGAAGAGATTCGGCACGCCCTCCGTGAAGGGCTGGAAAAAACCATAGGTCGACTTCGCCACGACCTGCCGCACGAACTCCCGCGCCTCGGGCGTGCGGTCCGTGATCATGTCGGGGTGAAACTCCATGCGCGACACCGGCTCGGGCAGCTCGGGGTCGGGCTGGTAGGCCGAGGTGATCTCGCCAGGCAGCGCCGACACCGGCGCGCGGCGCAGGCGCCACGGAAAAACCGGCCGGCCCGTCAGGCGGTCGAGCAGCGTGAGGTGGCCGCTCTTCGCCATGCCGACCACCGCGTCGACCTCCCGGCCCTCGCGGCGGATCGTCACAAGGTTGGGCGGCGCGCAGACGTCGAGGTCCCAGATGTCGTGCCGCACATCCTGGAAATGCCAGAGGCGCCGGCCGGTGGTGGCGTCGAGCGCGACCACGCAGTTGGAGAACAGGTTGTCGCCCAGCCGGCCGATGCCGACCATGTCGGGCCGCGGGGCGCCGAAGGCCACGAACGCGATGCCGCGCTGGTCGTCGAGCGACAGGCCGCTCCAGCCGTTGGCGCCCTGCTGGGGGCCGTTCCAGGTGTCGGCGCCGAACTCGGCGTCGCGCGGCACCGAGCGGAAACGCCAGAGCATCCTGCCGTCGCGGAGGTCGTAGCCGTAAGCGTCGCCGAAAAGTCCGCAGACGACGTAGATGTTTTTGAAAATCGCGCCGCTGGCGGTGGCGCTGGTGGGGATCTCGACGCGGCC
>JBJTCH010000212.1:0-13630 GCA_046091745.1 Opitutaceae bacterium
GCCTGAAAAGGCACGCGTGAAAAAGCATCTTCATGGATAGCAGTTCAGATATCACAGATCTGGCGCCGCTGGCCTTCACGCACTTCCCGGGCTTCCTGTTCCACTCCGCCCGTTTGCTCCGGTCATTCGGAAGCGCCGAACGCCCTGCGGCATCCATCTGCGCCATCCGGGAAATCTGCGGTTAAAAACCCGCCGCGTTCGGAGCGGCCGTCATCCTTCGCCGGGCCTTCCTCCTTCGCCGAGCCTTCCGCCTTCGCCGAGCCTACGGAGGACACGACGGAGGACACGACGGAGGACGGGTCGGAGGAAAAGGCGGCCGTCCGACCCTCAATATCGTCCGCGGCTGGCAGCCGCGGCTACACCAAGCCCGGCTTATCCGTGGTTGAACCATCGCTGTGAACTCGGATCGAGCCTCTGCGCTCTCTGTGTTCCAGCTCAAATCCCCACCGGTTGGGGCGGAGCCGCGCTGGGTGTCCCGAGGGTCTAACCCAAACGGATTCGTTCCGGAGTGCGTTTCTCCGTGTCTCCATGCGCGGGCTTGCGGAGTTTCGCGGTCCACCCCGAACCCATCGGCCTACCCGGCGACGATTTTCCCGAGGAACTTCCGGGCGCGGCGCGCCTCGTTCACCACGAACGCGCGGTCGCCGCGGGCGAGGCACTCGATGATCAGCGGGCCGGACGTGAAGCCGCCCCGGCGCAGGCGGGCGAGCACGCGGGTGAAATCGACGCGGCCGTCGCCGGGGGTGACGTCGACCGTCTTCGGCGGCTGGAAATCCTTCACGCACATCGCCACGACCAAGCCGTCGACGTGCGCGGCGTCGTCCACCGGATCGAGGCGGCCGTCGCTGTAATAGAAGATGTTGCCCGGGTCGTAGCAGAGGCGGAAGGCGGGGTGGTTGACGCGCTCGACCAGTTTCCGGCACTGGGCGCCGGTGGAGTTGGTGCCGCCGTGCGGCTTCACCATGAGGGTCACGCCGGCCTCCTTCGCCGCGCCGCAGCATTGGCCGACCGCGTCGTAATAGGCGTCTACTAGCTCGGCGCGGGTCGTGCCGCCGAGGATCATCGTCGGGCAGGCGCAGCGCGCGGCGTGGTCGATGATGCGGCGGAGGCGCGCGACGGAGGCGGCCGGATCGCCGCGCACGAGGAAGTCGCCCGCGTAGAGCGAGGCGATCGACAGCCCGCGCGAGCGCGCGTGGGCGGCGAGGGCGCCGATGCGCGCGGGCGTGGCGTCGGCGGTGACGATCGTGCCCCCCTTCGCGCTCATCAGGCCCGCGACGGTGAAGCCCGCCTCGGCGATGGCGTCGAGCGCGCCCTCCGGCTCGAGATCGGCCCAGGGGCGCGTGAAGCAACCAACGGTGAAACCGGGCGCGGGGGCGGCGCGGCCGGCGAGGGAAAGCGCCAGCGGTACGGCGGCGGCGCGGGCGAGGAAGGCGCGCCGGCCGAGGGGAGCGGCGGCGGGCTCAGGGGAGTTCATAAATTTCAACCAGCGCGACACCGGTGGTGGCGCGCACGCCGGTCACCTGGGCGGTGTAGGTCCCGGGCGCGAGCGTGGTCACCAGCGCGGCGTCGAGCGAGCGGGCGGTGAGCCCGAAGGCGCCCACGGTGCCGAACGTGGCGGCGTCCTCGGCGAGCCAGTTGTCGTTTTCCGCGATCTTGGTCGAGCCGCTGAGCACCTCGAGCTTCGGGTCGGCGAGGACGCCGCCGACGCCGAACACGCCGAGCGTGGGGCCGACGGCGCGGATCAGCAGACGCACGGGCGTGGAGCCGCCGATGGCGAAACCGGCGATGAGAATGTTGTCGCCTTCGCCGACCTGGGTGCGGGCGGACACGTTGACGAGCCGCGGGGCGGTGCGGCTGAACGCGCCGGTCGAAGCGTCGTAGATTTCCGCCAGCGCCACGCCGGTGGCGCCGCCCTTGCCGAGGATCTGCACGGAGTAGCTGCCGCTCGCGAGGGCCGGATTGTAGATGGCGGAGTCCTTCGGCGGCGTGCCGAGGAAATCGAAGGCGCCGACGGAGCCGAAATTGAAGCCGCCGCCCCAGTCGTCATTGCGCGCCACCACGGTGTCACCCCGATAGACTGCCATCTCGGTATCCGCGAGCGCGCCGGTTACGCCAAACGCTCCGAGGGTCGGGCCGACCGCGCGGATGAGCACGGGTTTGTTGCCCGTCGTGCCGGCTCCGCCGAGCGCTAGTCCCACGAAGAGGGTGTCGTCGCCGCTGCCGGCGACGGTGCGGATGGACATGTTGACCAGACGCCCGGGGTTGCCGCCGTCGTTGATGAGCAGGGCGGCCGCCGCGCTGGCAGCCGAGCCCTGCGCGTTGGTGACGGCGACGGAATAGGAACCGGCGGCCGAGGCCGTGACGGCGGCGAGGGTGAGCGTGCGGTTGGTCGCGCCGGCGATGGCGGCGCCGTCCTTGCGCCACTGGTAGCTGAAAGGTTGCGTCCCGGTGGCCGTGACCGTGAACGAGGCCGAGCCGCCGGGCGCGACCGCCTGCGCCGAAGGCTGCGCGGCGATGACGGGAGCGGTCGCCGGTCCGAGATTGAGGAAGGAGCTGAAGCGCAGGACGTCGCGGACGACGAAGGTGCCCCCCACCGATTCGCTCAGGGTGAGGTAAGAGTAATAGCTGCCGTCGGGGGGGAGCGCGATGGTCGTGCTCGCGTTGAAGGCGGCCACGGAGGAGTTGGCCGGAATGGGCGAGGCCGGCGCATGGCGGGCCATCAGGAAGGCTCCCGCCGGCACGCTGTTGATGAACGGCTCGGCACTCGTCCAAAGATCGATCCGGAGGGCGCCCGAGGCGGCGTCGCCCTGGTTGCGCAGACCGCCGATGGAAAGCGTGACGTCATTGCCGAGGCTCGAATACGAGGAGGATCCGGCGAAGCCGAGGATGGACGTGGCGGCCGCCGGGTTGTCGTAGATCGACTTCGCGCCGGTGATGTCGTCGGCCGCGAGCGTGTCGAGGTCGCTGGACCGGGCGTTCATGATCGCGGTGACGCTCTGGCCGATGTCGTCGGGATGGTTGAGCCCGAGGGCGTGGCCCAGTTCGTGGAGCGCGACCCGGCGGAAGTCGTTCAACGTCTCCCCGCCCTGCGTGCGCAGGGTGCCGCGGTAGGAGTCCCAGCGCACCGCGGAGTTGAAAAGCACGTCGGCCTCCGTGTAACGGCTGCTGCGCGTGTCGTACCGCTGCAGGGTGAGGCCGACCACGCGGTTGCCCCAGGCGGAGCCGTACACGGTGGACGAGAAGACGAGGTTGTTCACCCCGTTGCCCTCGCCGACCGCGGCGGTGGAGTCGCGGGTGGCGGCGAGGCGCACGGCGGAGACGTTGGCGTTCCAGATCGTCATCGCGCCCTCGATCACCGCGTTCCAAGAGCCGGCGCCGTCGGAAAGCGGCGCGGTGAGCGGAGGAAGGCTGAGCTGGAAGCGGATCTCGCCGGCGGGCCAGCGTTGCCCGCTGGCGTTGAAGGCGCGCGCGGCCGATGCGATCGCGAGCAGGGAAAAGATGAACCGGGTCTTCATGGTCAGCGGGTCTGGCGGCTGAGGTTGGTACGCTCGAGTTCCGCGAGGATCCGGGCGGAGAACACGGTGGGGGAAAGACCGGCGGCGCCGGGACGAACCAGTGCGGCGGCGTTGGAGAACGGCAGCTGCACGTCGTGCTCGCTGGCGAGCGGCGTGGAGTCGTTGCGGGCGATGAATTCCCGGCCGGTCGCGCGATCGGTCAGCACCCGGTAGCGGCCGTGCGCGGCGGCGACGAGCGGACAAAGCCCCGCGCCTTGCTGAGTCACGAACAGAAGCTCGGTCGCGCCGGGCGCGAAGGTCGGCATGCCCGGGACGCGCAGGCCGCGGCCGTCGACCTCGCCGCCGAGAAACTCGAGCGTGAGTCCGCCTTGGTGACGGCCCTTGAGCGTGGCCTCGACCTCGAAGGTCACGCGGGTGCGCACCACTTCGCCGGCGGGAGTGCGGTCGAGGTAGGGTTGGAGGGAAACGACCCGGGCGCGCACGATGGCGTCGGCCTCGGCGACCAGCTCGGCGAACGTCGGGGGAATCACGCTCATCGCGCGCAGAGTCGGGATGGCGGAGAGCAGCGTGAGCAGGGCGGCGAGGAATCGATCCGGGAGCATTCTTCGGAGGTGCATGGTCGGCAAAGGTTGAGGCGAATCCCCGCCGGTCTTGGGCGGGAGGAAACAGGCTAGTGCGCGAGGGTGAGGTTGGTTTCTCCGAGCCACGCCGCGAGTTCCTTTTCGTCGGCGATCGCGCGCCCCGCCTGGTACTCGGGCGCGAGGAGCGCGCGGTAATCCGGCTCGAGGAAGCGCCGGCAATGGAGCAGCACGCGGGCGCGCTGACCGGGGGCGCGGACCAGCCGGCCAAGCGCCTGGTTCACCTTGGTCATGCCCGGGATCTGGTAGACGCGGCGAAACGCCTCCTCGCGCGTGAGTCCGGAAGAGACCGCCTCCGCCAAGCGCGCATCCTGCACGGCGTTGACCTCGGGCAGGGCGGGCCCGACGGCCATCGCGTGGGTCACGCGGCCGCCGAGCGAGTCGATCCCCTCGGTGAAACTCGAGCCGAGCACGAGCAGCAGCGCGTCGGCGTCGCGCAGGGATTCCTCCACCCAGGCGTTTTGCGCGGCGAGGTCGCGGGCGCGCGGTTGCAGCGCCACGCGCAGGTGCGGCGCCACCACCGCGGCCTCGCGCTGGATCGCCTCGGCATAGGCGTACGAGGGCAGGAAAACCGCGACCGCGCCGCCGGCCGCGGCGCGCAGGGCCGCGAGGGTCGCCGCGGTCGTCGGGTGATGGCGCGTGCGCTGCTGGAAGCGCGTGTCGACCCGCGCGTCGAACGCCACGTCATAGGCTCCGTCGCGCCACGGTGCCCGGGCGGGGAGCAGGGCGGGGGAGGCGGCGTCGCGCGATTCCTCGACGCGGAGCAGATCGGCCGCGCTCGTGAGCTGACGGAAAAGCCGGCGGGTGTCGCGTTTGTTGAGGACGCCGAGCCGTTCCGGGGCGGTGGGGCGCGGGGCCGTTTCCGGCGCGGGCTCCGGCGGCAGATCCAGCCCGCAAGCGGCGGCGAAGCCGTCGACCGGGCTGAGCGTCGCGCTCGCGAGCACGACGCCGCCGAACCCGCGCAGGGTGGCGCCGATCGCACCGGCGGCGTCGAGGCAGGTGAGCGCGAGCTCGGTGTCGCGCGGGCTCCACCAAAGATGCGGCAGTCCGCCGCCGTTCTTCCCGCCGATCTCCTCGAGCAGGGCGGGCACCGACCACAGTGCGTCCGCCGCGAGCGGGCCGAGGGTGGCGAAGTCGACGCCGCCGCCGGCGAGGCGCGCGGCGATTTCCCCCAGCAGGTGGCGCGCGTCGTCCTCGTCGCCGGCGGTCAGGCCGCGGCCGGCGCGAAGGCCGTGCAGGAAGTGGCACCAGTGGTCCCAGGCGCCCGTGAGCTGGGACCCGGCCCGCACGCGGTGCAGGTCCTCGCGCGTCGCGAAGGCGTCCGCCGCCGTGAACGCGTGCGAGTGCGCGTCGGCCACGCGGGCCGGCAGGTTATGGGCCTCGTCGATGATCAGCAGCGTGCGGGCCGGGTCGAAGCCGGGCTGGTCGCCGAACAGCCCGCGGTTGCGCGGCGCGAAGACGTAATTGTAGTCGCCGATCCAAAGGTCGTTGAACGCGAGCGCGGCGCGGGTGATCTCGTAGGGGCAGATGCGGGCGTCGCGGCCGGCCGAGCGCAGCGCCTCGAGGTCGCGCGCGTGGCGTTCATCGAGCCAGAAGCGGGCGAGGCCGCTCGCGGGCCAGCGGGCGGCGGCGCCGTCGAGGTAGCCGCAGGTCTCGCGCACGCAATGGAAGGTCGCGTTGACGCAATGCTCGGACTTGTTGCGCACCTGCCACGCGGCGACGGGCGTCACCCCCGGCGCATCGGGGGTCGTCATGGCGGCGAGCGTGCGCAGCACCTGCAGCTGCCCGGTGGATTTTCCCGTGAGATAAAGGGCGCGGTCGAAATGCCCGGAGCGCAGCTGGTCGAGGGCGAACTCGAGGAGCACGCCGGTTTTGCCGAAGCCGGTCGGCGCCTCGAGGAACACCAGCGGACGCGTGGCGAAGAGCGCGGTGAGCTCGGCGCGCGTCGTTTCCTGCCCGGGCCGGGGAGCGGCGAAAGCGGGGCGGAACCGCAGGCCGCGCAGACGCTCGCGCGCGCGGCGCCGGTGCTCGAGAAACTCGACCAACCGCTCGAGCTGCAGCTCGAACAGCCGTTCGTCGCCGGGTCCCAGCGGCACCCGTTGGATGAGACCGGAGCCGACCTCGACGAAAACCAGCTCCGCCGCCGCTGGAGCGGGAAACGCCTCGCCGTCCACCCCGCCCAGGCGCGCGAGCCCGAGGCGGCCGAGCGCGGCGTACGCGGCGAGTTGGATAAAATAGCCGGGAAACTCCGCGCGCAGCGCGGTCTCGTCGGTCGGCAGCGCGCGCGTGACCGACTTCACCTCGCGCAGACGCGGGCCGCCGGGGCCGGTGACAAGCTGGTCGATGCGGCCGGTGAGGTGGACGCGCCAGCCGCGGTGCGCGACCGCGCCGTGCACCGCGATCTCGAAGCGAGCCGCCGTCCCGAACTCGCTCTCGGCCTGGCGGCGCAGCTCCTGGTGCCAGCGGGTGCCGAGCTGGGCGCGCCATAGCCCGCCGGCGGCGCCGTCGTTGTCGCCGCGCGGCCCGAACGTGAATCCGGCGAAGTCGCCGACGCCGAGGCTCGCCGACCGTGTCTCGAGGTCGATGGTCATGCGGACGCCGTCAGTCGACGATGATCTCGGTGTGGCCGCGCAGATACTCGGCCAACCGGCGCTCGAGACGCGCGACCTCGTCGGTCGTCGCCGTCTGTTTCGCGAGCGGACGGTTGAGCAGGGTTGCGACGACCGCCCGGTCGGCCGACGGCAGCGTGGGGAACCAGTGCTCGCGGATCGGGTAGCCCTCGTCGCGCGCGAAGCGGTAAAGCGCCTTGAAGTGAATGATGTCGGCGCGCCCGCCGGTGGCGAACGCGGCGAACGCGGAGCGCAGCAGGGTGGCGACGCCGCGGCGGCTGTCCTCGTGCACCGGGTTGCGCGCGACGAGCTCGGCGAGCGCGGAGGCGCGCAGGAGGGTTTCGTAGGACACGCCGATGCCGGGATGGCGGGTGATGAGCCGGGCCTCTTTCACGAACCAGGAGCGGCCCTGGTTGGAGGACTCGAGGTCGAGCGCGACCTCGTCGAAGAGGTCGAGCACGACGCCGGCGGGCGCCGATTTGCGCGGCAGGCGTTGGAGAACAAGCAGAGCCCCGTGTTCGCCCGAGAACGCCGAAAAGCTCTGGAACGCGTCCGCTGCGGGGCGTTTCCGCAGGATGAAGGCCTCGGTATTGAGCGGGAGCGAGGGAATGGCGCGGCGGGGCGGGCGGCGTCAGAACCGGGCCGACGGCGCCGCCGGAGCGGGGGAGGAGGGCCACGGCGGCACGACGGCTCCGCCCGAGATGATCATCTTCATGCCGTCGCCGACGCTCATTTCCAACTCGGTGACCTCCGAGCGGGGCAGCATCAGGAGAAAACCGCTGGTGGGATTGGGAGTCGTGGGCACGAAGACCGTCCACGTTTCGGGCCCGACATGCGTCTGGGCCTCGCCTTGCTGCTTGCTGGTGAGAAAGCCGAGGGTCCAGACCCCTTTCCGCGGGTACTCGATGAGGACGACCTTGTTGAAGAGGTTGCGGTTCTGGGTGCCGAACGTGGCGACGATCTGCTTCACCGACTGGTAGACGGCGCCGACCGCGGGGATCCGCAGGATCGCGCGCTCGCCGATGCTAACGAAGTATTTCCCGAGGACGTAGTTCGACAGGAACCCGAGTCCGGTGACCACGAGGATGACGGCGAGCGTCGCGAGGACGTCCCAGAACAACGCGTTGCGCTGCACCGAGACCGGCAGCACCGCCTCGTAGAACGGTCGCACCGTGCCGCCGACGGCGTCGATGATGGTGCGAAACGCCCAGACGGTGACGATCAGTGGCGCGAGCAGCAGGGCTCCCGAAAGGAACGCGTTCCGGAAGGTGACGAGACGGGAAGTGGTCGGCGGGACGTCGGCCATGGTGAAGCATGCTGCGCACCTGCCGTGCCGTCGCGCAACGCAAAGGTGCGTGCGCGGACAGGTGACGAGGCTATTTCCGCTGCCGCGGCGCCTTGGGCGGGAGCTGCTCGAGTGTCCGGTTCGCGATGGCTTCCGCCACCTCGTCGTCGTTTGAAGATTTGATGGGGAATGACCTCGTCCAGACGACGCGCGAGTCGGCCGCGGAGTAGAGCCGCGCGGTGAGCGCGCGGCGGTCGCCTTCGCCCTCGACGCCGGCGGCGAGCACGAGGGCGGCGCCCAGGGTCGCGGCGCGGGCCTGCAGGACGGCGGGCGAGGGTTCGCCTTTGGGCGGGGCGATCACGCTGACGTCGGATCGGCGTTCCAGCACGAGGCGGCCGTAGAGCGAGAGAAAGACGGAGTGGGCGAACTTGCCGCCGGGCGATTCGTCGTTGGGGCGGGAGAACGGGATCACGACGAGCGGTTTGCCGGTGGGCGGACCGTCGCTGAAGCCCTCGCCGAACACGTGGGCGATTTCCGAGGCGAGCCGGCCGAGGTCGAGGCCTTCCGTCGACGTCGCGGCGCCCTCGCGTTTCGCCGCGGCCGGGGTGCGGTTGCGTTTACCCTCGGCGGAAGTCCGGTTGGCGCCTCCGCGACCGCCGGCCGGCGCGGACCTGTCCTCGATCCGCGAGCATTGCACCGTCGAGAAGAGCAGCAGGATGAACCACACGCCGATGAGGATCCGCGTCCAGCGCGGAAGCCGCAGCAGCACGGTCCAGGTCGCGGTGAAGCCCCACCATAAAACCTCGGCGAAGAACTTGATCGCGTGCAGCAGGCCGCCGCGGTCGGGCACGGGCGGGAAGGGCGGCATCTCGGGCGGCGCGTTGCGGGTCGCGTCATCGCTGAAACGGGCGCGAACCCCGCCCGTCGTGCGTCGCGGCAGCGCGCGATGGTCACCGGAGCACAGGCGCTCGAGCACGGTGCCGAAGCTTGCGTTGGACTGCCCGCCCGGAGCGCGCAGCCATTGCACGCTGAGAAAACGTTCCGGCACCCGGGCACCGTCCTCGGCCGTGTCGTCGAGCGCGACCGGCACGAGGAACAGCACGTCGTCGGCCATGTCGAGGTTGCGCTCCACCGCGAGCCGCCACTCGCGCCGGAAGTAGCCTTCCTTGCGCGCCTCCGTGTTCGCGGAAATCAGCGGCATGAAGTAATCGCACCCGCGGATCTGGCGCCGGATCTTCTGGTCCCACGCGTCGCCGCCGGTCAGCTCGCTTTCGTCGTGCCACACGTCGAGCCCCGCGCTGCGCAACGCGTCGCGCAGCGCGCGGGCCGCCGCCCGGTCGGCCGTCGCGTAGCTCAGGAACACCGAGGGCGCGCGGGGCGCCCCGGGCGCGGTGTTCCCGGCGGAATCGGCGGCTTGGGTCATGGTTGGACGGTGACGTTGCCCCCGCAGGGGAGTTACGGCAAGGCGCCCGCCGCGGACAAACGGAGGAGAACCGCGAGACACCCGCCTTCGCCGAGGCTATGGCGGGTAGGCACCCAAGGCACGAATCCGACCCGGTCTGCCCACGGAACACACTGAAGCCACGGAACAGGGAAAACCTGGCATCCAAAGGATGTCGGTGTCGCGGCGGCCGCCCGCTTACGCCGAGGCTACGGCGGGCTCGGCGTCCGAAGGCGGTATCGAACCGCGTTTCTCAGCGCGAATTTCCTGACGGTGCGGACCATCCAGCTTATCTTGTTCCGTGAATTCCGCGTCTTCCGTGGGCCAACCCGAGTATTCCGCGGGGCCTCCTCGGGTCTCTTTCGCTGGTAGTTCGCTGAGTCCGGATCACCCCGAGCAGCGCAACACATACACCGCGCCGCGTTCGGTGCCGATCGCGAGGAGGCGGTCGTCGGGTGACCAGGCGAGGCGCGTCGCCGGGCTCGGCATGCGTACCGTGGCGCGCAAGGGTTGCCGGCGCTCCGGGCTCCAGAGTTGCACCGTGCCGTCGGCGGCGCCGGTCGCGAGCAGGCCGTGCGCGTTTTGGAACCGCACCGCGCAGACCGGCGCCTCATGCGGCAACATCGCGGGGTCGCGGCCCTCGGGGCCGGCGCCGGAGCAATCCCACACACAGGCGTCGCGACCGCCGCTCGTGGCGAGCCAGCGCGAGGTGTGGTCGAAGGAGAGGAACTTCACCTTGCCCTCGTAGCCGCTCATGTGGAGCTCCTGGTCCTCGGCCGGCAGCCAGAGGTGCACGCTCGGGTCCTGGTTGCCCGAGACCAGCCAGCGGCCGTCGGGCGACCACACCAGCGCGTGGATGCCGTTGGCGTACGGGAACTCCTTCTGGACAAGAAAATCATCGGTGTCCCAAAGCGTCACGCCGCCGAAATGCGCCGCCGCCACCGCGCCACCGCGGGGGTGGGCACCCAGGGCGCAGAGCGTGCGCGGCGCCGGCTTGAACGCATGCGCGGGCGAACCATCGGGTCGCAGGGCGTGCAGCACGCGACCGGAGGCCGCGAGCAGCAGCGGCGATCCGCCCGCGCCCGTGGCCCAGGCGATGTGTTCCACCCAGGCTTCGCCCAAGGGGGCGGTGGCGGTGTGCTGGCCGGCCGCGGCATCCCAGAATCGTACCGCGCCGTCCTGTCCGCCGGAGGCGAGGCTGCGGGCGGCGCCGGGTTGCCACGCGACGCAATTCGCGCCGTCGGGATGGCCGGGCAGCACGTGCGCGCGGGCGCCGTCGTCCGCCGCGAGCAGCGCGACCGGGCCGGCGGCGCTGGCGGCGGCCAGCAGCGCCCCGTCATTCGACCAAGCGAGGTCGATGGCGTAGTCGTCCAGCGTCGCCGCCCAATGCTTCGTCAGGTCCATCCGGCCGAAGCTGCGCCACCGCGCGGGGTGCGCAAGGCGTGAGTCGGGACGGCGCCGGTTCCGGGCTCGCCTCACCCGCTGCGAATCCCACGCTCGCCGATCATCATGCTTCGCCCCCGTCGCCCCTTCATCGCGGCCTTCTGTGCCGTTCTACTGGTCCCCTTTTCGCTCGGCGCCGCCACCGCGCTCACGTCGCCGAAACAGCACTTCGGCTTCGCCATCGGCGACGACCATCACCTCGCGACGTACACGCAGACCGAGGCCTACTTCAAGGTGCTCGCGTCCCAGTCGCCGCGGCTGCGGCTGGTCGACATGGGGCGCACCGAGGAAGGCCGCACGCAATGGATGGTTGTGTGCTCCTCGCCCGCCAATCTCGCTCGCCTCGAGCGGCTGAAGGCGATCTCGCGCGAGCTCGCCCGCGCGGAAAATCCCGACGAGTCGCGCGCCCGCGTGCTGGCCGCCGAGGGTCGCGCGGTGGTGTGGATCGACGGCGGTCTGCACGCGACGGAGACCGTGGGCACGCACCAGTTGATCGAGACGGTGTGGCAGCTCGCGAGCCGTGAGGACGCGGAGACCTTGCGGATCCTCGACCAGACCGTGGTGCTGCTGGCCCACGCGAATCCCGACGGCCAGGAGCTGATGAGCTCCTGGTACCTGCGGCGACCCGATCCGGCGAAGCGGGTCATCGACCAGCTGCCGCGGCTCTACCAGAAGTACGCGGGCCACGATAACAATCGCGATTTCTTCATGGGCGCGTTGCGGGAGTCGACGAACATGAACCGTCAGCTGTACCTCGAGTGGATCCCGCAGGTGATGTACAACCACCACCAGTCGGGTCCGGCCGGTTCCGTGGTGGCGGGCCCGCCGTACCGCGATCCGTTCAACCACGTTTACGACCCGCTCGTGGTCACGACCCTCGACGCGGTCGGCGCCGCGATGGTGAGCCGCCTCAATCTCGAGGGAAAACCGGGCTACACGCAGCGCAATGGCTCGGTGTTCTCGACTTGGTTCAACGGCGGCCTGCGCACCACGACTTATTTCCACAACATGGTCGGCATCCTCACCGAGATCATCGGCAGCCCGACGCCCTCGGAGGTGCCGCTGGTCCCGGCGCGGCTGTTGCCCAACGGCGCCACGCCGTTCCCGGTGACCCCGCGGCCGTGGCGCTATGCCGACTCGATCGCCTACTCGCTGTCGCTGAATTACGCCGTGCTCGACTTCGCCGCGCGCAACCGCGACGCGCTGCTGTTCGGCATCTGGCGCATGGGCCGCAACTCGATCGAGCGTGGCAGCGGCGACTACTGGACGCATTACCCGCGCCGCATCGCCGCGATCCAGGAGGCGCACGCGCGCGACAACCCTCCCGCCAAGGGCGCGGCGGCCGCGAACGCCGACGAGGAGGACTCCGGCGGTTCCGCGACCGCCCCCGGCCGCCGTCGCATCCCCGCGAAGTATTTCGACGCGGTGATGCGCAAGCCGGAGCTGCGCGACGCCCGCGGCTACATCCTGCCGGCGGACCAGGCCGATTTCCCGACCGCGGTGAAGTTCATCAACGCGCTGCTCAAGGCGGGCATCCTCGTGCACCGCGCCACGGCGGATTTCACGGTGGCGGGGAAAAAGTATCCGGCGGGGTCCTACGTGGTGAAAACCGACCAGGCCTTCCGGCCGCACGTGATCGACATGTTCGAGCCGCAGGATCACCCCAACGACTTCGCCTACGAAGGCGGGCCGCCCATCGCGCCCTACGATTCCGCGGGCTGGACGCTCGCGTTCGAGATGGGAGTGAAGTTCGACCGCTTACTTGATGGCTTCGACGGTCCTTTCGCGCGCGTGCCGTGGGGCGAACTGCAGTCGCCTCCGCCGGGCCGGCTCGCACCGTCGGCCGGTGGCTGGCGGATCAGCCGCGCCGCCAACGATGGCTTCACCGTGGTGAACCGGCTCCTCCGCGCGGGCGTCGACATCTCGGTGCCGGCCGAAGGCGGCGACTTTCATGTTCCCGCCTCGGCGCGTTCCTCCCTCGAAAAACTCGCGGCGGAACTCGGCGTGACTCCCGCGCCGCTGTCCGCGGCCCCCGGCGGACTGCGCCGACTCACGCCCGCACGGATCGCGCTGTGGGATCGTTACGGCGGCTCGATGCCATCCGGCTGGACGCGGCTGATCTTCGAGCAATTCGGATTCGAGTTCGACGTGGTGTACCCGCCGCAATTCGACGCGGGCGGCTTGCGCGAGAAGTACGACGTGATCGTGTTCCCCTCCGGGGCGATCCCGCGGTCGGCCTCGGGCGAGAGTTCCTCCAGCTCCTACTCCACGGTCCGCGAGCCGGCGCAGGCGGATATGCCCGCGGAGTACCGCGGACGCTCCGGCCGTTTCTCGACCACGAAGACGTTGCCGCAACTGCAGGCCTTCCTTGAGGCGGGCGGGACGATCGTGACCGTCGGCACCAGCGCCAACCTCGCGTACCACTTGAAGCTGCCGGTGCGCAACGCCCTGGTGCAGTCCGGCGCCGGCGCGAAACGCGAGCAGACCTTGCCCAAGGACAAGTATTTCGTGCCCGGCAGCATCCTGCGCGTGAGTTTGGACGCCAACGCTCCCGCCGCGGCGGGCATGGCGGCCGAGGCGGACATCTATTTTGATTCCAGCCACGTCTTCCGGCTCGTCGATGGTGCCGCCGAGCGTGGCGTGCGGCCGCTGGCGTGGTTCCCGAATGCGACGCCCTTGCGCAGCGGCTGGGCTTGGGG
>JBJTCH010000213.1:0-19680 GCA_046091745.1 Opitutaceae bacterium
CGGCGGCAGGAACGACCCCGGGGTGGCGTTTTTGAGCTCGGCCTCAATCTCGCCCACGCGCCGCTCGACGAAGTGCACGATCCGCTGCGTCCGAACTGAAGCGGGACGCGCGCGGCAGTTTCGCGGTTAAAACGGATACAGGGCGGCAACGTCGACGACGCCGCAAGGCCGCGTTGCGCCGGCAGCCGCTGGTCGACGAACGAAATCCGCATCGCTTGCACGCGCCTCATTCTGGCAGGTTTCGATCGCTACGCTCGGATCGCCGCCGTGGCGATCGCCGGGAACACGCGCCCGCGCCGCAGGCAAAATTTCCCGCATATCCCTCGCACCTTCCCTGCACGTGATTCGCCACCGTATCGCTCGTTCCGCCAAAGCCCTTGGGGTTGTCGGCTTATTCGGTCTTCTGTGCTCGTTGCGCGCCACGCCGCCCCCTTCTTCGTTCGGCGTGTGGGACCGGGGCAACACGTACGACCCCAAGGACTATCCGTTCCTCAAGGGGTTGGCGTTCAATCAGGATTGGGCCAGGATCGAGCCCGTTGCCGGCGTCTTCGACTGGAGTGCGTTGGACGGCGCGATGGAAAGCGCCGTCGCGAAGAACCAGTACATTTACCTTTCCATCGGCGTGGGGCCGGACGCGCCGGCGTGGATCTACCAGCAGGGCGTGCCGGCGGTGAAGACCGACGGCCAGATGCATGACGCTTGGCCGGTCTATCCTTACTATCCGTCCCCCGCCTACCGGAAGTTCTTCGAGCGCCTCATCACGGAACTCGGGAAACACATCCGCACGTTCCCGAAGGATAAGCAGGAGCGCATCGCATTCATCCAAGTGAAGACGGGGTGCACCGGCGACGAGTGCGCCTACAAGGGCGAGGTGCTTGAGAAGCAGTACGAGCTACCAGTCCGATCGCCCCCGTGGCGGGAGTTCCGCCTGTGGGCGTTCGAGGTCTTCGTGAAGACTTTCCAGCGGGTTCCCGGAGAGCCCCGGATCAGCCTCTTGTTCAACCACGTCGCCCCGGGTGAGGACACGGTCGGGGGACGCGGCTTCGCGACCGAGTGGAATTGGGTGATGGCCAACGCCACGGGAGGCCTCGGGATCAAGATCGCCGGCAGCGGGCGCGGGCACCACTTGAGCGGGGAGCGCAGCAAGATCCACACCTGGGAGCCGCGGCTCGTCGCCGCCACGGGCACACCGCTCTTCGCGCGCTCGGAGATGGACCAGACGTGGCAGCGCGCGTGGTATCAACTGAACGTTCCGCTCAGCTTCTACTGGGGTGCTCTCACCGGTCTCCAAGGCGGCCAGAGCATCTGGGACATCTCCTCCAGCGCGATGGAGGCCTGCAAGGAGCAGGGTTTCGAATACGCTTTCCACTTCTTCAATCGCTACGCGGGACAGATCCGGCCCGAGACCGCCACCGCCGCCTTCTGCGCCCTGCATAAGGGGCTAGATGCCGCCGACACCGCGGCTTACCCGGAGGCGGAGTTCGGGCCCGCCTCGCCGGGTAACGTGGCGCGCATGGAAAAAATCGTTGCCGCCCACGCGAAGTATGGTGCCGCGGTGGATGACCGGAATGCCCTTCTGCTGGGGCAGGTGCGGCAACGCGACACGCAGCGGGGCTTCAACGACGTCGGCTGGGACATCTGGCCCGACAACTACGGACGTTTCCTCCAACAGATCGACCCCGACGTCACCTCGATCCCCCTTTGGCGCGTCGGCGGTCCGATCACGAAGATGTCCCCCATCTATTCCCGTTTCGCCCGCGGTTTCGAACATGCGTCCGGCAAGGACACCATGTACTTCAGGCTGCACGAGGGGTTCTCCCAAGGCGGCGGCCCCCAGGTGATGTCGATGACCGTCGTTTGGTACGATGCCGCGGCGGGTTCATCGTGGCGGCTCGACTACGATGCCGGTTCCGCCGGCATGAAGACCGCGCTGTCCGTCACGGGAACGGGTGATCGGCAATGGCGCCATGAGACGGTCACGGTGGAGGACGCCGTGCTGCGCCACGGCGGCGCCAAGGGTGCGGACTTCACCTTGGTGAACACGGACGACAAGGACGACATCTTCAGCCTGATCGAGGTGCACCGTGGCAGGCTCGAGACGCCCGTGCGGTTGCCGCCGGTCGATTACAAGGTCTCGGACAAAGACCCGAGGCCGCCGAAGGCGGAAAAGGCCGGCGAGCCGGTTCGGGAAAGAAAAGGGAAGCGGAAGGCGAAGGCCGACGACGGCAGGTAACCTGCTCCTTGTTGCCGCGCCCCGGCACCTACGTCCGCCCGCCGACGTTCCGCGCGCGGTCGCGCCGTTCCTACCCTAGCGCGGCGATCCCCCCGCGCATGCCCTTCAGCACTTTCTCCACCTCGGCGGCGGGACGGTAGTCCTTGCGTCCCATCGAGAGCGTCTCGATCGGCACGAAGCCGCGGTAGCCGCCGTCGGCGATGATGCGCATCAGCCGCTTCAAATCGGCCGGCGGCGACTTCAGCGCGCTGCCCATCGTCTCCTTGATCTGCCACCCCACCGCGTAGGGCGTGATCAGCGCGATGTCGGCGTAGGGGTCGGCGGTGAGGTATTTGCCGGTGTCGACCAGCGCGCCGCAGCAGGGATGATCGACCCGCCGGAGCAGGCTCAGGTGCTCGGCGCCGGTGTTGAGGAAGTCGCCGTGGTTCTGCACGCCGACCAGCACGCCGAACTTTTCCGCGTGTTCCGCGCAGCCGCGCAGGTCATCGGCCATCCACTGCTCGACGTCCTCCCGCTTCGCGCCGCCCGCGGCCGCCCGCCAGTCGCTGAATGGTTTTTGCGGTCCCGCGAACACCCGGATCACGGTCGCCCCGAGGCGCGCCGCCACCTCGATCCATTCCTTTGTCACCTGCACGCCCGCGGCGCGCACCGCGCGGTCGGCCGCGGTGAAGTCGTTGCGGATGCCCGTGCCGTTGATCACGACACCGCGCGCGTGCGCGTGACGCTTGATCCGGCTGATGAACGCGTCGGTCGGAACCTTCGGATAGCCCGGGAAAAAGTAGCCGGTGATGTCCATCGCCTCGATGTTCAGCCGCGCGCAGAAGTCGCACACGCCGAACAGGTCGATGCCCTTGGAAGAGTCCTTGGCGTTCTCGTTCAGCGGCTCGAGGAAGGAGTACACGTTGAGCGCGGGCCGCAGCAACGGACCCCCGGCGCGCTTGACCGGTTCCAGCGCCGGCAGCGGCGCGGCCGCGAGCGGGGCCAGCGCGGCCAGTTGCAGGAAGCCTCGACGGGGGAGGGAAGCGGTTGGGGTGGTCATCTGGAAAAAGGGAAAACGCGACGCGAGCGCGTGCCCCAACCAAGCGGATTTCGGCCGAAGGTGAAGGCTCCTTGTTCGATCAGCCGGGAATCGCGGTTGCGTCCCGTGTTGCCGGTTGCGCCTCCCGCGGCTTCCGGATTCGTTCCCCGTTCCATGTCGAGCTCCCCTTCCGCTCCACCTTCGACCGCGCCCGGCGCGGGGCGAAGCGGCGGGCCGGTCTACCACGTGCGGGGCATGGAGCGGATCTATGGCGAAGGTACGGCGGCGGTGACGGCGCTCGCGGGCGTCGACCTCGATCTCTTCGCCGGCGAACTCATCGTGCTGCTGGGCGCTTCGGGCAGCGGCAAGTCGACGTTGCTCAACCAACTCGGCGGACTCGATTCGCCGACCAGCGGCGTGCTGCATTACCGCGGCCGCGATCTCGCCGGCATGGACGAGGCCGGCCTCACGCTCTTCCGCCGCGACGCGGTGGGGTTTGTTTTCCAGGCCTACAATCTGATCCCGAGCCTGACCGCCCGGGAGAACGTGGCTTTGATCACGGAAATCTGCCGCGACCCGATGGCGCCCGAGGAGGCGCTCGCGATGGTCGATCTCGCCGACCGGCTGGATCACTTCCCGGCTCAGCTCTCGGGCGGGGAGCAGCAACGCGTCGCGATCGCGCGCGCCATCGCCAAGCGGCCCGAGGTTCTCCTGTGCGACGAGCCCACCGGGGCGTTGGACGTCCACACCGGCATCACCGTCCTGGAGGCGATCGAGCGCATCAACCGCGAGCTCGGCACCCTCGCGGTGATCATCACGCACAACGCGATCCTCGCCGACATGGCCGACCGCGTGTTCACGCTGTCGGACGGCCGGATCGTCCACGCGCGGGAAAACGCGAAACGCGGCGCCGTGCGTGACCTCGCGTGGTGAAGACGGCCCCGCGATGAGCATGCTCGACCGCAAGCTGCGCCGCGACCTGCGGGCGCTCTCGACCCAGGCGCTCGCCGTCGCGCTGGTGATGGCGTGCGGGTTGGCGATGATGATCATGACGCGGTCGCTGATCCTCTCGCTGTCGACGACGCGGGACGAGTATTACGGCGGCAACCGTTTCGCGGAGGTCTTCGCGCGGCTGAAGCGCGCGCCGCATTCGGTCGAGGCCGAGCTCGCGGCGATTCCCGGCGTGGCGCACGTGCAGACGGGCATCGCGGTGCAGGTGACGCTCGACGTGCCGGGCCTCGCCGAGCCGGCGGTCGGCCTGATCAACTCGCTGCCCGAGCGTGGCGAGCAGCGCCTGAACCGCCTCCATGTGCGCGCGGGACGTTTGCCGGAGGGCCGCGCCTCGCGCGGTGAGCTGGCGGTGGGCGAGGCCTTCGCGGAGGCGCATGGACTGCGGCCCGGCGACACCATCTCCGCGTTGCTCAACGGCGCGAAGGAGACCTTCCGGCTCTCCGGGATCGTGCTCTCCCCCGAGTTCGTCTTCGAGGCGCCGCCCGGCGCGGCGCTGCCCGACAACCGCACGTACGGCGTGTTCTGGATGCCCTACCGCGAGCTCGCGACGGCGTTCCAGTTGTACGGAGCCTTCAATTCCGTCGCGCTCACCCTCGCGCCCGGCGCGTCGGAGGGTGCCGTGATCGCCGCGGTGAACCGCATCCTCCAGCCCTACGGCGGGCGCGGTGCTTACGGCCGCATCGACCATCCCTCGCACCGGCGGCTCGACGACGAGATCCGCATCCTCGAGGGCCTCGCGATCGCGTTCCCGCTCGTGTTTCTCAGCGTGGCCGCGTTCATGACCAATTCGGTGATGAGCCGGCAGATCGCGCTGCAGCGGGAACAGATCGCGATGCTCAAGGCCTGCGGCTTCTCGAACCGGCAGATCGGCGCGCATTACTTCAAGTTCTCCCTCGGCATCGTGGCGGCGGGCGTGTTGCTCGGCTCGGCCGGCGGCGTCGTGCTCGGAGGTCTGCTGGTGGACATGTACCACCTGTTCTTCCGTTTCCCCTTGCTGGAATTCCGGGTCGACCACGGTGTCCTCGGCATCGCCGCGGCCGTGAGCGCGGCGGCGGCTTTCGCGGGAGTCGCCGGGGCGGTGCGACGCGCCGTGCGGCTGCCGCCGGCCGAGGCGATGCGCCCCGAGCCGCCGGCCCGTTACCGTCCGTCGCTCTTCGAACGGTTCGGCTTCGCGCGCTGGTCGGGCCCCTCGTTGCGCATGGCGTTCCGCAACATCCATCGCCGCCCGGTGCGCAGCGCGCTGACCTGCCTCGCGCTCGCCCTCGCCACCGGGATTCTCATCGTGCCGAACTCGTTCCGCGACGGCATCGCCTACGTGATCGATTTCCAGTGGGACGTCATCCAGCGGCAGACCGTCACGCTTTCGCTCGTCGAGCCCGGACCGGAGCGCGCGCTCCATGACTTCCGCCATCTGCCCGGTGTGGTGCGCGCCGAACCGTTCCGGTTCGTGCAGGTGGAGTTGAAGTCCGGAGCCATCACCCGCCGCCTGCTCCTGCAGGGCCTGCCCGCCGAGGGCACGCTCAGCCGCGTCATCGACGCACAACCGCGTCAGCTGCGGCTGCCGGAGCGCGGCATCATCATGTCCGCCAAGCTCGCCGACGTGATGCGGCTCCAGCCGGGCGACACCGTCGTCGCGCGCGTGCTCGAGGGCCGCGACCGCGAGGTCACGATCCCCGTGGTCGGTCTCGCGGAGGATTTCGCGGGCACCGCCGCCTACATGGAACGCCACGCGCTCAACCGCCTCATGCTCGAGGGCGATCGCATCTCGGGTGCCCACGTCCTGGTCGACAAGGCGCGGTGGGGTGAGTTTGTCGCGGCCGTGAAGGAGACGCCGCGCATCGGGGGTTGCATCATCAAGGACGCGCTGCGCGACGGTTTCCGCAAGACCACCGCGGAGAGCATCGGTCTGCTCCAGAAGATCTACTCGTTTTTCGCCACGGTCGTGGCGTTTGGCATCATCTACAACAGCGCCCGCATCTCGCTTTCGGAGCGCGCCCGCGAACTCGCCACGCTGCGCGTGCTGGGCTTCACGCGGGGCGAGGTCGGGGCGGTGCTGGTCGGCGAGCTCGTCATCCTCACCCTCGTCGCGCTGCCGCTCGGGCTGGTCATCGGCTCGGTCTTCGCCGCGGGCATCATCACGACCGTCAACACCGAGACGGTGCGCCTGCCGCTCGTGCTCACGCCGGCCAACTACGCCTTTGCCGTCCTGGTCGTCGCCGTCGCCTCGGCCTTGTCGGCCGTGTTCGCCGCCCGCAAGCTGGCCGAGATCGACCTGGTCAGCGCCCTCAAGGTCGCCGACTGACCGCGCCGTTCGTCACACTCTCTCCATGAAGCCAGCCGCCCAGCCTTCCTCCTCGCCCGCCGTCAGGTCCGGCGCCCCCGCCTGGCGGCGTCGCCTGCCGTGGATCGGCGCCGCGGCGTTGGTCGCGCTCATTGTCGCCGGGCTTTGGCCCGCGGCCGTCCCCGTCGAGATCGCCGCCGTGCGCCGCGGGCCGCTGGTCGTGACGGTCGACGAGGAAGGCATGACGCGGGTGAAGAACCGCTACGTGATCACCGCGCCGGTCGCGGGGCAGCTGCGGCGCATCGACTGGAAGGCCGGTGCGGAGGTGGTGGCGGGAAAAACGGTGCTCGCCGTCATCGAGGCGGGTGGCGCTGATTTCCTCGACGCCCGCCTGCAGGCGCAGGCGGAGGCTCGCGTGAAGGCCGCGGAGGCCGCGCGGGAGGCGGCGCTCGCCCAGCGCGCCCGCGCCGAGTCCGCCTCCGCGCTGGCCACAGCGGAGGACACCCGCGCCCGCGGGCTGCGGACGGCCAACGTGATCTCGGCGCAGGAGGCCGACCTCGCGCGCACGCGGCGGGAGACGGCGGCGGCGGAGTTTCGTGCCGCGGATTTCGCCGCGCAGGTGGCGGGCTTTGAACTGCAACAGGCGCAAGCGCTGCTCACCCGCGGACGGGCCGGCGGGAACAGCGAACCTCTGGTGATCACCGCGCCCGTGAGCGGCCGCATCCTGCGCGTCATGCAGGAGAGCTCCCGGATGGTTTCCGCCGGTTTCCCGCTGCTGGAGGTCGGTGACCCGACGGATCTCGAGGTGCGCATCGAGGCGCTCTCGCGCGACGGCGTCGCGATCCGGCCGGGCGCGCGCGTGATGCTCGAGCAATGGGGTGGTCCGGCGCCGCTCGCCGCGCGCGTGCGGCTCGTCGAGCCCTCGGCGTTCACTAAAATCTCCGCCCTCGGCGTCGAGGAACAGCGGGTGTACGTCATCGCCGACTTCACCGACCCGGTGGAGAAACGCCCGACGCTCGGCGACAGCTACCGGGTGGAGGCGCGGGTCGTCACGTGGGAGAGCGCCTCGGCGCTGCAGGCTCCCGCCGGAGCCCTGTTCCGGCAGGGCGCGGAGTGGCGCGCCTTTGTGGCGGAGGGCGGCCGCGTTTCCCTGCGCACCGTGAAGCCGGGACGCTCGAATGGCGTGCAGACCGAGATCGGCGAAGGCCTGCGCGAGGGTGAGCAGGTGGTGGTCTATCCCGGCGACAAGGTCCGTTCCGGCGCGCGCGTGCGGCCGTTGGTGGTGAGCGGAAACTGAGGAGGCTTCCGCCGCCCGCGGGTCGCGTGGCGGTCACAGTTCCCCAACTCGCGTCTCCGGCGGCACCCCTCGGGAGCCGGGTGCGCCGAGGCGCACGGGACCGCGGGTACGGAGGGGATCGGCGGGAAAACCGCGTTGGGTGCAGGCGAGCGCACCCTTGGCCGCCAGTTCGGCGGCGGCGGCGCGCACGGCAGGCATGCGCCCGCGCCATTCCCCGCCCAGACGGCGTGCGGCCTCCGAAGGACAGAAGGTCGCTCCGGGCCCGCGTTCCGCGGCGAGCGCAAGTAGCACGCGGCGGATGAGCCGGGGGTCTTCGTTTTTCGCAGGGTCCATCGCCGGGGTGGTTGCGGGAGGAGATGACTCGCGGCCAGCGGAGGGTCAAAGCCGACTCCCTTGGAAATCGCGGGCGTTCCCCTCCGGGTGGTGGTCCGGATTGATCCCCGCCGCGGCGCGGTCCAGCGTGGCGCGATGATGTCCACCCCGCCCCGCCTTGCCGCGTTTTCATGGCTACTGCTGGCCGCCGTTTCCGCGTCGGCGGCGCAGAAGGTTGAGATCCCGATCAACTACGACGAGGCCAAGGTGCCGGCGTACCGGCTGCCCGACCCGCTGGTGGCGGCCGACGGCTCCGCGGTGCGCGATGCGACGGCGTGGAAGAAACGCCGGCTCGAGCTGCTCGAAATCTTCGCCCGCGAAGTTTATGGACGCACGCCTGCCGGGCGGCCGCCCGGTATGCACTGGGAAACGACGTCGGTCGACCGCGCGGCGCTGGGGGGCAAGGCGGTGCGGAAGGAGATCACGGTCTGGTTCACGGAGCGGAAGGACGGCCCGCGCATGCATCTCCTCGTGTACCAGCCGGCGGGGGCGGCCGGGGCGCACCGGCCTTGGCCCGCGTTTCTCGGCTACAATTACTACGGCAACCAATGCGTGAACGCCGATCCGGGCATCACGCTGTCGCGCGCGTGGATGCGCTCGAACGCCGAGTTCAAGGTCGTCGACAACCGCGCGACCGAGGGCACGCGCGGCGTGCATGCCTCGCGCTGGGACGTCGAGACGGTCGTCGCCCGCGGCTACGCGACCGCCACGGTTTATTACGGCGATCTTTGCGAGGACCGCGCCGAGGGACTGGATCGCGATGCCGGCGCCTTGTTCCGCACCGGCTCCGCCGAGACGCGCGCGCCGGACGCGTGGGGTGCGATCGGCATCTGGGCTTGGGGTCTGAGCCGCGCGCTCGACGTGCTGGCGGCCGAGCCGGAGATCGACGCGGCCCGCGTGGCGGTGCACGGCCACTCGCGGCTCGGCAAGACCGCGCTCTGGGCCGGGGCCCAGGACGAGCGTTTCGCGCTCGTGATCTCCAACAACTCCGGCTGCGGCGGCGCCGCGCTGAGCATGCGCGTGTACGGGGAGAACGTGGAGCGCATCAACACGTCGTTCCCGTTCTGGTTCGCGCGCAACTTCCGCGCCTACAATCGCCGCGAGGCCGCGCTTCCCGTCGACCAGCACCAGCTCATCGCGTTGATCGCGCCGCGCGCCGTGCACGTCGCCAGCGCGGAGGACGACCGCTGGGCCGATCCGCGCGGCGAATTCATCGCCGCCCGCCACGCCGGTCCGGTTTACGCCCTGCTCGGCCGTCGGGGACTCGGCGTCGAGGAGATGCCCGCCGTCAACCAGCCGGTGATCGGCGACGGGGTCGCGTACCACATCCGCACCGGGAAGCACGACATCACGCCGTACGATTGGGCGCGGTATCTCGACCACGCCGACCGCGTGCTGCGCCGCTGAGCCAAGCTGGGGTTGGCTCAGCGTCCGCTCAGCCGGCGGGCAGCAGCTCCCGCAGGTTGTGCAGGCACACCCGTGAAGCCTCGATGCCGCCGCGGGAGAACCCGTAACCGGCGGGAAGGTGCAGGTCCTTCTCGTCGATCTGCACGACGCGCCAGTGCGTCTCGAGTGAGAAATTGCCGGTGTAGCCGCTGCGCTGGATCTGCGCGAGGTGCGCCTTCCAGCCGACGTCACCGAGCCCAACCGGGGTCGCGACCGCCTGCAGCGCGCCGGGCTTCGGCGCGACGCGGCGGGAGTCCTTCACGTGGATGTGGTGGATGCGGCCGCTGATGGCGTTGAAGCCGGCCGTGGGATCCTGCGGCGCGCCCGGGACGTAGAGGACGTTGCACGGATCCCAGACGATGCCGAAACGCGGCGCGGGCAGGTTGCCGATGATCTCCGCGCCCTCCAGCGCCGAGCCGAGGATGCAGCTGTGCTCGTTCTCGACGCCGATGCGCACCGGGGTGCCGGCGGCGATCGCGTCGAGCTTCAGCAAATGCTCGACCACGCGCGGGGTGAGGGCGGCGTTGTCGGCCGCCGACCGGCGCAGAAAGGTGAACACGCGCACCAGATCACAGCCCAGCTCCTGGGCGACACCGAGGCTGCGCCGGAACTCGTCATGGTGGGCGCGCACCGCGGCCGCGTCGTCGATGTCGCATTTGAACACCGGCGACGAGCAACCGAAGATCCGCCAGCCCTCGCCGCGGGCGACCTTCGCAATCTCCTTGATGTCGGCCGGGGTGAGATCCTTGAACGCCCGGCCGAACATGCTGCGCAGCTCGTAGCCGGGCAGGCCGAACTCCTTGGCGAAGCGGATCAGGTCGGGCAGATCTTGCGAGACCTCGTCGGAGATGACGGTGAAGCGGTCGGGAAACTTCATGGTGATGGCGTGATTAAAACGAAGGTGTAGCGGCCGCGTGTGAGCGCGACCAAGCGAAAAGCGCCAAGCGTTCCGCCGCGGGCGTGGCGCGTGGGAAGCACGAGCAGGGTTCAAACCGCCCAACCGTGTTCAACCACCGATGAATACGGATGGACCTAACGCGGCGGAGCCGCAACCCAAGGGGAGTTGAGTTGGAACACAGAGGGCGCAGAGGCCCGATCCGAGTTCACCGAGTCCGATCCAACGGCCCGAGCCTCGGGTCGTAATGTGATCCCGAATCGCTCCGCGGGTGAGTAACCACGAATGGACCTGATGGACACGAATAAGGAGTGCTTGGTGTAGCCGCGGCTGCCAGCCGCGGATGATCCTGTGGGCCAAACGGCCGACTCAGCGGCGGATACTTCTCCGTTACCTCCGTTTGCTCCTGTTGGCCGGCGTCTGCCGCGTCATCTCCTCTTTGTGCCTCAGTGTCTCCGTGGTGAAATGGCCCGGTGGCGCCATTCCCCCGGCCTACTTCCCGCGCAGGTCGTAGCACAACAGGCGGGGCGTCGTGCCGTGGAGGGCGTCGCGGGTGTTCTGGCAGACGTATAGCAAGCCGCGGCTGAGCGCGGGCGGGGTCCAGGTTTCCGTGGCCGCGAAGAGCCAGGCTCGTTCGATGACGCGCACGCCCTTCGGCGAAAGGTCCAGCCGCACGAGGTGGCCGAATTCGCCGAGCGCCAGCACCTGCCCGTCGACCGCCAGCAGGAAGGCGCGGAACGTCCCGGTGCGGATCTCCCGTGGTCCGCGCGGCTCGCGCACCGTCTCCGTCCACAGCGGCTGGTCGCGCCAGACTTCCCTGCCGGTCGCGACTTCGACGCACACGAGCTCGGCGTCCTGCGGTCCATGGCCATGCACACCGTACAGGTGGTCGCCGAGCCGGAGGGCCGACATGAAATGCATGCCGAAGGTCGGGTTCCTCCAGACTTCCGTCGCCGTGCCGTCGGCCCGCGCTTCCACCAGGACGCCGCCGGATCCGTAACACTCCGCGACGAGCACGCGGTCGCCGAGGACGACAGGTGAGGCGGCGTTGACCGACTCGTAGCGCGTGCCGCGCCACGGAAAGCGGAAATCCACTGCGCCGGTCTTCGCGTCGAGGCACAGCAGGCCGCCGGTGGGCGGCCGGCTTTCGCCGCCGGCGAAGACGAGCACCCGTTCGCGCCCGTGCAGCGTCGCCGGCACGGGCGAGGCGTAACTGGCGCCCCATTCGCTCTCGGCGCCCCACCGCATCCGTCCCGTGGAGACGTCAAACGCGGCCACGCCCGGTCCGCCCGGCGCGCCGAGTTGCACGATGACGACGTCGCCGGCCACCAGCGGGCTCGCGCCGACGCCGAAGAAGTTCGGCTTGATGCCGAACTCGCCGTGAAGGTCGCGCCGCCAGTTCACGCGCCCGGACGCGAGGTCGATGCACTGCAGCCGACCCTCGGCCCCGAAAGTGAACACGCGTCCGCCGGCGATGGCCGGGCTGGCGCGCGGCCCCGGGTTGTAGCCGTAGCGGTCGCGGTACGCGGTCGGGTACTTCACCTGCCAGAACCGCCGTCCGTCGACGGCGTGCACGCAGTCCACGACCTCCTCGTTGCCGACGCGGTGGAAGAGCACCAGCCGCTCGCCGACGATCACCGGCGACGCGAAGCCCTCGCCCTTGCGCATCTCCCAGACCGGGGTGAGTCCCGCGGTGGGGAGTTCGCGGCGCAGGCGGGTTTCAGTCGACGTGAGGTTGTGCGCGGGCCCGAGAAAGTTGGGCCAGTCCGACGTGTGTGCGCCGGGCGCCAGAGTCCGCGGGGCGGCGTGCATGGTGGCCTCGGGATTCCCCTTTGGCGCGGCGGCCGCGGGCGCGGGCCCGGCCTCGAAAACGGGCGGGGCCGGATCGTTGAAAACCTTTCCGGCCGCCAGACTGCGGGCGGCGCTCGCGGCGAGGAGCGCCAGCGCGATCACCCCGGCGGCGCGGCGACGCGGAATGCGCGCGGGCTTTCTCCTGCGCGCCAGCGACGGGGTGGGTCTTTTCATACGGGGTGGTGGGAGAAAGTTTGCCGCGCCAGCGGACGTCAACGGTGCGCGATCCGTACGGCGCGTCTGACGGAGGAGTCATGGCTTGCGGGTTCCGTGCGTCCGGCGCTGCATGAGCCCTCGCGTTACCGTCATGATCTTTCGTCAATTCGTGCTCCCGCTCGCCATCGGGGCCCTTCTTCTCTCCGCTGCGTGCAAGCCCGCGGGCAACGCGCCGGCCTCGGCTCCAGCCACGATGCCGCCGGTGCCCGTGCAGGTGGCGGTCGCGGAGCAGCGCGACCTGCCGCGCATCATCGAGGCCGTCGGCGCGGTGCAGGCGCTGCGCGGCGTCGCGGTGAAGTCGCAGGTCGACGGTGTGATCGCGCGGATCCACTTCAACGAGGGCGACGAAGTGAAGGCGGGCGACCTGCTCGTGTCTCTCGACCGCCGGCCCTTCGAGAACTCGCTGCGGATCACGCGGGCTGAGCTGGCCAACGCGCGGGCGGAGGCGGCGCGCGCCGAGGCCGACCGCGAGCGCTACGAAAACCTCAGCCGGCAGGAGGCGGTCTCGCGGGAGCAGTTCGCGCTGCTTTCCACCCGGTTTGAGACCACGCGCGCGCAGGCGCAGGCGCGGGAGGCGGCGGTGGCGAACGCCGAACTGCTCCTCGGTTACACGGAGATCCGCGCCCCGATCGCCGGACGCACCGGGCAACGTTTGCTGCACGAGGGGGCGTTGGTAAAGGCCAACGACGCCGCGCAGTCCATCGTCACGCTCAACCAGCTCGCGCCCATCGCCGCGGCCTTCGCTGTGCCGGAACGGGCCCTCGCCGACATCCGCGCCGCGCTGGCCCGCAAGGACGCGACCGTGAGCGTCACGGACCGCGTGGCGGGCGTCACCCGCACCGACGGTCGCCTCAGCTTTCTCGACAACACCGTCGATCCGTCGACCGGCATGATCACGCTGAAGGCCGTCTTCGCGAACGACGACCAGGCGCTCTGGCCCGGGCAGTTTGTCCAGGTGCAGGTGCGGGTCGGAGTCGACTCCGGCGCGGTGGTGGTGCCGACCGCCGCGGTGCAGATCGGCCAAAACGCGACGCAGGTCTTCGTGGTGAAGGCGGACAAGACCCTGGACATCCGTTCGGTGAAGATCCTCCGCGCCACGGGCGATTTCACCCTGATCGCGGAAGGCGTGCGGGCGGGGGAGACCGTGGTGACCGATGGCCACCTGCGCCTGACACCCTCCGCGCGCGTGGAGGTGAGGACGCTCGCCGCCGCGGCGGCGGGCCCGGCGCCCAAGGCGGCGAAGTGAACCTGCCCGACGCCCGGCCATGAATCTCCCGGCCCTCTGTATCCGACGTCCGGTGATGACGACGCTCCTCACCGCGGCGCTGTGCCTGTTCGGCGTGATGTCCTACCGGCTGCTGCCGGTGAGCGATCTGCCGAACATCGATTTCCCGACCATCGTGGTGAGCGCGAGCCTCCCGGGTGCGACGCCGGAGACGATGGCCTCGGCGGTGGCGACGCCGCTGGAGCAGCAGTTCTCGACGATCGCGGGCATCGACTCGATGACCTCGAGCAGCTCGCTCGGCAGCACGTCGATCACTATCCAGTTCGCGCTCTCGCGCAGCCTCGACGCGGCGGCGCAGGACGTGCAGGCCGCGATCGCGGCGGTGCAGCGGCGGCTGCCGAGCGACATGCCCGCGCCGCCCACGCTCCGGAAGACCAATCCTTCCGACCAACCGGTCATCTGGCTGGCGATGAGCTCGCCGACGCTGCCGCTTTCCGTCGTCGACGAGTACGCGCAGACCTACCTTGCCCAGCGCATCGCGACCATCGAGGGCGTGGCGCAGGTTCAGATCTACGGCTCCCAGAAGTACGGCCTGCGGGTGCAGCTTGACCCGCGTGCGCTGGCCGGGCGTGGCATCACGCTCGACGAGGTGCGGGCGGCGCTCTCGGCGCACAACGTCAACCTCCCGACGGGCATCCTCGACGGCGCGCAGCAGGCGATGACAGTCGTCGCCTCGGGCCAGCTGGCGAACGCGGCCGAGTTCAGCCGCATCGTGGTGGCCTATCGCAACGGCGCGCCGGTGCACCTCGGAGACCTGGCGCGGGTGATCGACAGCGTGCAGGACAACCGGGTCGCGAGCTGGTTTCACGACCGGAGCGGCGGCGGCCGCTCGATCGGCCTCGGCGTGCAACGCCAACCCGGCACCAACACGGTCGAGATCGTCCGCCGCATCCGCGCGCTCCTGCCGGCGATGCGCCAGCAGCTGCCGGCCTCGGTGCGGCTTGAGGTGATGTTCGACCGTTCGGTCTCGATCCATGAATCGGTCGAGGACGTGAAGTTCACCCTGGCGCTCTCCGTCGCGCTGGTGGTGCTGGTGATCTTCCTTTTCCTGCGGACACTGGCGGCGACGCTGATCCCGAGCGTCGCGATCCCGATGGCCCTGCTGGGCACGTTCGTGGCGATGTATTTCGCCGGCTTCACGCTCGATATCCTGTCGCTTCTCGCGCTCACGCTCTCGGTGGGCTTCGTCGTCGATGACGCGATCGTGATGCTCGAGAACATCGTGCGCCACATCGAGCAGGGCATGCCGGTGCGCGAGGCGGCCCTGAAGGGTTCGGGGGAGATCGGTTTCACGATCCTCTCGATGACGCTCTCGCTGGTCGCGGTGTTCATCCCGGTGCTCTTCATGGGCGGCATCGTGGGCCGGCTGCTGCACGAGTTCGCCGTGACGATCGCGGCCTCGATTTTGGTGTCGGGTCTCGTGTCGCTCACGCTGACGCCGATGCTCTGCAGCCGCTTCCTGAAGCCGCACGACGCGGTGCAGGCGGCCGCGCGGCCCGGGCGGGTCGCCGCGGCGCTCGAGCGCGGCTTCGACGCGATGCTGGGCCTCTATTCCCGCACGCTTGCCCTCGCGATGCGCGGCCGGCGGATCACCCTCGCGGTCGCCCTGCTGATGGTCGTGCTCACGTGGGTGGTGGGGCGCGCCCTGCCGGCGGGTTTCATCCCCACGGACGACACCGGCTCGATCTTCGCGCCGACGGAAGGAGCGCAGGACGTTTCGTTCGCGGAGATGGCGCGGCACCAGGAGGCGGGAGCGGCGATCATCATGCGGCATCCGGCGGTCGAGGCGGTCAACTCCTCCATCGGCGCGATCGGATCGCTTTCTGGCCCTGCGAACCAGGGCCGGTATTTCCTGAAGCTGAAGCCGCGCGCCGAGCGGGCGCACGCGGCGGTGGTGGCGCAGGAGTTGCGGCGCGACCTCGCGGCGATCCCGGGTTTCCGGGTGTATCCGCAGCTGCTGCCCCCGATCCGGCTGGGTGGCACGTTCTCGCGCGCGCTCTACCAGTTCACGCTCTACGGCAGCGACCTGAAGGAGCTCTACGCGGGCGCCCAGCTGATGGAGTCGCGCATGCGCGGCTTGGCGGGTTTGCAGGACGTGAACTCCGACCTGCAGCTCTCCAGTCCCCAGCTGCGGGTCGAGATCCGGCGCGAGCGCGCCGCGACGCTCGGCATCACGCCGCAGCAGATCGAGGACACCCTCTACAGCGCGTTCGGCTCGCGGCAGGTCTCCACGATCTACACGCCCACCAACCAGTACTGGGTCATCATGGAGCTGGCGCCCGAATTTCAGATGAACCAGGAGGCGTTGCCGCTCCTGCATCTCCGGTCGAAGTCGGGGAAACCGGTCCCGCTCGATTCGGTGGCCGAGCTGAAGCGCGACGTCGGGCCGCTCACGGTGAACCATCTCGGACAGGTGCCGGCGGTCACGATCTCTTTCAACCTGCGGCCGGGCACGTCGCTCGGCGAGGCGACGGAGGCCGTCTCCGACCTCGCGCGCCGCGAACTGCCGGCCACCCTCAGCTACGGTTTCCAAGGTTCGGCGCAGGCGTTCGCCTCGTCCATGCAGGGGCTCGGTCTCCTGCTCATCATGGCTGTGCTGGTGATCTACATCGTGCTCGGGATCCTGTACGAGGACTTCATTCACCCGATCACGATTCTCTCGGGTCTCCCTGCCGCCAGCTTCGGTGCACTCGCGACGCTCTGGCTCTTCAAGGAGGAGCTCAACGTCATGGGCTACGTCGGCATCATCTTGCTCATCGGCATCGTGAAGAAAAACGCCATCATGATGATCGACTTCGCCCTCGCGGCGCGTGCCGAGGGCGGGGTTTCCGCGGAGAAAGCCATCGTCGAGGCCTGCCTCGTGCGCTTCCGCCCGATCATGATGACGACGTTTGCCGCCCTCGCCTCGGCCGTGCCGATCGCCCTCGGGCTTGGCGCCGGGGCGGACTCCCGCCGACCGTTGGGTCTCGCGGTCGTCGGAGGCTTGGTCGTTTCGCAGCTGCTCACGCTCTACATCACGCCGGTGATCTACGTCTACCTCGACCGTTTCACGTCGCGCTTTCGCCGTCGGCACCTCACGCCGGTCCCGGCCCCGGCCTGAGCGCGGGGCGATTCCGCGGGCGACCGAGCGCGGTACCGTCGCAGCCGAAGCCTCGTTTGGCCTGACCAGCCTTTGGTTCCGGAGGCGCTTCCGTACAGCTTCGCGAGGGGTCAACCTCCCGCAAGTTCGAGCCGCCTTTCCGGGCATCCTGATTTCCAGATCGCCCCCGCCTCGGTGCCGCCGTGGCTCCATGGTAAAAAAGCCCGGTTACACCGTTCGGCCTTACGACCGCAACGTCGGTCGCAAGGCTTCGTTGGTCAGACAGGGGGTCAGGAAGCGGCTGAAAGCTCCCCGCGCTTCCCGGCCTTGCGGTTCCGTCCCGGCCGCTCAGCGCGCGGCGTTCAACGACGGCTCCGCGCGCAGGAGATCCGCCTGCCAGGGCAGGAGGATCCGGTCGAGGTCGCGCGGTTGCCGGGCGATCTGGGCGAGCAGGGAGCGGTTGGCGATCAACGTCGGGTCGATGCCGAGCTTCGCCGCGACGCGGTCGCGGTCGGCCTTGATGCGGTCCTGGAACTCGACCTGCGCTTGCGTGAGCGATACGTGGTTGGGGTCGCGGCCGGGCCGGCGCGGCAGCGACTGCGGGTCGCGCGCGAGACCGGCGCGGACGGCGGCAGCCAGCGAGGGGAAGATGCGGTCGTGGCGTTTTCCCAGATGGATCTGGGCGAGGATCGCGGACTCGGTTTCGCCGGCCTCGGCGGCCTCGGCGATCTTCAGGAGCAGCGCGTTGCCGCAGACTTTGAACGGAGGCGTGTCGATACGCTGCGCCTGCGCGTCGCGCCAGTGCCAGATGGCGTGGAGCACGGTCAGGCCGGGGCCGCGCAGGCGTTCACTGCGGCCGATGCGCCAGTCGTTTTCGGTGGGCGGGGCGAAGCCCTCGGAGCCGGAGCGGATCTGGGCCTCACATTGCTGTTCCAGCCAGCCGAGGCGGCCGAGCTTGCGCAGTTCCTTCGCGAGGATGTCGCGCAGGTCGGGCAGATGCCAGACATCGAGCGCGGCGTAGTTGAGGAGTTTCGGCGTGATGGGGCGGCGCGACCAGTTGGCCTTCTGGCCGTCCTTGTCGAGCAGCACGCCGAAGTGTTCCTCCAGCAGGGCGGCGAGCCCGAAGCGCTGGCGGCCGAGCAGCTGCGCGGCGAGCATCGTGTCGAACAGGCTGCGCGGCACGAAGCCGCAGAGGTCGTGCAGCAGGCGGATGTCGAAGTCGCTCCCGTGCATCAGCAGATGCTTGTCCGCGAGCGCCTGCCACAGAGGACGGAGGTCGAGCCCGGGCGCGAGCACGTCGACGAGGAATACCTCGCGGCCCACCATGAACTGCAGGAGGCAGACCCGCGTCTTGTAGTGATACATGTTGTCCGCCTCGGTATCGAGGGTCACCTCGCGGACGGGCCCGAGGGCCTGGAGCAGGGGGCCGAGAGAGCCGGGCTGGTCGAGCAACAGATGGGACGGCGGGCGGGAGGCCACCTTGACGCCGAGGAGACGGCGCACCGGAGGCGGCAGGAAACGGGAAATCATGCGGGTGTTTTCGCGGCCTTATCCCATGCGGTCAGGAACGCATCAATCAGCAAAGGCAGATCGTCGTGGTAGCCGCCCTCGAGCATCGCGGCGGCGGGCCGGCGGGCCTGGCCGAGCCAACCGCCGAGCGTCGCGAAGTCCTCCGCCTCCAGCGTCATCGAAGTTATCGGGTCGCGCGCGTAGGCGTCGAATCCGGCCGAGACGAGGATGAGGTCGGGGGCGAACGCGAGCACGGCGTCGAACGACTCCCGCAGCGCCTTCATGTGACGGAGGCGCGGCGAGCGCGGTGGCACGGGCCAGTTGCGGACGTTGGGCGCGTGGTCCTGCGTGCCGGTTCCCGGATAAGCGGGGTGCTGGTGGACGGAGGTGAAGAGGATTCCCTCGCGGCCGAGGAGAATGGCCTCGGTGCCGTTGCCGTGGTGGGCGTCGAAGTCCCAGACGGCGACGCGGCGCGCCCCGAGTTTCGTCTGCGCGACGAGGGCCGTGATCGCGATCTGGTTGAGATAACAAAATCCCATCGCCCGCTCCGCCGTGGCGTGGTGCCCCGGCGGGCGCATCAGCGAAAAGACCGGCTCGGCCGGGCGGGTCGCCAGGGCGTGGCGGGCGGCGCCGACAGCGGCGGCCACGGAGCGGCGCGCATGGTCGCCGATCTCCGGAAAAAACGGCGTGTCGGCGTCGAAATCCCGTGCCTGCGTTAGCCGTTTGAGATGCGACGCCGCGTGGGCGGTGAGCAGGGTCGCGTCATCACTGTCGGCGGCGTCGGGTTCCCGCCATCGCCATTCCGGATGCGCCGTGCGCAGGTGCGCGGCGGAGCGGGTGACGCGCGCCGGCTGCTCGGGCCGCATCGACGAGCCGTAGCCGGCGCAGCGCGGGTCGTGGAGGATGAGCATAGCGGAGCCTGGAACGTAGGCTCGCCCGGAGCTGGAACAAGCCCGTTGAACCCGGCGCGGCTTCACCCGAGCCTCCGTTCCCTCCGTTGGCTCCTGTTGGCCGGTCTGGCTTGGAACAGGAGATAACGAAGGCAACGGAGACGGAACTTCTGGTCTCCCCAGTCTCACCGGTCCCAAACGGCTTCCGAGATCTTGCGCCTTTTCGCGGCCAACCCAGGGCATGGCCGCCAAGAGGCGCATAAGACGCAAGAGCCGGGTTCGGTGTAGCCGCGGCTG
>JBJTCH010000214.1:0-11053 GCA_046091745.1 Opitutaceae bacterium
GGGGGCGGGGCGAAGCAGGGAGAACACAGACGCGAGCTAAGGCTTGAGCTGCTCACGAAGCCAGCCCGGGCGATTGGTCGTGATGCTCGCCACGCCCAGCCCGATCCAGCGCCTCGCCACCGCGGGGTCATCGACGGTCCAGACATGGAGCTCGAGCCCCGCGTCGCGGACGCGTTTCACGTCGGCCGACTTGAGCGGCCAAGTGTGCTGCAGATCAAGACCGGTGAGACCGGCCGCCTTGGCGTCACGGATCACGTCGTCGATCGCCGGCGGGCGCTTCGCCTTGGCGTCCTTCGCCGCGGGCGCCTTGTAACCCATCAGGTAGAGGGTGCGGAACGCCGGCAGCTCACGCCGCACGGCCTTCAGCGTCTCGAGGTTGAAGCTGATCACGGTGACATTGCGCTCGGTCGCGCCCGCCGCCGCCAGCACGCGGCGGAACTCCGGCACGATCTCCGGCCCCGTCTTGATCTCCACCAGCATCGTTTTGCCCGCGGGGATCAGCGCCAGTTGCTCCTCGAGGAGCGGCAGTTTCTCGCCGGCGAATTGCGGCCCCTTCCACCGCCCGGCGTCCAACGCGCGCAGCTCGGCGAGGGTCATCGCCGTGATCACGCCGTCGTGGCCCGTGGTGCGCTGGGTGGTCTTGTCGTGGCAGACGATGACCCGGCCGTCCTTCGTCAGATGGATGTCGGTCTCGACCGCGTCGGCACCCTGGCTCCAGCCCAGCCGGGCCGACGCGACCGTGTTTTCCGGCGCGTCATGGGACGCGCCGCGATGGGCGACGATGTCGACCGCGGCAAGCCGGGCGGTCATGACGGCAATGAACAACGCGAACCGGCGGGGGCAACGCATGGGAGGACGGGGTTAGAATTTGCGGGAGACCTCGAGGGTGGCCTGCCGGCCGCGCACGTTGGCGGAGCCACCGGCGTAGCCGTAAGTCTCGTCGGCGAGGGGCGGCTCGAAATCGAACACGTTGTTGAGTCCGAGGCGCACCGAAACCCCGCGGAGCCAGCGGTTCGCGCCGCGGTCGAAGCGGTACGACAACCACGCGTTGTGGTTCAGGAACGGATCGACGTTCAGCACGTAGCGCGTGATGCCGTTGTCGTTGAAGACCTTGATGTAGCCGGGCTGGCCGAGCGCGCGGTACACGGCCTCGGTCGTGGCGGCGGAGGTGTCGACGAACGAGTGGAAATAGCTGGTGAACCAGCCGGCCGACCATCCGCCCTGGCGCCAGGTGAGCGACGCGCTGCCGCGCCAGCGCACGCGGCCGTTGCGGTCCAGCTCGTTGAGGATCGGCGCCTGCTCGTCGCCCTGCGAGCGGCGGCGAAGGTAGCGGGTGACGTCGGTGTTGAGCGTGAACGAGCCAAGGCGCGTGCGCGGGCTCCGCCACTGCGCCCCGACGTCGTAACCCTCGATATCGCGCCCGCTCAGGTTGATGTAGTTGTCGATGATGCTTTCGACCTCGCCCACCGGGGCGCGTCGCGCGGCGGGACTGGACTGGCGCGCGTTGAACGCGGCGAAGGCCGCGCGGTCGGCCGCGGTGACCGCCTTCCGCTTCACCGAGCCGTAGCCCTTGTAGGCGGCCGTGCCGGAGCCCAGATCGATCTGGTCGATCGGCGTGCCGGCCGCGAGCGCCGCCTGCGTCGCGAGGTCGAGGTAGAGCTCATCGCGCAGCAGCGTGCCCGGCGCGCCGATGTTCTCGATCACGTCATTCTGGTTCAGCCGGTAGTAGTCGAAATGCACGGAGAGTCCCCGGACACCCGGCACTTCCATCACGAGACCGGCGAGCGCAGTCTTGGCCTGCTCGGGCTGCAACCGCTCGTTGCCCTGGCGGAAAACGGTGCGCTGGACGGATCCGTCGGTGGGCAGGGCCGTGACCTCCGAACGATACGGATCCGCGGCGCCGATCTGCCGGCGCAGCGGCGTGATGTTAGTCTGCACGAGGTTCGGCGCTCGGAAGGACTCCGCCACGGAACCGCGGAACTTGAGCCACGAGACCGGCATCCAGACCAGGCTCGCCTTCGGCTTGGTGGTCTGGCCGTGGATCGAGAAATGCTCGAAGCGGCCCGCCAACGTGAGCTCAAGCGCGTCGACCAGCGGCAACCGGTTCTCCCGCGTCACGAACGGCAGCGCGGTCTCCGCGTAGGCGGCGAAGATCGTCTGGCGCGCGCTGATCGGGACGTTGGAGCTGAGCGCGAGGAAATCGTTGTCGCCCTCGCGCAGGAAGGGGAACTCGGCCCCCGAGCCCGGTGGATTGAGGCCGGAGTAGGCGGCGCGTTTGTCGGTGTAGGTCTCGTGCCGCACCTCGACGCCGCTCGCGAGCCCGAGCCGGCCGCCGTTGAAAAGGCGCCCCAGCCGGCCGTTGGTCTTGAGGTCCCACAGGAAGAGATTCGTGCGCCCGAAGCGGTCCTCGTCGCCGTAGATCTCGTCGAGCACCGCGGCCGGGTTGGCGAAGGGCCGGTCGACGGTGATCAGGTTGTTCTCGATCCGGAACGTGACCGGGAAGGGATTGAACGCCGTCTGGTCGGTGCGGGCCAGCGCGCGGCGCAGCTTGGACTCCCGCACCTGGAAGCGCTCGTACTCGTGGGTCTGCGCGCCCGACGCCAGCAGCGCGCTCTCCCACTCCCAGCCGTCCCCGAAGCGGCCGCGCAGACCGCCGAGCAGCC
This sequence comes from Opitutaceae bacterium, assembly GCA_046091745.1. Lineage (GTDB taxonomy): Bacteria > Verrucomicrobiota > Verrucomicrobiia > Opitutales > Opitutaceae > ER46. Next base: position 2,664 of record JBJTCH010000214.1, read on the forward strand.
GCCACGCGTAGCTCCAGACCTCGGTGACGCGCGGCTTGAAGCCTTGGCCGGCCCGATCGGCGTTCTGGCCGGGCGAGATGCCGGTCCACAGCGAGACGTCGGCGGGCGTGCCGACGAGCCGTGGCGTGCCGTCGGCGTTGGGCGCGCCCGTCGGATGATAGAACCGCACTCCGAACGGATTCCACGGGTTGGCCGCGGGAAGGTAGATCCCCTGGTCGTCGGTGTTCTTGAAATTCACCGGCTCGCGGCCGTTGCGGCTGTACGCGCGGTAGAAAAGAAGGTCGGCGAAGACATCGACGCGGTCCGTGAGCGGACGGTCGACGAACGTCGCGAACTGCACGCGGTCGGTGGCCGGCACGAGCACCTTCCACTTGTTCCAGTTGGAGAACGTGGCGTTCTCGACGCTGTCGATGTTGGTCGAGGGCAGGGTCTGCTTGAAGCTGACGCCGGCCGGGCTCGGCCACAGGTAGAACATGCCGTCGGCCGCCATCGTGGCGACGCCGGCGGGCGGCGTGGTGCTCGTGGTGATGCCGGTGTTGTTGGCCGGCCGCGATCCCACGAACGTGAGATAATCGGGCTGGATGAAGCCGCGCTGCCATTGGCCCCACTGGTTCACGCTGTTGGCGTTCCGGAAATCGTTGTCGCGGATCGTCGCCCCGTTGGCGTCGACCAGCGGGAGCCCGTTCCAGGGCGCGGGCAGGGCGCGGCTGACGCGCAGGTCGGAGTTGCGCGCGAACCGCCGCTGCGAGGCGGCGAGCGCGTCACGGTGGAAGTAATCCAGGGTGTAGGCCACGTGGGTGCGGCCCGACTTGAAGCCGTGCGTGAACGTTCCGCCCGCCTCGTTGCCGCCGCCGTGCTGCGTCATGGAGCCGCGCAGCGTCAGCTGCCGGCCGGTGTAGGAGCGGGAAACGCGGTTGTTGATGACGCCCGCGGCGGCGTCGGCGCCGTAGATCGCCGAGGCCCCGTCGCGCAAGACCTCGACACGCTCGATCAGGGCGCGCGGCACGGTGTTGATGTTCACCGCGAGCGACGGCACGCCGTTCTCGGCCATCGAGACCGGGTGCGGCGCCATGCGGCGGCCGTTGAGCAGCGTGAGCGTGCTGCCCGTGCCGATGCCGCGCAGGTCGACCGAGGCGACGTCGCCGCGCGCGAGCTGCGGGCCGTTGTTGATCTCGGTGATCGCGGACGGCTCGGCGATGCCGAGCGTCTCGAACAGCTCGGCCATCGTGGCGGCGCCGCGCGCGTCGATCTCCACCGGATCGATCACCGTGACGGGCAGGGCCGTCTCGGCGTCGGTGCGGCGGATGTTGGAACCGGTGACGACGAAGGTCTCCAGTTTCACGGCCTCGTCGGCGGCCGGAGCCGGGCGGTTGGGCGTGGACTGCGCGGGGAGCGGCGAAGCGGTGAGCAGAAGGGCCAGGGTGAATCGCGACTGCATGATGGCCTCATTGCGCCCCCCGGCGCGGAACCCCGCGAGGAAAAATATTCATGCGCAGCCCACGGCGCTTCTCCGCTCGCGTCTTTTGCGAAGCGAGCCGCCCGGCCTCAAACCGGAGCGCTGAACTTCGAACCGGCCGCCGAAAGCGGAAGCCTCATCCGTCTTCATTCGCTGATCCGTGTTCGCCCTGACGCGGCGTGATTCAGCCGCAATCCAGGAAAGTCAGGGCCGTGAACACATGGCCGGGAAGTGCGCAAAGGCTGCAGTGAGAGCAGCAAACGGTGGAGGAGTTTAGCCTGCTACCTCTCGGCTACCACAGATCACGCGCCACCGGCCTTCACGATCTTCCCGGTCTTCGTGTTCCACCCCGCCCGTTCGCTCCTATTGCTCGGACACGCTGAAGGCCTTCCGGTTTTTATCCGCACCATCGGCGAAATCCGCGGTCAAAAACGCGGAGCGATTCAGCCGTGCCTTCGGCGCGCCGCTCCGGTCTTGCTCTCTCACTCTCTCATCCGTCTTCCACTCTTTTCCCGTCCGTGGTTACTCACCTGCGGAGCGAGTCAGGAGCGCGTTACGACCCGAGCCTTGGTGCTCTCGGTGTTCCAACTCAACTTCCCCTTCGTTGCGGCTACGCCGCGCCCGATTCATCCGCGGCTGCCCCTCGCGGGACGGTTCGGAAGAGGCCACGCGCGGGCGAGCCGTTAGCCGAGGAACGCCGGGATCTTCTCGCCGGCGATCATCTGCTCGAAGGTCTCGCGGGCGTGGATGAGCTCGAACGCGCTGCCCTTCACCAGCACCTCGGCGGCCATCCCGCGGGTGTTGTAACGGCTCGCCATGGTGTAGCCGTAGGCGCCGGCGCTGAGGAACGCGATGAGCTCGCCCTCGCGCACTTCCTGCAGCGAACGGTCCTTGGCGAAACAGTCGCCGCTCTCGCAGACCGGGCCGACGACGTCGGCGACCAGGGCCGGGCGGGTCGAATCGCGGTGGATGGGCACGATCTCGTGGAAGCTGTCGTACATCGCCGGCCGCACGAGGTCGTTCATGGCGGCGTCGACGATCAGGAAGTTTTTCCCGGCGCCGCGCTTCAGGTGCTCGACACGCGAGAGGAGGGCTCCGGCGTTGCCGACCATGAAGCGGCCGTGCTCGAGGAGGATGGTCAGGCCGAGCGGCTTCAGCAGCGGGACCAGGGCGGCACCGTAGCTCTCGGGCGTGAGCGGCCGCTGGTCGGCCGGCTGCGACTCCCACCAGGCGGAGGCGCCGCTGGCGAGCGCGTCGCGGTAGATGATGCCCATGCCGCCGCCGATGGAGAAATACGTGATCCCGTGTTTGGCTTTCAGCTCCGCCGCGAACGGACCGACCTTGGTCACCGCCTCGACGAACGGCGCCACGGAGGTGAGTTGCGAGCCGATGTGCATCTGCACGCCCTTGATCTCGAGGTGCGGCAGGCGGGCGGCGGCCTCGTAGGCCGCGGCGGCGTGGCGCAGCGGGATGCCGAACTTGTTGTCGCTCTTCCCGGTCGTGATCTTCGCGTGGGTGTGGGCGTCGACGTCGGGATTCACCCGGATCGCCACCGGGGCCTTCACGCCCAGCTTGCCGGCGACATGGTTGATCCGCGCCAGCTCCGGCTCGCTCTCGACGTGGAACGAGAAGATCCCGTTGCGCAGCGCCAGCTCGATCTCGGCCTCGGTCTTGCCCACGCCGGCGAACACGCTCGCGCGGACGTTGCCGCCCGCGGCGAGCACGCGACGGATCTCGCCGCCGCTCACGAGGTCGAATCCCGCGCCGAGGTTCGAGAAGTGGCGCAGCACCGCGAGGCTAGAGTTGGCCTTCATCGCGTAGCAGAGGCGGGCGTCGAGTCCCGTGAGCCCCCGCTGCAGGCGGCGGAAATTGTCCTCCATCGTCGCGGCGCTGTAGACGTAGGTCGGCGTCCCGTAGAGGCCGGCGACGGCCGCGAGGTCGACCGACTCGCAGTGTAAAGCTGAGCCCGAGTAGTGGAAGTGGTGCATGACGGCGAAGGAGGCGGAACGAAGTGAGAGAAAGGCGAACGTAGCCGCTTTCCGCTTGAAAAAACCACTTCAAACTTCGTCTGTTCGCCCATGCTTCGCGCGCTGCTCCACCTGCTCTCCGGCGGTTCCTCCCGCCGGCGCGGGGGACCGGCCCCGCAGGGCCGTTTCCGCAGCGCGCAGTTCGCGAGCTTCATGGCGCAGAACAACCGCCGCCGCGTCGACACCGACCTGCTCGACGCCGTCCTGCGCTCGCGCCGGCTGCTGCGCAACCTGCTGAAGCTCGCGCTCGCCGGTGGCGGCGCGTGGGTCGTGCTCGAGAGCGCCCGCGCCCTCTCGATCTTCTGAGGCGCGCCGCGGCGGCCGGCCGCGACAGCGGACTTGATCAACGCTCCCGCGGGACGTTTGCTCGGCGTTTCACCCGCGCCCAACGCCATGATCCGCATCAACGAGAACTACACCAAGCTCAAGGCCTCCTACCTGTTCAGCGACATCGCCAAGCGGGTCTCGGCCTACACCGCGGCCAATCCCGGCCAGCCCGTCATCCGCCTCGGGATCGGCGACGTCACCGAGCCGCTCCCCCGCGTGTGCGTTGACGCGCTGCACGCCGCGACCGACGAGATGGCGGTGCGCGCCACGTTCAAGGGCTACGGCCCGGAACAGGGTTACGCCTTCCTGCGGGAGGCGGTCGCGCAGCACGACTACGCGGCCCGCGGCTGCAAGATCGACGCCGACGAGATCTTCATCTCCGACGGCTCGAAGTGCGATTGCGGCAACATCCAGGAGATCTTCGCGCAGGACGTGCGACTCGCGATCCCCGATCCGGTCTACCCGGTGTACGTCGACACCAACGTGATGGCGGGCCGCACCGGCGCCAACGTCGACGGCCGCTACCAGGGTGTCACCTACCTCGAGAGCACGCCGGCCAACGGCTACGTGCCGGCGGTCCCCGCGGTGGCCACCGATCTCATCTACCTCTGCTTCCCGAACAACCCCACCGGCGCCGTCGCGACCAAGGCCCAGCTCACCGCCTGGGTGGAGTACGCGCGGCGAAACCGCGCGGTGATCCTCTTCGACAGCGCCTACGAGGCCTACATCCGCGACCCCGCCATCCCGCACTCGATCTACGAGATCGAGGGCGCGCGCGAGGTCGCGATCGAGTTCCGCAGCTTTTCCAAGACCGCCGGCTTCACCGGCACCCGCTGCGCCTACACCGTCGTGCCGAAGACGCTCATGGCCTACGACGCCGCGGGCAACGCCCACGCGCTCCACGCGCTCTGGAACCGCCGCCACACGACGAAGTTCAACGGCGTCGCCTACCCGATCCAGAAGGCCGCCGCCGCCGTTTACACCGAGGCCGGCCGGAAGCAGACCAGCGACCTGATCGACTTCTACCTCGCGAACGCCCGCCTCATCCGCGAGGCGATGAACCGTCTCGGTTTCACGTGCATCGGCGGCGACAACGCGCCCTACCTCTGGATCAACACCGGCCGCGACTCGTGGGAGTTCTTCGACCTGCTGCTCAACCGCGCCCAGGTGGTCTGCACGCCCGGCGCCGGGTTCGGCAAATGCGGCGAGGGCCACGTGCGCATCAGCGCGTTCAACTCCCGCGAGAACGTCGAGACCGCCCTCACCCGCATCGCCGCCGCCCTGCGCTGAGCGGCGTCAGAAGCCGCCCTTCAAGCCGATGGTCCACAGGGAGCCGAAGTCGGCCCCGACCTGACGCAACCGGGCGATCCCCGGGGTGCTCGGGCCGTGGATCTCCGTCTCCTGCGGCTCGTGGGTCACGTTGCGCAGGTTGGCGAATGCCCAGAAGCGGCGGTTCACGCGGACCTCGACGATGACGTCGGCCACCTGCCTTGGCGCGAGCCACGTGTAGGTGCCCGGCTCGATGCTGGCCCCCGCGGCGACCGGTGACTGGCGCACCTTGCCGCGATGGTTCCAGTTCAGGTGCATCACCAGGCGCTCGCGCGTGAGACTGGCGCCCCAGCTCGCGGTGCGCGGCACGAAGCCCGCGAGGTTGGCCGCCGCGTCGCCGGTGGCGCGCTGCACGCTGAGGTTGGCGAACACCTGCACGCCTTGCGCCCAACGCGGCAGGAAGGCGAGCGCCTGCTTGTAGTTCACATTCGCGCCCTCCATCCGCACGCCCGTGGGGAGATTCCGCTGCGTCGCGACATCGTAGTCGCCGTACGCCGCCGGATCGAGGTTGTAAACCTCGAGGAAATCCGGACTCGGCCGCAGCACCGTGCTGTCGAAGAAATCACGGAAGTCGCGCCGGAATGCCCCCGCGGAAAGCTGGCCCAGTCCGGTGAAGTAGTACTCCGCGCGCAGGTTCACCGTGCGCGCGCTCCAAGGTTTGATCGCGGCATTGTTCACCGTGATGCGGTTCCCCGGCGCCGGCGGCGACTCGGTGTCGGGCAGCGTGAGGCCGCCGGCGTACTGGATGAAGTCGGGCCGGCCGATCGAAGTGTAGGCCGCCGCTCGCACGATCAGGTTCTCGCGGACGTTGAAACTGGCATTCAGGCTCGGGAAGAAGGTCAGGTACTCCTTCCGCACCGAGCTCCCGCGGTCGAGATAGGTGAGGAGCGAGGTCTGGTAGGCGTCGGTCGTGATCGGGACCGGCCGGCGGTTCGCACCGAGCACGACATTCCCCTGCGCATCGCGTTGATAGTTGCGCGTGGGATCGGTGAGCGGACCCGCCGCCGCGATGTTGGTCTGCTCGGCCCGGACACCTCCCACGAGGCGGAGCCGGTTTCGCAGCAGGGCAAGATCGGCCCGCAGGTAGCCCGAGGAAATCGTCTCGGCCGCCACCGTCGAGAGCCCCACCGCCGTGCGGTACTGGGTGTTCGCGTTGGCCACCGTGAAGCGGGACGGGTTGACCTGCGCCTCCTCCCAGAGCTTCCACGCCGAAACCCCTTGCAGGATGCGGAAGCCCGCGATCGGGTTCCGCTCCGCGAACTCCGGGTTGAAGTAGGCGGCCGCCTGGTCATCGCCCGCCAGCGGCGAAGTGCTGGCCACACCATCCTTGCCGAGGAACGTGTACGCGGCACCGGTGCCGCGGGCATCGCGCACCGTGTCGCGGACATCAAGGCCCGCCTTGAGCGTCCAGGGCCAGAGCCACGACACCTCGCGCCGCACGTTCGCGTACGCGCTGCGGCGCGTGTCGTCCGTCCGCCGCATGCTCGCGTTGGCCGCCGTGACGGCGTAGGCGCCGAGCGAGAAAGGGTCCACGGCGGCGCCCGCCGCATCCGTCACCGTGACCACGCCCGGACGGCTGTAACCGACGTCATCGAACGCCACCGTCACACCCGTCCGCCGCGCGGTGGTGGTGCCGAAGGCGCCTTCCGCCGCGTTGCGCGTGTGGTTGAGCGAGCGGGCCAGGGCGACCCCGGCCTCGGCGCGCCACACGGGACCATCGTGCCGCCAGACGATCGAGGGCAGGTAATTCCAATTGGTGCGGACGCTGACGGTGCCGTTGAGCTGCAGCGTCCCCGATCCGGCGGCGCCGCGCGTGGCGGCGGTCGAGAACTGGCCGGGCAGGACGCGGCCGGTGTCGAGCACGAGCTGGTTGGATTCGATGTTCACATCGAAGGTGGAGTACTGCAGGCCGAACGTGAGCCGGGCGCGGGGCGAGAGGCGGATGTCGGCGTTGGCGGCCAGCGAGCTGCGCACGGCGCGACGGCCCGCGGTCTGCAGGGTGTAGCCGGAAAGGTAGGGCTGGCCCGCCGGCGTGTCCGGGAACGTGCCCCCGTTCGTGGCGGAGCCGACGCCGCGCCAGACGTTCTGCAGGACGGGAGTGTCGGTGAGGCGCGTCGAGTGCCCGCCGGAAAACGTGAACCCGAAGCGACGGTTGACGGGCGCCACCAGGGAGAAATCAACTCCCGGAAAGAACCGGCGCCGGTACGAGTCGCGGAGGAAATACCGCGAGTTGTTCAGCATGGAGGAGAACACGCTGGCGTTGAACGCCGGCCGCACCCGGTCGAACGCGCTGCGCGGGACAAGATTGATCGAGCCCGCGAGAGCCGAACCCTCGGATTCCGGCGTCGGGGAAAACGAAACCTCGATGCGCGAGACATTGCTCGTGGTGAACAGGTCCATCGAGTTCGAGCGGCCCGTGCCGCCGTCGCCGCCCGAACCGATGACGCTCGCCACGCTGAATCCGCCGATCGTCACGGGCACGTTGGCGGAAGGCACGCCGTTGATCGAGACCTCGCGCGCGCTGTTCACATTCACCCCCGGGAGGAACTTGAGGAACTCCGCCACATTGCCGTCGGGCGAGTCGCCGAACTCGTCGACCGAGACCACGCTGCGCAGGTTGGGCGCGAAGCGCTGCTCGTTGATCGCGATCGCGGTGCCGCTCATCTCGCGCGAGTCACCCACCACAAAGCGGTCGAGCTTCAGCGGTCCGCCGTCCGGGGACGCGTCCGCGGAGGAAAGCGCGAAGTCGGCCTCGACCGTGTCCCCCGCACGCACTTCCAACCGCCGCGACGCGGGCGCCAAGCCGGTGTAGAAGACCCGCACCGTCGCGGCCCCCGGGGCGACCGGTGCCAGCAGGTAACGGCCCGCGGAATCGGTGAATTCCTCGAGCCGCGTGCCGTCGACGGTGACACGGGCGCGCTCAAGCACCGCGCCGGAAGTCTCGTTGACCACCCGGCCGGTGATCGCGCCGCCTCCAGCGGGACCGGTCCCCGCGGCCGAAGCCGCGACGGAGGCCGGGACGACCACGAACGCGAGGTTGAACGCCAGGGCACGGGCGATGCGATGCAGCGGGGTCATGGGGTGGGCCGTGTCCGCCGCGACGGGAACGAAGCGAGCAAGGGAGGGGCGCGCGGTGGGGAAGGGCAGCCGACGAATGCCCGCCGACGCCGGCCAGGCGAGCTGAAACTCGGCGGGAACCGACCCGCGGCGTTGACTCGCCTCCGGGCCGGGGCGGACCTTTTGCCCATGAC
>JBJTCH010000215.1:0-11778 GCA_046091745.1 Opitutaceae bacterium
TCCTCCCTTGGTTGAGCAACTCGTCGCCAGCGTGCGGATCTCCCGCGTGGCAGAGACGGTGAAACCGGATGAGAGACGTTAGGCCCTGAACAGAGCGGCTATAGACCATGGTCCGCGGCAAACAGCCGCGGCTACACCGCACGATCTTCGTCCCCCCAGCAGAGGAAGCTTCTTCGTAATGAAACCCTTACCTGTAGCCGGGAGTGTTTACCCGCCTATGGCGGACTCCCCCGGAAATTTCACGACACCCCTGACGCTCGTCCGTAGCCCGATCGCCGGCGCTCAGCCGGCCTTCACCTTGGCGAAGGTCTCGTTGAGCGCGCGGGCGGAGGCCTGCAGGGCCTGCAATTCCTTCGGCCAGAGCTCGACTTCAACGTGCGCGAGGGCGCCGCGGCGGCCGACCACCGTCGGCACGCTGATCGCAGTGCCGCGCAGGCCGTAGGCACCCTGCTGCACCGTGGCGACCGGCAGCACCTGCCGCTTGTCGTGCGCGATGGCGTGGATGACCTCCGCGATGGTGAGACCCACCGCCCAGCCGGCGCCGCCCTTGCGACGGATCACCTCGGCGCCGCTGCCCTTGGTGCGCTCGAAGATCTGCGACTGGAAGGTCGGCGTACAGCCGGCGACCTTCGTCAGCGGAAGGCCGGCGTACGTGGCCGACGACCAGACCGGGAACATCGAGTCTCCGTGCTCTCCGAGGATCAGCGCCTTCACCTGCGTCGCGGCGAGGCCGAGCTCCTGCGCGATGAGCGAGCGGAAGCGCGCGGTGTCGAGCATGGTGCCGAGACCGAGCACCTGCTGCCACGGCAGGCCGAGGCGCGACTGCGCGAGCTGCGTGAGGATGTCGACCGGGTTGGAGACGACGAAAATCAGGGCGTCCTACCGCATGCCGGCGGCCTTGATGCTCTCGAGGATGCCGGAGAACAGCGCGACGTTGCGGTTGATGAGGTCGAGCCGCGACTCGTCGGGCTTCCGGCGGAGGCCGGCGGTGATGACGAAGATATCGCTGTCCTTCGCCTTGGCGTAATCCCCGGCGTAGATGCGCTGGTCAGCGATTGACGACGCGCCGTGCAGAAGGTCGAGGGCCTCCCCAGCCGCCAGGTCGGCGTTGGCATCGAGGATCTGGATCTCGGAGACGATGCCCGCGCACTGGAGGGCGAACGCCGCGTTGGAACCGACGCGGCCGCCGCCGCCGATGATGGAGACTTTCATGGAGAGAAGGGAAAGGGAGAGGGAGGGTGAGAGGACAGAGGGGAAAAAAGGCGGTGGGGATGAGGGAGTGAGGGACTCAGCGCAGCACTTGCATCCTGGCACCGCGGTAACCGTACGACCGGCCCGCGCGGTTGACCCCCTTAATCCGTGTTCATCCGTGGCTATCCGTGGTTGACCGGCTTTTCCCGCTCAGGCCTTGAGCTGCTTGAGGATTTGCTCGGTGACAGCCTGGACGATCGCCTCGATCTGCGGGTCGGGCGCGGTGGAAGCGGTGTCGGCCGGCGCGGCCGGCGTGGCGCAGACGACGCCTGGGCGAAAATCGGCGCTGTCGCACAGCTCGCACTCCTTGAGACCGGCACGGGGGTCGGGCATGCCGAGCTTCTGGCGCAGGGCGATGAGTTCCTTGGCCTGGCCGCCGGTGAAGCGATGGAGGCCGCCGCCAAGGCCGGCCGCGATCCACACGGTGCGGCAATAGGAGTCGATGTTCTCCATCTTCCAGTAGGCGTCCTCGACGTCCTTGCCCCAGACGATCACGCCGTGGTTCTGCATGAGCACGGCCTGATGGTCTTTGCCGACCTCGCCGACCTCGTCGGAATTGGCCTCCGTGCCGGGGGTCTTGTACTCGGCGACTCCGATCTTCCCGAGGAAGACCTCGGCCTCCGGGATGAGGCAGGAAGGGATGTCGACGTTGGCGATGGCGAAGGCGGTGGCGTGGGGCGGGTGCGCGTGCACGCAGGCCTTGGCCGCGGGCTGGCGCTTCATGATGCCGAAATGCGTCTTGGCCTCGCTGGTCCGCACACGGGTGCCGGCGAGCTGATTGCCGTCGAGGTCCACGAGACACATGTCCTCGGGCTTCATGAAGCCCTTGCAGATGAGCGTGGGCGTGCAGAGGGCGAGGTTGTCGCCGACGCGGATGGTGATATTGCCGCCGTTGCCGTCGGTGTACTCGCGCTGCCAGAGGCGGCGGCCCATCTCGCAGATGCGCTCCTTCAGGACATGGATCGCGGGAGAGTGAAAGAACTTCTCGATGTCGGCCGGCGTCTTCGGGTCGGAACCGGGCGTCCAGCGGAACTCGTAATCGGGGATCGACGGACCCGCCGCCTTCTTTGCCGGCGCCGCGGGCTTGGCCGCGCCCGTGCCCTTGAACGACGGCTGCAGGCTGCCGCCGCCGAGCACGTCGCGCGCGGAGGGCGTCAGGATGGAACCGGCCGGGGGCTGCTCGCCTTTGCGGAGCAATTCCTCGGCTTCACGGGCGGTGATGACTTTCGGCATGGAGAATCAGAAGATGCGGTTCACTTAGCCGCGGCCGGACCGGCCGGCGGCTGGTAAAAGAGCGTGTCGACGATGCAGGCGTTGAACGCGTCCACCGGTGTTGGGTTCTCGAACGGCGCGGTGGCCTCGGCGCCCTCGGTGAAGCCGATCACGTGCCCGTCCCCCGCCCCCAGGTTGTCGTACACCACGAGGCTGCTGCCTTTCGCGAGCGGCGTCGCGCCGGCGCCGCCGAACTGCTCGCGGCCGAACGGCTGCACGAGGAGGAAACGCCCGCCTTTGTACGCGGGGTCCTGCCGCGAAAGGGTAACCCGGCCGATGACGTGTCCGAGGCGCATGGGTCAGCGGCTGGCGGCGACGTCCTCCTCGTCGATCACACCCACCACGATGTTCCGGAGCGGCGAACGCGGATCCTTCACATGGTTCCGCGTGTGAGAGCCGTCGGTGGAGATCAGCACGCGCTGGTGGCGGCCGGCGCCGTGCGGATCGATCGCGAGGATGGGCAGGCCCTCCTCGGCGCCGCGCTCGTCGAGCGGCTGGCAGATGACCGAACGATGGCCCGCCAGGCTGGGGTGGCAGACCGTCGTGACGATCACTCCGTCGACGCGCGCGATGATCATGGCCGGCTCAGTAGATCCGGAGATTGTCCACCATCACGCAGCGGCGCGTGCGGGTGAAGGTCGAGGGCGTCGTGATGCCCTCACCCGTGGTGGTGGCGATCGAGTAGCTGAGGTAGCCCTCACCGCCGAGGCCGAGGCCGGCGACGCTCGGGCCGTTCTTCACGAACAGCGTCGTGTCGAGCGCCCGCGCCATCAGCGTCATGTGGTCGACGTTGAGCGAGTGGATGATCGCGGAGTGCTTGTAGCCGTGCTCCGACTTCCGCGCGAACTCGATGCCCTGCTCGATGCTCTTCACGCGCACCACGGGCAGCATGGGCATCATCTGCTCCTCCATCACGAAGGCGTGGTCGACGTCGGTCTCGGCGAACAGCATCGGCGTGCTGGCCGGCACCGAGGTGCCCGCGTGCTGCGCGAGCACGGCGGCGTCGGCGCCCACGAGCTTGCGGTTGACGGCGGCGTGCGAGCAGCCGCCGGCATCCTTGGAAAACGTGAACGCGGCGGCGGAGAGTTTCTCGAGTTGCGCGGCGTTGAGCTGCGCGGCGCCGGCGGCCCTCAGGCCGTCGAGGAACTTGTCGAAGTGTTGCTCCAGCACGAACACCTGTTTCTCGCCGATGCAGAGGAGATTGTTGTCGTAGCCGCCGCCCTGGATGATGTCGCGCGCGGCCTTCTTCAGGCAGCCGGTGCCGTCGACCAGCACGGGGGGGTTGCCGGGACCGGCGCAGATGGCGCGCTTGCCGGACTTCATGGCGGCGGCGACGACGGCGGGACCACCGGTGACGCAAAGCAGGCGGATGCGCTCGTCCTTCGTGAGCGCGGAGAAGGTGTCGAGCGTCGGCTTCTCGACCGTGCAGACCAGGTTCTCGATGCCGAGCGCGGCGTGGATCGCCTCGTTGTAGGCTCGCACCGCGAGCGCGGCCGAACGCGCGCCACCCGGGTGCGGGTTGAAGACCACCGCGTTGCCGGCCGCGACGATGTTGATGATGTTGCCGCTCAGCGTCGGCACCGAGTGCGTGACGGGCAGAATGGCGCCGACGACGCCGAAAGGCGTGTATTCCTCGAGGGTGATGCCGTGGTCACCGCTCATGCCGTACGGTTTGATCCACTCCACCCCGGGCACGAGCTTCACGATCTGGAGCTTCTCGATCTTGTGCTCGAGGCGGCCGATCTTCGTCTCCTCGAACTCGAATTTGCCCCACTCCGCGGCGCGGTCGCCGGAGAGCGTCTTCACGATCTCGACCACCTTGGCGCGTCCGGCGATGCCCTTGGTCTTGAGCTGCTCGAAGGCGTCCTGCGCGGCCGCGCAGGCCTCGGCGACATCCTCGAACACGCCGAAGCGCGGGCCGCCGCGACGGATCGCGGGAGCGGCGGATGCGGCCGCCGCGACGTTGGCGGGCGACGGCGCGGGCGAGGTCACCGGCGAGCGGCCGAGGCTGCGCATGACGTCCTCGACGATCGAGCGCAGGGCCTGTTCATCCAGCTTCAGGGGGGAACTCATGACGGAGGCTAAAGGGTGAAGGCGGGCGGTTCAGCGCGGCCGGACTCAGGACTGGGCGGGATAAACCCGGCGGTTGAGCACCTCGACGGTGTCGACGATGCCGACGACGACGGCGTCGACCGGCAGGGTCTTCATGCCGCTGGCCTGCCGGGCCGAGCTGCCCTGGCAGAACAGCACCACCTCATCGAGGCCGGCGCCGAGGGCGTCGACCGCGACGATGGTGTTCGCCCCGGCGCGGAACTGCGCGGGGTTGGACTCGTCGACCAGCAGCGGCCGGAGCAGGACGAGTTTACGGCCCTTCATGGCCTCGTCCTTCTTGGTCGAGACCACCGAGCCGATGACGCGCGCGAGGAACATGGCGGTGAAAGGTTGCGACGGCTGCGGCGCGCCCGGCGACCCGCGGGGGGCCCGGACGACGCCGCGGCGGGCGGACGCGCCTTATTTCTTCGCGGCGGCCTTCGGGAGGACGATGGCGACGTCGTCGTGCGGGCGCGGGATGACCTGAATGCTGACGACCTCGCCCACCGTGCGGGCGGCCTGGGCGCCGGCGTCGGTCGCGGCCTTAACGGCGGCGACGTCGCCGATCACCACGGCGGTGACGAGGGCGTTGCCGACCTGCTTCATCGGGCCGGCCAGCGTGACGTTGGCGGACTTGAGCATGGCGTCGACGCCGGTGACGAGCGCGGTGAGGCCGCGCGTTTCGAGGAGACCAATCGCTTTGGAGGACATGACTTGTGGTTGGGAACTGAGGTTGCGGTTGAAAAAATTCAGCGAGTCGCCCGGAGGCAGCGCACGGTCTCGCGCGCGACGACGAGCTCCTCGTTGGCGGGAATGACGAGAACCTTGGCGCGCGAACCGGCGGCGGAGATCTCGCCCTCGGCGCCGCGGAGGGCCTCGTTGCGGGCGGGATCGAGGGCGATGCCGAGTTCGCCCAGGTTGGCGCAGATCGCGGCACGAAGATCGGGGTTGTTCTCGCCGATGCCGGCGGTGAACACGAGGGCGTCGCAGCCGCCGAGCTCGAGAAGCATCGCGCCGATCCAGTGGCGGGCGGAGTGGATGAAGACGTCGACGGCGAGCCGTGCGCGCGCGTCGCCGCGGGCGGCGGCGGCCTTGACGTCGCGCATGTCGTTGCCGGCGCCGGAAAGCCCGAGGAGGCCGGCCTCCTTGGTCATCTGCCGCTCCACCTCGGCGAGCGGGAGATGGAGGGTCTTCATCACGAACGGCACCGCGGCGGAATCGAGATCGCCCACGCGGTTGTTCTGCGGAAGCCCGGACTGCGGGCTGAGACCCATGCTGGTCCCGATCGCGACCCCGTCGCGGATGCCCGTGACGGAACTGCTGCCGCCAAAATGGCAGGAGATCACGCGCAACGGCCGCGCGCCGGCGGGCAACGGCGTCGGGCCGGCCTGGTAAAGACGCCGGGCGCGCTCGGCGACATCGTCGCGACCCAGCAATTCCGCGGAACGCTCGGCGACGAACTTGTGGCTGGCGCCGTGGAAGCCGTAGCGACGCACGCCGGCGTCGTGCCACGCCGGCGGCACGGCGTAACGCGTCGCGGCCTCCGGCACCCATTGGTAGAAGGCCGTCTCGAAGAGCGCCACGCGTGGCACGGCGGGGAGCTTTTCCTGGAAACGCCGGATCCCCATCGCGTAGGGCGGGTTGTGAGCGGGCGCGATCTCGCGGAACCCGTCGAGCGCCGCGATCACGCGCTCGTCGGCCGGCACGCAGCCGGTGACGCCGCGACCGAGGACGGTCTTGAAACCGACCCCGTGCAGGTCCTCCGCGGAGCGCACGTGGCCCGCGGCCCGCAGCTCGGCGAGACAATCGTCGATCGCCTGGCCGTAGTCGGTGACGCGCTCGTAGCCGCCCTTGGCGAGCAACGTCGCGTTCCCGGCCCCGTCGAAACGGAAAAGCCGGAACTTGAACGAGGTCGAGCCGAGGTTGGCGACGAGGATGTTCACGGAGGAAAGGAAACGCCGCGCGGCGCCGGGTCCGGTTGCACGGACCGCGGCGCGCGGACGACGGGAAATCAGGCCGGGCCCTGCTGCAGCCAGCGGCCCAGACCGCCGAGCTCCTCGTGGGGGCGCGGGATCACCTGGACGGCGACGACCTCGCCGACCTTCGAGGCGGCCTCGGCGCCGGCGTCGATGGCGGCCTTCACGGCGGCGACGTCGCCGCGGAAGAACCCGCACACGTAGCCGCTGCCGACCGCCTCGTAGCCCGTCATCGTGACGCTGGCGGCCTTGAGGGCCGAGTCAGCGGCCTCGAGGAGCGCGCAAAATCCCTTGGTTTCAATCAGACCGACTGCTTCCTGAGCCATGGTGGTGAAAAGTTGAGTGTTGGATGGGACGGGTCGTGCGGCTCAGACGCCGATCGACTTCACGAGCTCGCCGTGCGGGCGGGCGATGATGTGGGAGCAGATGAGCTCGCCGACGCGCTTGGCGGCCTCGGCGCCGGCCTCGACGGCCGCCTTCACGGAGCCGACGTCGCCCTTGACGATGACGGTGACGAAGCCGCCGCCGATCTGCACCTGGCGGACGAGCGTCACGTTGGCGGCCTTCACCATGGCGTCGCTGGCCTCGACGCTGCCGACGTAGCCGCGGGTTTCTACCATTCCGATCGAATCATTCATTGTTGGGTCCTGGTTTAGATAAGTACGGGTTGCAAAAGACAGGGCGCGTTCACTTCACGAGCTCGACGGGTGTGTCGGGCTCAAGCGCGCAGGCGTTGCCCTCGTCGGTGTCGATGTGCACCTCGAGCTTGAAGTCGGCGTGCACGCGGACGAGGAGGCGGTCGAAGGTGGTGGCGCAGGGCCCGCCGACGCGGAGCTTCATGTAATCGCCGGCCTTCACGCCGTAGAACGCGGCGTCGTCGGGATGCATGTGGACGTGGGGCGCGGCGCGGATGACGCCCTCCTTCATCTCGAAGAAGCCCGCCGGGCCCATGAGCATGCAACCCGGGGTGCCGGCGATGTTGCCGGACGAGCGAATCGGAATGTCGAAGCCGAGCGCGATGGCGTCGGTCAGGGCGAGCTCGATCTGGTTGAGATCGCGGCAGGGGCCGAGGATGCGGAGATTCGAGATCACCCGGCTCCGCGGACCGATGAGAGTGACCGTCTCCTTCGCCGCGAACTGGTCCTTCTGGTAGAGCCACTTCATCGGCGTGAGCTTGGCGCCCTTGCCGAAGAGTTGCTCGACCGCGGCGGGCGTCAGGTGGCAATGGCGCGCGCTGACGTTGACCAGCAGCGGATTCGGCGCCTGGGCCGAGCGCGGCAGCGCTTTGCCGGACCGCTCATAAATCGCGCGGCGCACGAGATGCTCGATCTCGACGCGATGAGGAAGGGGCGGAGGCAGCGACATGGCGGATTCTGGCGGAAATGGGCCCCAGAATCGGCCGAATTCTACCAAAGTGTCAAGGTTTTCATTGCAATTTACTCCAAAATCTTCCAAAAGATTTCACCGTCATGCAACCCGAGGAGCGCCAAGCGAAGATCGAGGCCTATCTGCAAAAGGCCGAATTCGCTTCCCTTGAAGAACTTGCGCAACACGTGGGTGCCTCGGTTTCAACGGTGCGTCGCGATGTGGCGGCCTTGGAAGGCACCCGCCCGATCCGTCGTACTCATGGCGGCGCTCGCTCGCTCCAGCCTCCGAAGAGCGATGAGTTTGTTTTTAACGTCCGCGACACCCACCAGGTGTCGGAAAAAGACCTGCTCGGCGAGGCGTGCGCCGCGCTGATCGAGCCGGGCCAGAACGTGATCATCGACAGCGGCACCACGTGTTTCCACGTGGCCAAGCGGCTCGACGACAAGGTCGCGCAGATCATCACCAACTCGCTGCCGGTCGCGAACCACTTCTCCGGCTCGGTCCGCCACGAGGTGCATCTCTCGGGCGGTGTCATCTATCCGCGCCTCGGCACGCTCGTCGGCCCCCACGCGGTCGAGACGTTTTCGCGCATGCACGCCGACGTCGCGATCCTCAGCGGCAGCGGCATCTCCCCCGAGGGCATCTACAACTCCCACGCGCTGATCGTCGATATCCAGCGCGCCATGATGAAGGGCGCGGCGAAGGTCATCTTCTGCCTCGATCACACCAAGTTCGGGCGGCGCTCGACCTTCTTCCTGTGCGACTTCGCCGAGGTCGACGTGATCGTCACCGACGCCAAAGCCCCCGCCGACCTCATCGCCGACCTCCGCGCCCAAGGCTTGCAGGTGATCGTGGCCGGAGTCCCGGCTTAGGCAGACCCGCCTCGCCCAGACTTCCTCCTTCGCCGGGCCTCGGGAGGAGAAGTCGGAGGGTACAGAGCCCCACGGACATGGCACGTCTCTCCGTCTGCGCTGCCGACTCCGGGGCGTAGTCCCGATTCCCGCGTTCGGGCTTTCCCCATTCAACCCATCCCGATGGCGGCACCGCTCTCCGCTTTTCGCGCTTTTCGCGCCTTTCGGGGTTCCATCCCAACCCGGTTCCGGCGCGGCACGCATTGCCGAATCTTATTCACCATTTGCCAGCGCGAGGCGGGCTGGCTTCGTTCCACGAAAACTTCCGCCGATGTCCCTTGCCCGCACCCTCGTCAAAGACGCCCTCAACGCCGCCGCGCCGGCCGACGTCATCCTGCTGCAAGGCTGGGTGCGCACGCGCCGCGACGCCAAGGCGTTCTCGTTCATCGAGCTCAACGACGGCTCTTGCCTGAAGGGCATCCAGGTCATCGCCAACGCCAGTCTGCCGAACTACGCCGCCGACATCGGCCGCGCGCAGACCGGCGCCTCGATCGAGGTCCGCGGCAAACTGGTGCCGTCGCAGGGCCAGGGGCAAAAATGGGAGGTCGTGGCGGAGTCGCTCACGATCGTCGGCGAGGCCGACGCCACCTATCCGCTGCAGAAGAAAGGCCACACCCTCGAGTTCCTGCGCGAAATCGCGCACCTGCGGCCCCGCTCGAACCTGTTCGGCGCCGTCTTCCGCGTGCGCAGCCGGCTGGCCTACGCCGTGCACCAGTTTTTCCAGACCCGCGGTTTCGCCTACGTCCACGCGCCGATCATCACGGCGAGCGATTGCGAGGGCGCGGGCGAGTTGTTCCGCGTGACGACCCTCGACCCCTCGCACCCGCCGATGACGGAGGCGGGCGACGTGGACTTCCGGCAGGATTTCTTCGCCAAGAAGGCTTACCTCACCGTGAGCGGCCAGCTCGAGGCGGAGGTCTTCGCGTGCGCGCTGTCCAACGTCTACACGTTCGGCCCGACTTTCCGCGCGGAGAATTCCAACACCTCGCGCCATGCGGCCGAGTTCTGGATGATCGAGCCCGAGATGGCCTTCTGCGACCTGCAGGGGAACATGGACCTCGCGGAGGAGTTCGTGAAGCACCTCATCCGCGACGCCCGCGAGCATTGCGCGGCCGACCTCGAGTTCTTCTCCAAGTTCGTCGACAAGGACCTGCTCGCGCGCCTCGACTTCGTGCTCCAGCGGCCGTTCCAGCGCTGCAGCTACACCGAGGCGATCGAGATCATCACGAAGTCCGGCCGGAAGTGGGAACATCCCGTGATCTGGGGCGACAACCTGCAGAGCGAGCACGAGCGCTTCCTCGCCGAGGAGCACTTCAAGTGCCCGGTGACGGTCTATAATTACCCGCGCACCCTGAAGCCGTTCTACATGCGCGTGAACGAGGACGGCAAAACGGTGCGCGCGATGGACCTGCTGGTGCCCGGCATCGGCGAGATCATCGGCGGCAGCCAACGCGAGGAGCGCCTCGACGTGCTCCGCGAGAACATGGCGCACCACAAGCTGAGCGAGAAGGAGTACTGGTGGTACCTCGACCTGCGCCGCTACGGGACCGTGCCGCACGCGGGCTTCGGACTCGGCTTCGAGCGGATGCTCATGTTCGTGACCGGCGTCGGCAACATCCGCGACGTCATCCCGTTCGCGCGCACGCCCGGCACCGCGGAATTCTGAGCTGCGCGGTGCCTCGACGTCGCTGGATCGCCGGTCCGTGCGCCTCTGGCGCGTGATCGCGGCCATCGATCAGATTGGCCGCGAAAAAGCCCGAGACGCGCCGCGGTAGAATCTGAACAGGAAGGCCGGGGTGTTCGGAAAGGCGTCGACCGCTTTTCATCATCCGCGGCCGCACCGAGCCCGGCTCATCGTAAGCGTGGTCCAGGGCGCACCCTCGCCAGCGCGGGGAGCAGGAAGTAAGCCGCGATGGATGAGCGGGACCATTCTCTGCGGCCTCCGTTATCTCCTGTTCCAACCCGGCCGGCCAACAGGAGCCAACGGAGGGAACGGAGCGAAGTCTTCCGCTTTCACACCCTCACCCGTCTCACACTTTTTTCCGCATCGTGGTCACCCACCCGCGGAGCGAATCGGGAGCGCGAGGCGAACCGAGCCTCGGGCCGGCGGATCGGACTCGGTGAACTCGGATCGGGCCTCTGTGCCCTCTGTGTTCCAACTCACTCCCCGTGGGTTGCGGCGGAGACGCGCGGAGCCAAACGCGCGCGTCTGCGCGCTTTCCTCCGCGGGGCGCGGCCGCCAACCTCCCGCCATGAAACCCCTCCGCGCCCTCGTCACCGCGGCCCTGCTTGCGACGATGCTCCCGCTCCACGCCGCCGGACCCCTCGTGCCCGTCGGACTCGCCCGTGTCGACATCACCCCCGAGACCCCGATTTTGCTCTCCGGCTACCAGTCGCGCGCCGCGGCGGCGGAGAAGGTCGAGATGCGTCTCCACGCCCGTGCTCTCGCCCTCGGCGAGGACGGGCCGGGGCTCGCGGTACTGATCGCCGCCGAGGTGATCGCCATCGGCGAGGAGACCGCCACGCACGTCGCGACGGAGCTCAGCCGCCGTTTCGGCGTGGAACGCGCGCGGATCGCCGTCACCGCCACGCACACGCACGCGGGCCCGGCGCTCGCGGACACGATTCCGTTCATGTTTTCCCGCGACCTGCCAGCGGAGGAACGCGAGCGCATCGCTCGCCATACGCGGGTTTTCCGCGAGAAACTCGTCGCGGTCGCCGCGGAAGCAATCGCCGCCCGGCGCCCGGCACGCCTTGACTGGGCCGAAGGCCGCGTCGATTTCGCCGCGCACCGCCGCACCGTCGTCGACGGCAAGTGGAAGGGCTTCGGCATCGTCCCGGGTGGACCGGTCGACCACGCGCTGCCCGTGCTGCGCGTGACCGATCCCGCGGGCACCGTGCGCGGAGTC
>JBJTCH010000216.1:0-2537 GCA_046091745.1 Opitutaceae bacterium
GCGGAAACCGCCGAGGAGGTGACCGACGTGCCGTTTGAATCGAGAACCCGGGCGGTGAGCGAAACGTTTCCGGTCGCGGTGGGGGTCCACGAGATGGTGAAAGGCGCGCTGGTGACGGTTCCGATGATGGTGGTGCCGCCGAGAAGGAATTGGACTTGGGAAATCGTGGCTCCGGTGCCGGCGGTCGCTGTCGCGGTTACCGTGGTGGCGGTGTTCACGGTGATAGTGGAACCCGCCGTAGGCGCGGTCACGGCGACTGTCGGCTGGGCGGACGTGGCGGTGTAGTTCACCGAGGATGAAGTGGCCGTCACGGTGGCGGAATCACGAACGCTGGCGGTCAGGGCATAGGAACCGGCGGTGGCCGGCGTAAAACTCGCCGTGTAGGGCGCAGTCGTGACCTCGGCGCCGATCTGGGTGCCGTTCTGGAAGAACGTCACGCCTGCGACGGTCGCGCCGGTGCTGGCGGTGGCGGAAGCGGTCAGAGTGACGGCGGAACCCACGCTTCCCGTTGCATTGTTAGCGGGAGCGCTCAGCGATACCGTAG
The DNA here is from genome assembly GCA_046091745.1 of Opitutaceae bacterium. GTDB lineage: Bacteria > Verrucomicrobiota > Verrucomicrobiia > Opitutales > Opitutaceae > ER46. Next base: position 545 of record JBJTCH010000216.1, read on the forward strand.
GCATGGCGGCCACGGCGGTGACGGTCACGGCGTTGGACAGCGTCTGGTTGCCCTTGTCGTCGATCGCGAGTGCTCGGATGGAGTAGGTCTTTGCAACCGAAGGAGACCAGGCGAAGGAGTACGGAGCGACCAAGTCACTTCCTACGGGATCCCCATCCACATAGAAGGTTACCCCACCGGGAGCAGTCGTTGGGATGAAGCCATCGGCATCAGCGGCGATCGCGGAAAGGGTGACAGAGGAACTGACCGCAGCAAAGGAGCCGGAGGAAGGAGCCGTGAGTGAAACGGTGGGAGCGGTGCCCGTAGCCGTAACCACGTTCAATGCGTTCGTGACGGAGTCCACGGTGGTCACCCCGTCGGTCAACGTGGCCCGGGCGAAAACGTTGTAGGTTCCCGGAGCGAGCGCGGTCGTGTGCGCGAGATTGTACGGCGCACGCGTGACGGATCCGGCAGAAACCCCGTTCACGAAAAACTCGACGCTACCGACCACGGCGTCGGACATCGAAGCAGTGGATCGCAGGAAGAAGGAAGAACCTTGGGGCACACTGGTGCCCGTAGCGGGCGCTACCAGGGACAGCACGCGGACTGCGCTTACCGTAACGATCACGGAAGAAGATGTAGCCGTGCTGGTGTTCGCCGGCCCGTTATCAATCGCAGTCGCCGTGATCGTGTAGGTGCCGGGAGTAGTGGGCATCCATGTCACCGAGGGGGTGAGGGACCCGGCCACTGTTCCGATGCTCGTGCCGTTGACCTTGAAGTCGACGGAGACGATCGCGGTTGCTCCGCCGGTAAGCGTGGCGGTAGCCGAAACGGTAACGCCAGCGGGCGATGTAACCGTCGCTAAGTTGGCACCATTGGCAGGCGTGTTGATGACGACTGATACCGCATGCGCCACCGGAGCGAGCAGCAGGGCGGCGACCCAGGCGGCGGCCGCCGGGATGCGTCGAAGAAGCGTGTTCATGGCGGGCATCGCGCGTGGGTTACTTCGCCCCGGTGCGGGTGCGCGGCTCGGAGCTGGCCGGGGTGACGATCGTCGGGTTCTGGAAGAGCGAGTTGGCCGGCGTGCTCTTGAGGTTCTGCTTTTTCGGCGAACCGCCGGGACTCACGAGGTTGGCGGTGACGAAGATCAGCAGATTGCGCTTCTGCGCGCTCTCCCCCTTCGAGCGGAAGAGCCGGCCGAGCAGCGGGATGTCGCCGAAGAACGGCACCTTGTCGTTCACCTTCTTGACCTCCTCGCGGGTGAGGCCGCCCATGACGAGCGTCGCGCCGTCCCAGATGGTAACCTTGGTGGAGATGTCGCGCACGGAGAAGATCGGCTGGTAGAAGCCGGGTGGCACCGTGACGGTGGTTGAGCCGGAGATGGCGACGCTGGGGCCGCCGTACTCCACGAAGCCCTCGAACTCCGTGACCTTCGGGTTCAGGTCGAGGCTGATGCTGTAATTGTCCTCCTCGACCGTCGGCGTGACCTTGAGTTCGACGCCGACGTTGCGGGTGGTGAACTCCTGCGGCGTGCCGGCGGTGATCGTGACGCCCGCGGCGCCGGTGCCGGTGGCGGAGGAGCCGACCTGGCTTTGGATTTCACCGTAGCTCTGCGGGAACCGGAGTTCCTGCGCGACCGTGATATTGGCGGGATTGCCGGAGAGCACGGTGAGTTTGGGAGAACTAAGGAGCTCGGTGCCCTGACGCTGGGAAAGCGCGCGGACGGCGGCGCTCACGTCGAATTCGCCGACGAAGCCGAGGATCGAACCCAGGGCATTGGCGGTGGCGGCCAGTTGCACGCTGCCGGGTATCGTCGTAGGGGAAACCGGCACGCGCAGCTGGCCCGCGGTCTGGTTGGGATCGGTCTCGGAGAACGCGATGGAAGGATCCTTGATCACGATGGAGTTCGCGTTTGACGTGCTCGGGAACGCGCAAACGAGCGGCCTGGTCACTCCGCTGGAGTTGTAAATTTCCTGGTCGTCGAAGATCTGTCGGCCGTAGGAGTCGAGCACGG
>JBJTCH010000217.1:0-11415 GCA_046091745.1 Opitutaceae bacterium
CGCCACGCCGAGCAGGAGCACCGTGGAGCTGAAGCCGAAGAAGACGTTGGCGCCGACCGAGAGCAGCAGGCCGGCGACCATGAAGTAGCGCGCGTTGGCGCGGTCGGCCCACATGCCGTTCACGAAACGCGAGACGCCGTAAAGCAGCCCGTGCAGCGTGAGGAAAATCCCGAGGTCGGCTTTCGAGATCCCGAGATCCGACTGCATCGCCGGCATCGCGAAGCTCAGGTTCTTCCGGACGAAGTAGAACGCTGCGTAGCCGAACATGGCGCCGGCGAGCGTGCGGATCTGCCAGGTGCGGAACAGCCGCGCCGTGGCGGAGTTTTCCTCCAGGGCGACGGGCGATGTAGGTTGGGGATTCATTTTCGTTTCGGGGTCATCGGGTCCGCGGACTTCGTTTCCTCCTTGGAGACCCAAGCCGGAGCACAGGAGCAAACGGAGTTAACGGAGGCCGGGGAAAATCTGGAAATCAGGAACACAGGCCTGCGGTGGATGGTGCCATGATCGCAGGCTTCTGCATGGTTGGTGAGATCCGTGGGGAACCCCGGGATAGTCCGAACCGCCTGCGGCCGTCGCGGTTCCTGGCTACGCCGGGGTCGCCCCGCCTTCGCCCAGCCTGCGGCGGGCATGCGGACCCCGGCTACAGTGGACCCTGTTCTCCTCATCCGTGTTTATCCGTGTCCATCCGTGGTTTCACCCGTGGTCCTGGTTCGGCGCGGCCTTTCCGAGGCCTCATCAGTATCCCACACCGCCCCGGAGCCGAAGATGCGGTCGAGCCACGCCTCCAGGCGGTCCGTGCGCATCGCCACGTCCAGCACGGTGAAACGCCGGCGGATGTGGAAGGCGCGGAGAAACGTTTCGCGGAGACGCGCGCGGGAGATGCCGATCTGTTCGGGCTCGGCGGGTGCGCCGACCGCCGCGAGACGCCGCCGCACTTCTTCCGCCGGCAGCAGCTGCGCGCGCAGGCGGGTGCGGATCGCCGGCCACTCCTCGCGCAGCCGCTGGAGTTGCGCGCGCAGCCGCGGTGCGTCGATCGCCTTCGCCCGCGCCTCCGTGACGGCGGTTTCCACGAAATCGCCGCCGTGGAAACGCGCGCGGATCGCCGCCTCGTTGTTGACCGGCGAGGCCGTCCAACGGCGCGCGACGGCCTCGACGTCGAGTGATCCGAAATCTTCCGCCAGCAGCTCCTCGTAGAGGCGCGTGACCGCGTGCGTGGCGACGCCGACCTTGAAACCGTGCGAGGGCGCCTCGCCGCCGTGGACGTGGTGCTCCATGTCCCAGAGGTGGCTGAACTGGTGCTCCGCGCCCGATGCGGGCCGGCTCGAGCGCGACCATTGCATCGCGAAGCCGCCAAGCATCAGACCCTCGGTCAGCGGCCCGACCGAGGCCACGCGCCCGAGGCGGGCTCCCTCGGGGTCGGCCAAGGCTTCGCGGAGGCCGCCCTGCACGATCGCCCATGCGCGCGGGTCGATCGGCTCCTCGCCGAGCGCGTCGGCCAGGATCCAGTCCGCGCCGGCGGTGACCTTGGCGAGCAGATCGGCGTAGCCGGCGGCCGTCATCTCGGGCGGAGCCCCGGCGATGATGTCGAGGTCCGCCACCACCGCGCGCGGCGCGGGGCAGCTGAAGGTCTGCTTCGCGCCCTCGTGGGTGATGGAGGCGCCGAAGGCGGTGTACCCGTCCATCGAGGCGGCCGTCGCCACGCAGAGGTAGGATTCACGCCCGGCGCGGTGCGCCGCGAGTTTCACTAGGTCGTTGATGGTGCCCGAGCCCACGGCCACGGGGATCGCGTCGTGGGTGCGGAGCGACTCCTCCAGCGTGGCCACGTGCGGGGACTCCGCATAAAGGCTGGTTTGCGGGTAAACGAAGTCCGGCTGGCGGCCGATTCCGCCGGCCGCGAAAGACGCCCCGACGGCCACCGCGGCGCGCTCGCGGTTCTTCCCGTCGGTGACGATCACCGCGCGTTGGCCGGGAAAATGCCGCGCGAAGACGGCGGCCGTCTCGTTCACGACCCCGCGGCCCAGCGTGAGGTCGCGGGTCTCGCGGGCCGAGGCGAGCGCCTCGGAGAGGGAAAGACGGGCGGTGTCGCTCATCGGAAGTCGTCCGCCCGGCGGTTTTTCAGGGGAGCGGAGGCCAGCAGCGCCTCCGCGCCCGCCTCGTCGATGACGAGACCCTTGATCAGCCCGCCGCGGATGGCGGCCTCGAGGGCGGCGGTGCGGTCGGTCCCGGAGACCACGGCGAGCGTGAGCGGGATGCGGCGCAACTGCGCCAGCTCGACGCTGATCACGCGGTCGCGCCAGCCGGTCGCGCACTCACGGCCCCGGTCGTCAAAAAAGCGGCCGCAGATCTCGCCGACGGCGCCGGCGCGCCCGAGCTCGCGGAGCATGGCGGCGTCGAGGGTGCCGCGCTCGACGAACACGGAGTTGGCCAGCGTGCCGACCCCGACGAGGGCGACGCGGGCGAGGGAGAGATGCCGCTGCACCGCCCGCACCTGCTCCAGCGAGACCAGGGTGTCGCGCGTTCGTTTGTCAGGGGTGAACGCCGGAGCGTTGAGCGCGAGAAAGGTGCCGCCGAGCCGCTGGTTCATCACGCGGCCGATCTCCGGGGCGTCGTGGGCGCTGGCGTTCGGCGCCACACTGCCCATGGCCTGCACGAGCACCGGTTGTCGCGATCGGTCGATCGGAAGATGCGGCGCCAGCGCCTGCAGGGTTCGGCCTCCCGCGAGGGCGACCACGTCGCCGGTGCGGATCAGCCCGGCGACCGCCGCCGCCCCGAAATGCCCTGTCGCCGCCCTCGCCTCGGTGCCCGCCGTTTTGATCACGACCGCCTCGGCCAGATCCAGCCGGCGGCGCAGGGCCGCCTCCAGGTCGGTCCGGCGCGGGTGGTAATCCGCCACGGTGATCCGGACGATGCCGCGCTCGCGGGCGAGGGCGAGGAGGCGAGAGACCTTGGCCTGCGACACCCGCGCGAGCCGGGCGACCTCCGCCTGCCCGAGGCCGTCGGCGGAATAAAGCCGGGCCAGCAGGCGGAGTTGATCGTCTGAATAACCATTCGACATCGTTATGTTGAGCGAACCGCGCCGGGGATCGGCGAGTCAAGGGTCGCGCCGCGCGGGCTTGCGGCGCCGGTCGCGCGCGGCGCATGGTGCGGGATGGCTCCGCGCTTGCCCGTCCTCGTCCTCGCCCTGCTGGCCGCGGGTCTCCACGCGGCCAACCCCGCGTCGCCGGTGGCGCACGCGCACAACGACTACGAGCATGCGCGGCCGCTGCACGACGCGCTGGCGCGCGGTTTCGGCAGCGTCGAGGCCGACATCTGGCTGGTCGACGGCGCGCTGCTGGTGGCGCACGACCGGAAGGCCCTTCGCCCGGAGCGAACCTTGCAGGCCCTGTACCTCGATCCGCTGCGGGAACGCGCACGCGCCCTCGGCGGGCGCGTGCAGCCCGGGCGGGACGGCTTCACCCTGCTGGTCGATGTGAAGTCGGCGGCGGGTCCGACCTACGCCGCGCTCCACGCGGTTCTCGCCGGTTACGCGGAATTGCTGACGGAGTTCCGGGGCGTGGCGAGGACGGCGCGGGCCGTGACGGTGATCATTTCAGGCAACCGAGACGAGGCGGCGCTGCGCGCGCAGACGGTGCGCTTCGCCGCGTTGGACGGACGCAAGGTGCACCTCGACTCCGACGCCCCGGCCGAGCTGGTGCCCTGGATCAGCGAGAACTGGCGGACGCTCTCGACGTGGAACTGGGCGGGCCCGATGCCGGCGGAGGTGCGGACGACCCTCGGCGACTGGGTGGCCAAGGCGCACGCGCGCGGCCGCCTTCTGCGTTTCTGGAACGTGCCCGACACGCCCGTCGTCTGGGCGCAGCTGGCCGACGCCGGGGTGGACATCATCGGCGCCGATGATCTCGGCGCCCTGCAGGCCTTCGTGTCCGCTCGCGCGGGCCGTTGAGCGTGGCGGCCGGCGTCGTGACGTGAGGCGTCACGCCGCCGGGAAACTGTCCTGGCTCAGAACGTGCCCTTCACGCCAAAGGCCCACTGCACGCCGTAGGAGTTGGTGGACGACCGCTTGGCGTAGTTCGGGGTCTGCGAGCCGTAGCGCAGCAGGTTGTAGTGGACGTTGAAGACGTTGCGGCCGTTCGCGAAGAGGGAGATGCGGCGGTTTACCTGCCACGTGAGGTTGGCGTCCATCGTCGTGCGCTTTTCCTGGTAAAGGAAGGCGTCGGGTCCCTGGGCGGCGGAGGCGGCCTGGCGCTGTTCGCCGCGGCCGTTCCACTTGAGCATCAGCGTGACCGGGTTACGCGTGAAGGTAACGCCGTAGTTGAAGCTGAGCGGGATGAAGCGCGTGAAGGCCGCGTTGCGGCTGCCGTAGAGCTTGAGCTTGGTGCCGTTGGCGAAGACCGAGAAAAAGCGGCCCCAGTCGCCGAGCGGCTTGAGCGACTGGCGGACGTTGGCCTCGGCGCCGTCGATGCGGGCGTCGCCGCCGTTGACGGTGGTGCGGAGCTCCCAGCCGGCGTAGCTCGGCTCCAGCCCGAATTGCTCGAGGACGGCCGCGGTGGCGGGCACGCCGGTGATGCTGTCGTGGAAGTTGCTGATGTTCTTCCGGTACGCGCCGAGGCTGAGGACGCCGCCGCTGTCGGTGTAGTACTCGGCCGAGAGGTCGTAGTTCTGCGCGATCCACGGCTTGAGCTCGGGGTTGCCGACGATGAGGACGCCGGGGAAGGAACCGGGCGACGGGCTGGCGGAATTGTACGTCTCGTTCTCGTCGATCGTGGTGTTGGGGATGACGTTGGCGAAGTCGGCTCTGCCGTAGGTGCGGGCGTAGGCGGCGCGCAGCTGGAAGTTGGGGGTGAAGTTGTAGGTGAGGTGGAGGCTCGGGTAGAAACCGTCGGTCGACGTGTTCATCGTGCGCCCCAGCTCGCGCCGGATCAGGCGCAGCTCCTCGAGCGAGCCGGCGGCGCCGGCCTCGGGCCGGCGGATGCGGTTGCCGGCGGCGTCGCGGGCGAAGGCCCCGCTCGCGGTGCGGGCGAACGCGGCGTCGGGATCGTAGAGCGGGCCGGCGGCCTTGTCGTGGATCTTCTCGTAGCGCACGCCGGTGAGCACGAGCAGGCGATTCTGGAAGAGGCGGGACTCACCCTGAAGGTAGCCGGCGGAGGTGATCTCTTTGAAATTCTCGGAGCCGACGAGGCGGTTGGTCTCCGTCGTGACCTGGTTCGCGAGCGTCTGCGTGAACAACGACGGATTCTTCTCCCACGCCTGGACCATCCGGTTTAGGGACGGCCACGGGAGGTAGTCGTAGTCGAAGTAGTTCTGCCGGTTCACGTAGACCTGCATCGCGTACGGGGCGAGGGAGCGGTCGGTGCCGGGCGGCGTGTAACTGTAGATGCGCGACTGGCGGCGGTGCTCGCGGTCCTGCGAGCGGAAGAGGCCGCCGGCCTGGAGGGAGGCGGGTACTCCCAGCACGTTGACGGCGCGCTTGAGAAAACCGTCCAGCCCGGCGGTGTCGTCGCGGTGGTCGCGGATGGCGCCGTCGGTGGCGGTGTTGAGCACGAAGTTGCGCAGGTCGTAGAGGTCGAGCGGGCGGTTGTTCTGGTCGAAGGCCGTGATGCGGCGCGGCCCCTGCGGCGTGATGTCGTCGAAGTCGATGCGCACGCCGGTCGGGTTGGCGAGGGCGGTGCCGACGGTGTTGAAGTGGCCTTTGCTGACGTGGCGCATCCAGGTCTTGGAGGTGGAGGCGTGGCCGCCGAGCTCGCCGTTCCAGCCCGAGCCCTGCCAGCGCCAGCGGGCGTTGCTGCCGAGCGTGCGGGCGTCGATGTGGAGCAGGTTGGCGGCGAAGACCGCGGTGCCGCGTCCGGTGGCGGAGTGGGAGAAGTTCTCACCGAACGTGAGCGGAACACCGCCGGCGAGGGCGGAGGTCGGGCTCGTGCCGACGCTCGTGGTGCGGTTCACGTTGCCGTTGGTGTCGATGTAGTAGGTGGCCTGGAAGCCGACGGAGAGGACGGAGCTCGGCGTGACGCGCCAGTCGAACTTCAGGCCGGTCGAGTTGCGCCCGTACCACTTGGGCGCGTCGATGATGTTGTGGCTCTGGAGGTACGGCTTGGCGGGGGTCGCGCCGGTGCCGGCGGCGGTCGCGTTCCACGTCGTCTGCGAGATGTTCTGCTCGTTCCATGCCTTCGAGTGCAGCGCGGTGAAGACGAGGCCGAAGTCCTTCGTGACGGGCAGCGTGTAATCGAGGTCGAAGCCCGGGTTAACGCGCGGCTCCATCGTGTCGTAGGGGAACGGCTGGTCCTTGAGCATCATGCCGTCGCTGCTGGCCGAGACGAACACGCGGTAGTTGAGTTGCGCCTTGCTGCGCTCGAACGCGCTCTTGCTCACCATGTTCACCGAACCGGAGATGCCGCTCGCGGGGTTGGCCGGCGTGGGGACCTTCGTCACCTCGATGCGCGAGATGTTGTTGATCGACACCTGCATGAAATCGAACTGCCGCGAGGCCGCGTTGCGCGAGGCGTTCGCCAGCGAGGCGCCGTCGCTCGTGACGTTCGTCATATTCGGATCGAGGCCGCGCACGGAGACCGACATCGGCATCACGTCGGAGTAGTCCACCGTGATGCCCGGGATCGACTTCATGAACTCGGCGACGTTGCCCTCGATCACGTCGCCGTAGGCGTCGGTCGCGATGACGTTCTTGATGTTGGCGGCGAAGCGCTGCTCGTTGGTCGCGAGGGCCTCGCCCTCGGTGAGCTTGGAGGACGAGAGGACGAACGCCTCGAGTTTCACGACGCCCGGCCGGTCGCCGTAGAGCGCGCGGTTGGTGAGGTCGAAGTCGCGCTGCGCAGTCTGCCCGGCGGCGACGGCCACCTCGGCCTGCTGCGGGTCGAGGCCCGAGTAGAAAACCTCCACGACGACGTTGCCGGCCGGCACGCCGTCGAGGCGGTACGCCCCGAAGTTGTCGGTCAGGGCGGTGAGCGCCGTGCCCTTCACGGAGAGGCGCGCGCTGACGAGATACTGGCTGGTCGCGATGTTCTGCACGCGGCCGCTGATCGAGCCGGTGGCCGGCTGCGCGCCGGCGACGGCGGCAAGGAACGAGAGGACGCCGGCGAGGAGCACGGCGAGGCGGGTGGAGTTTGGCATGGTGGCGGGATCTTTCGGGGAAAGGAGCCGTGGTCCGCGGGGTGCGGCTTGAAGTGATCGGGGCGGGGGGGAAGGCTGGTGCGCGCCCCAGCGGCGCGCAACCCTTACGAAAACGGTTGCGGCGGACCGTCCGCCGCGGGGCCTAGCGCGGCTCGGTGGTGAGGAACTTCAGCAACTCGACCGTCTCGCGCTCGGGCAGGGCCTCGAGCAGGCCCGCGGGCATCAGCGACTGCGTCGTCTTCTGGCGCTCGCGGATTTCCGACTTGGGCACGGTGACCGTCTCGGTGACGCCGCGGATGACGACCGCGGTGTCGGTCTCGCGGTCGATCATGCCCGAGAGCACGGTGCCGTCGCGCTTGGTGACGACGTGCATCTCGTAGGCGGCGCCGACGACGGCGTTGGGGTCGACGATGTTCTCGAGGAAGTAGTCGAGACCGTTGCGCCACGTGCCGCCGAGGTCGGGGCCGAGCTTGCCGCCGGCGTTGCCGCCCATCGCGTGGCAGGCGGAGCATGCGCGTTCGTACACCTTGCGGCCGGCCTCGAGCTCGTAGGACCAGAGGGGGGCGTTGTGGTAGACGTCGCGAAGGCGGGCGATGGTGGCCTTGGCGTCGGCGGAGGCCTCGACGGCGCGACCCCAGACGCGGTCGAGGACGGTGTTCACCTCGGGGTTATTCAGCTTCCGCAGCTGGCGCGCGTGCAACGCGGTGAGGGCCTTGCGGTCGAAGCGGCCGGCCTCGACGGCGCGCAGCATCGGCAACGCGAGGGCGGGCCGGCTGGTGAAGGCGGCGAGCGCCGCGTTGCGGTCGGCGCCGCTGAGAACGCCGAAGCGCGTGATGAGGCCCTCGGCCGCGCGGGCGGTGTCCGCGGAGATCCCGAGCAACGGGATCACGGCCGACCTCAGCTCGCGGTCGTCGAGCAGGCGCACGAGCAGAGCGGTCGACTCGGTGTCGCCCGCGCGCCGCAGGAGGTCGAGGGCGCGGCGGCGCTCGGCGGTTGGAGTGGAGGCGTCGGCGAGGCGGGCGCGGACCGCGTCCAGGACCGACTTGTCGCCGAACAACGCCGCGAGCTGCTCGAGGGCGGAACGGACGCCGGTGTCGGTGGACGTGGCGAAGCGGCGCGCGGCGGCGTCCCACGAGGGCGGGGCGGAAAGGCCGGCGTCGTTCTCGAGGGAAAACGCGAGCACGCGCAGCGCGCGGGCGGCAGCGTCGGCCGGCCAGCGCGCGACCCGCGCCGCCACCTGTTCGCGGCCGTCCGCGGTGCGCGAAACGAACCACAGGATCGAGTCGGCCACTTCGCGCAGCGGGGTGGCGGCGGCGAGATCGAGCGCGCGGCCGAGGTCGGAGGCCACGCCGGGCGCGAGCGCGAACCACGTCATCTTCGGCAGGAAGCGGTCACTGGCGTCCTCACCGTGGGCGGCCAGGGCGGCGGCCGGCGCCCAACGGTCGCCGACCGACAGCGCGGGGATGGCGGAAGCGACGGCGAGGCGCACGGTGGGCGAGGCGTCGGAGCGCGCGAGGCCGGCCAGTTTCTCCGTGGAAACCCGGAGTTTGCCCGGCTGCTCGGTGCCGAGTTGCACGGCCCAGGCGCGCACGGTGTCGGAGGCGTGGCCGAGGGCGGAAGCCAGCAGGGCGTCGTCGAGGTTGCCGGTAGCGTGCAGCGTCCAGAGGGCGCGCAGCTGGGAGGGAATCTCGTCGGCGGTGTTCGCGGCCTGGCGGCGCAGCGCGGCGACGGCGACGGGCTCGAGGGCGCGTTGGGCGGCGCGGTGCTGCAGGAGGCGGCGGGCGACGCGCACGTGCCACTCGTTGCGGTGCAGGTGGAGTGCGGCGAGTTCGGCGTCGGAACGCGCGCCGAGGTTGACCGGCGTGGGCCGCCAGGTGGCGGCCCACGAGACGCGGTAGAGGCGGCCGTTGGTGCGGTCCCACACCTCGTCGCGTGGATTGTGGCAGTGCTGGATGTCGCTCCAGTCGATGACGTAGACGGCGCCGTCGGGGCCGTACTGGAGATCGACGGGCAGGTAGGTGGCGTCGGGGGCGAAGAGCACGTCGTGGCCGCCGTGGAAGGTCTCGTAGGCGGAGCCGGTGCGGACGTTCACCTGGTGGTTGATCTGGTGGCCGTGGAGGTTGTGCGTGAACAGATGGTCGCGGTAGTTCGCGGGCCAGTTGTCGCCGAGGTAGATCATGGTGCCGACGTGCGAGTGGCCGCCGTACACGGCGGAGGTGCCGGGTGCGCCCGCGCCGCCCTCGCCGCTGTCGTAGCGGGCCGAAGCGAGCAGGTAATTGCGCAACCCCGGCGCGAAGTCGGGGCCGCGGTTGGAGATCCACGGCGCGTAGTCGTTGTTGGCCTGGTTCCAGTAGTGGGCGTTGCGGATGACGTAGGTTGTGCCGCCACCGCCCCAGAAGCTGCGGCAATGGGTCATGAAGAGGTGGCCCTCGGCGTTGAAATCGAGCCCCCACGGGTTGCTGGTGCCGTGCGCGAAGACCTCGAACTCGCGGCGCACCGGATGGTAGCGCCAGACGCCCGCGCGGATCTTCTGGCGTTCCGCCGCCGGTGCGCCGGGTTTGCCGACGTTCGAGAAGGTGAACACGCCGTGGCAGCCGTAGAGCCAGCCGTCCACGCCCCAGGTGAAACTGTTGAGCGTCTCGTGCGTGTCCTGGAAGCCCCACCCGTCGAGCAGCACCTCGGGCGGTCCGTCGGCGCGGTCGTCACCGTCGCGGTCGGGGATGAACAAGAGGTTGGGCGCGGCGCCGACCCACACGCCGCCGAAGCCGACCTCCAGGCCGCTCACGAGGTTGAGGTGCTCGGCGAAAACCTTGCGCGTCTCGAATGTCCCGTCGCCGTCGCGGTCCTCGAGGATGATGATGCGGTCGCGGCCCTTCCCCTCAGGTTGGCGGTTGGGATAGCCGTAGGCCTCGGCCACCCAGATCCGTCCGCGATCATCAAAGGCGAAGGCGACCGGCTGGCGGAGGTCGGGCTCGGCGGCGACGAGCTCGGCCTGGAACCCGTCGACGAGCTTCAGGCCGGCGACGAGTTTCTGGGCGGCGGGATTGGCGACGGCGGTGGGCTTCGCCGGGTTGTCGCGCAGATGCCAGAGCACGGGGCTGGCGTGCAGACGCGTGAGGTCGTCGACGCCGGCGACGCGGCGCAGGGGCGGATCGCCGTTCTTGCGGACCGTCCCGATGTTGGGATCGATCGCCGGCTTCGCCGTGGCGGCCTTTACGGCGGGGCGCGCGGGCGGCAGTTCGGTGGCGCCGAGCTCGGTGAGCTGCAGGTTGCGGAACTGCACTTTCACCGGGCCGGGTCCGCTGTGCAGCTGGAGCGCGAGGAGCCCGCGGTGCGCGGCGGCGCCGGTCTGGTGGTCGTCGAGGACGGCGACGCGCGTGCCGTTGACCCATAGCTCGATGTGCGGGCCGCGGGCGGTGATGCGGTAGGTGTTCCAAGCGGGCGCCGGGCGGAAGAGCGCGGCGTAGCTGGCCGGCTCGCCGAACTTCTCGTTCCAGCGGCGGCCGTCGGGCGCGATCGACACGCGGTCGCCGCGCTCGACGAGGAGCGCGCGGCCGTGCTCGTCGTAGATCCGCCCCAGCCAGGTCTTTCCAAGGTCTAGGTCGGCCTGGTAGCCGGCGGCATGGCCGTCGGGCAGGCGGCGCGAACGGAACTGGATCCCGGAGTTGGCGCTGGCGTCGCCCGCGAGGCGGAACTCGGCGCTGAGCTCGAAGTCGGCGACTTCACCGCGCCAGTAGAGGAACTCGTTTTTCGCCAATTTTTCCCCCGCGGCGATCGAGCCGGTGATCGCCCCGTCCTCGACGCGCCAACTCCGCGCGTCGCCTTGCCAGCCGTCGAGGGAACGCCCGTCGAAGAGGGCGCGCGGGGCCGGGGCGGCCGAGAGCGAGCAGGCGGCGGCGAGCAGGGTGCCGGAAAAAACGAGGCGGTTGGGGATCATCGGGAAGCGAACGGGGTTGGGGATGGCGCGGCACCGGAGGTGACCGCCGTTTGAAGCAAGGCCCGCGGGCCCGCGCGGGGCAAGAGCGTGGTGCCGCGCGCCGCAAATCCGCGGATCGCCCTGTAAAAAGACGCCGACCTGCGTCATGGTGGGCCGATGCGAATCGCCGTGATCGCCGACACCCATGACCGCCTGCCCGCGGATCTGGCGGAGCGGCTGCGCGGCGCCGATGAGATCTGGCATCTCGGGGATGTGTGCGCGCCGGAAACCTTGGTGGAACTCGAGTTGACCGGCGTGCCGCTGCGGGTGGTGCGCGGCAATTGCGACGCCCATCCCTGGCCGCTCACGCTCGACTT
>JBJTCH010000218.1:0-3325 GCA_046091745.1 Opitutaceae bacterium
ATCCTCAACCGCGGATTCGGCGGCTCGGAACTCTCGGACCTGCTGCACTACGCCGACCGGATCGTGATCCCCTACGCGCCGAGCCGCCTCGTGATCTACGGGGGCGAGAACGATCTCCAGCAGGGCCAGACAGCCGCGGCGGTGCACGCGACCTTCCGCGGGTTATGCGAAAAAGTTCACGCGGCGCTGCCCAAGACGCGCATCGCGTTCATCTCCCTCAAGCCGAGCCCCTCGCGGGTGAAGATCCTCCCCGCCGTGATCGAGGCCAATCGTCTCATCGCGGCGGAGTGCGCGCGGGATCCGCGCCGCGTGTTCATCGACGTCTACCCCGCGATGCTGGGTGCCGACGGTCAGCCGCGGCGCGAACTCTTCGTGGCCGACATGTTGCATCTCAACGCGGACGGCTACGCGGTGTGGCGCCCGCTCGTGGCCCCGTTTCTCGAATGAACCGTAACCCGGTAGCCGGGGCGGCCACACCGGAAGTTGTCGACAGCCCCGCGAGGCGCATGCGCCGCCAGATCCAGTTCGTCGTCGAGTGCGACCGTCTGACGGAAATTTTCCGGCAGACGATCAACACGACCAGCCGCCGCGCGGAGAACGATGCCGAGCATTCCTGGGCGCTCTGCCTGTGCGTCATCGTCCTCGCGGAGCACGCGAACCGCCCCGACCTCGACCTGCTGCGCGTGCTCAAGATGGTGATCATCCACGACCTCGTGGAAATCGATGCCGGCGACACGTTTGCCTACGACACCGCCCGCATGGCGGACCAGCACGAGCGGGAATCGCGCGCCGCCGATCGGATCTTCGGAATGTTGCCACCGGACCAGGGCCGCGAATTCCGCGCGCTGTGGGATGAATTCGAAGCGCGGGAGACGCTCGAAGCGAAGTTCGCCGCCGCGGTGGATCGATTCCAACCAATGCTGCTGAATTGCCGCACCGAGGGCGCTGCATGGCGCCGGCACGGGGTGACGCACGACCGGGTCTTGGCGCGCAACCGGCATATCGCGGACGGCTGCGAGGAGCTTTGGCGCTACGCCGAGGCGATGCTGGCCGAACTGGTGGCCGCGGGCGACCTCGCGCCGGGACCAGCCGCGGGGAACTGACCCGCTGGACAGATCGAGGTCGGGGTTTCGCTTGTTTCTTTTCCAATCCAAACGCGTCATGCGCCCCGTGAAGTCCGACCTCCTCCCACTTCGATTGCTCAGTTGCTTCGGCGCCATGGCCGCGTTCTCACGCGCGGCCTCCGTGCCCGCACCCGCCGAGACGGTCGTACTCAGCCCGTTCGAGGTGAAGACCTCGCAGGACTCCGGTTACCGCGTCGGCGCCGCGATCACCGGCACCGGCACCGCGGGCGCGATCAAGGACACGCCGCTGAATATCAGCATCCTTTCGCAGGAGTTCATCGCCGACCAGAACGGCAACCAACTCACGGATGTGCTGCGCAACGCGAGCGGCGCGGCCGCCCAGGTAAAGGACGAGTTCATGATCCTGATCCGCGGCTACATGGGACCGCAGTTCGTGAACGGACTGCCCGCCGGCCAGGGGCTGGCGCTCTACGATGTCGACCGGGTCGAGGTGGTGAAAGGACCCAACGCCGTCTTCGCGGGCATCTCCAATCCCGGCGGCACACTCAATCTCATCAAGACGAAGCCGAGCTTCACGCCGGTCCACACGCTCGACCTGAGTTTTGGCTCCTTCGAGCACAAGCGCGCCGTGCTCCGCTCCAGCGCCCCCATCGTGGCCAAGCAGCTGGCCTACTCGCTCGTGTACGGTGTCACCGACGAGAGGAGCAACATCGAGGGGATGTTCACGCGCGACCAGTACTACCGCGGCGGGCTGCTCTGGCGCCCGACGTCCACCCTCTCCTTCAGCGGCCGCTACGGTTTCCTCGACCGCGAGGCCGGACGGCGTCCGCACACGGTGGTCAGCCACCCGCTCTTCCAGCAGCGCGACCGCGAGGCCATCGATCAGTTCGACCGATTGGGGCTGCCGCGGCCGGCAGCGTACCCGCAGCTGGAGAACGGCGCCGTCCGTACCCCGGCCGGCACGCCGATCACCACGGGGCGCACCGCCCCGGAGACCGTCGATTCGTTCTTCGCGCGCACGCTCGGGCCGAACGTGCCGCCCTACCCCGGGGTCTTCTCGCGGGATTTCTTCCCGAACGACTCGTTCAATTACAACGGCGACGACGGCCGCGACAATTACCGCAACGCGACCTCCTCCCTTGAAGCCGAGTGGCTGCCTTCGCGTGACTTCGCGTTGCACGGACAGTTCCAACAGGTCGACAGCAACCGCATGCGACGCGAGTTCAACGGGCTTCGTCCCGTCGCCGGCCAGCGCCTGCGCAGCACGGTCTCCGACTACAAGCCGGGCGGCCTGACCTTTTCCGCCAAGCTCGAGGGCGTCTACAAACTCGACCTGCGCGGCTTCGGAAAGCACGACGGGCTCGCCGGCTTCCAGCACGACGGAGGCAAGGACGTGATCAGCCCGATCACCATCGCGACGTCCCGCGTCATCACCTATAATCCCAAGACCGATCCGAAGCCGCAGCTGCTCCAGCTCCTGCGCGACCAGTACGGCGCGGGCTACGTTGAGCCGGGTGTCCTCCGCAAGGGAGGCGGGCACTCCAACGCGTGGTACGGGATCGTTCAGTCGTCGTTCGCGGGCGACCGGCTGCGCCTCCTGGCCGGCGGGCGCCACATCACCAACAACCGGCCGGTCGACGACAACCGCGACGGCCGCGACGAGAACTTCAAGGTCGCCAAGGCGCTCCCGCATTTCGCGGCGCTGTTCCGCCTGACGCCTCAGCTCAGCGTCTACGGCAGCATGAGCCGGTCTTTCCAGCCGCAGCGTCAGCAGACTGCCGATCTTGAGGCGATCCGCGCCTCGCAGGGTGACCCGACGTCGCCGGGCTATCGGCCTCCGGCCACGATCCCCGTGAAGTTTCTCGCCGCCGATCTGCTCGGCAAGGGCCGTGAGGTCGGCGCGAAACTCGACCTGCGGGAAGGCTGGCTCGTCGGAACCGTCAGTTACTTCTCCAACGAGGAGGCCAACCGGCTCGATGTCGACACCACCAACCAAGTGCTCTACCAACTCCCGGGCGCAACCGTCCGCGTCGCCGCGGGCCGCACCCAGACGCGGGGCCTCGAGTCGGAGTGGGTCTGGACCCCTTCCGCGCGTTACCAGGCGCTTTTGAGCGGCAGCTATTTCTTCAAGAAGAACGAGCTCTCGAATCCGTCCGAGCCGCGCGAGATCGGCTCCCACCTGGAGTCCGTGCCCAAGTACACCGCGACCTTCTGGAACAAATACACCTTCGGACGCGGCA
>JBJTCH010000219.1:0-4517 GCA_046091745.1 Opitutaceae bacterium
ACGGCTCTCTCCGAGGGGTTCTCCACCAGATCCTCGCCATTGTCAGCAAGGTCATAGCCGTACGGCGGGAGGCGTGTGGGTAGGAGGGGCTTCTGCGGTGAAAGGAGGGTGCCCGCTGCTCCCTGCGAGCTCGGTGGGGGATATCAGACACCTTTGGTGGAAAAATGGGTGGATGTCTTCGAAGAAGGGGAGTGGTGGCTTGCTGCTTCATTCGGTAAACAAGCCAAATGGCGGGCTTGGGCAGGGGCTCTACGAGGGAGAAACGGCTTTGAGCAACCAGTAGGTTGCTCAAAGCAAAAGCGCCTATTTCCAGTCTCAATAAGCTTGACCAGAGTGTGACACATGTCACACAGTCTTCGGATGGAAGCAATCGCCCTCGTACGTGTGAGCACCAGCCTTCAGGCCACTGAGGGAGCTTCAATTGACGCGCAGAAGCGAAAGATTGAGGCGTTCTGTGAGGCCAATGGACTTACCCTCGTACGGATCTACGAGGAGGCAGGTATCAGTGGAACGAAGGAAATCTGCCAAAGGACTGCCCTTTCCGAGTGCTTGGACGAGTGCTGCCGGAAGAAAGCGACCTTGATCATTTACAGCCTCAGTCGGCTGTCGCGTTCGATGCGCACCAGCCTCGCCATTCTAGATCGGCTCCAGAAGCACGGATGTGGGATCGTTTCGTTGAGCGAGAAAATCGACTCAACGGGTGCTGCGGGTAACGTCGTGTCGAACCGTCTGGTTCTCCTGCAAGAGTTCGAGGTCATGCAGCTACGGGAGCGGGTGGCGGGCACCATGTCCTTCCTGAAGCGGGCTAGGAAACGAATCAGCCGCTTCCCGCCGTACGGCTATGACCTTGCTGACAATGGCGAGGATCTGGTGGAGAACCCCTCGGAGAGAGCCGTAGTCCAGCGTATGCGGGCCATGAGGGATGCTGGGTGTTCGCTTTGGCAGATTGCCCGCGCCCTTGAGGGTGTTCCGACCAAGACGGGTGCCAAGTGGAGCGCCACTGTCATCCGTGGGATTCTCCTTCGTGATGCCAAGCTTGCCCTTGCGGCATGAACCCCAAGACCCATGCGAAGCTGGCCGCTGCCATGTCCGAGGTGACGGCCAAGGATCTGCAGGGCACGGGGCCGAAGACGGAGTTCCTCCAGTTCAGGGTCTCGCGCCTTGAGAAGGAGGGGATCCAGAGCACCGCCACTGCGCTGGGACTTCAAGTGAGCGAGTACCTGCTGCGGCTCCACGAACTGGCTGCGGCGAGGCTGAAGAAATGAACGCGGCTGCGGTTGGCGACGGTGTGGATGGGGGTGGAAAGCCCGCGCATTCGTGGCGCTCACGGACCAGCCTTCACTCGTACCATTGGTCATAAATGACCAAAAATGACCAAAAACAGGTTTACAAAAAGTACCAAAAAGTTCTGATTATCAGAGGTGAAGGAGAATTGGTGTTATATAGACTCAAAATCTACCGACGAAAGTCTTGTGGGTTCGACCCCCACCCCGGGCACCAATGCAAAAACCGCGGACTCATTCGAAGGATGGGGTTTCCGCCGGTGGCGGGAAGTGAGAAGGGGGTTAGTAATGCCGTGAGGTCGCAACCGAGCCGAGGGGCACGTCGCCTGATCGCGGTTTTGCCCCGGCGCTTTCGGACGCCGCCGCCGCAAACTCCCGAGGCCCTTACGTAAAAAGGCCCGCCGCCATCATGGCCGCGGGCCCGTGGATCCAGCCGTCAGGACGGCTGGCGGATTGCCGGCTCTGCTCAGGGCAGAATCACGGTGTCGACCACGTGGATGACCCCGTTGCTGCCGACGAGGTCGGCGGCGGTGACCTTCGCGCTGTTGACCGTGACACCCTTGCCGTCGGCTTTGAGATTGAGCTTCTTGCCGTTCACGGTCGGTGCCTCGCCGGTCTTAACGTTGGCGGCCATGACCTTCGCGGGGACAACATGGTACGTGAGCACCGCGACCAGCTTCGCCTTGTTCTCAGGCTTCAGCAGCGATTCGACGGTCCCGGCGGGCAGCTTTTTGAAAGCCGCGTCGGTGGGCGCGAAAATTGTGAACGGACCCGGGCCGCTCAGGGTTTCGACGAGGCCGGCGGCCTTCACGGCGGCGACCAGCGTGGTGTGGTCGGGTGAGCCGGAGGCGATTTCAACAAGGTTCTTGGCGGATGCCGCCGGAATCAGACCGGCGGACAAGGCGAGGGCGATCAACAGGGAGCGGAGCTTCATGGGAGGAATGCGACTGACGTTGAGCTGAACAAGCGGCCGAGAGACGGAGCCTAAAGGTCGCGCCAATGGAACGAACCGCGGCGCAGCGCGGATGCATCCAAATGGTCGGAGAACGTAGATTTGCAGCGACGCGGAAGGACCGTCGCCATGTGCAACCGAGACGGGGAGCGGCCCCCATCGCTAGTCGCAGAGGGTCGGGGCGAAACCCCCAAGCGAGACGCCAAGTATGGCGCGCCATGTTGCAGGTTTCGCCCCGCCCATTCGACCGCCGCAAGGACTCCATTGCCGCGCCTTCAGTCCAAGCGTTCGTATTCGTGGCCCAGCGCCTCCAGTCGGCGCTGGCGTGGTCGCAGCTGCGATCTGTCGTGCCACCAGAGGGCGGCGAGGATGGCGCCGGCGACTAGCGGCCAGCCGATGAACGCGGGTCCGAGGATCTCGTCGCCGGCCTTGCCCGTCGCCCGCAAGCGCCAGACCACCAGCGGCAGCAGCACCAGTGTCGCTCCGATCAGGCCTGCCACCACCTTCAGGCCGGCGCGGGCCGCCGTGTTTTCATCAAGGAGCGTACGTACGGCTTCGCCCACGGATCGCACCGACGCGGGGTTTTCCCGCTCAGACCGGACTGAGCGGAGCTGGCCCGATGGGGTCAGGTCGAAACTTGCAACCGAGACGCAAGGCACGGGGCGCTGCGGTTCAGGTTTCGTCCTGACCCCTTCGGGTATTCGGCCCTCGTCGGTCACGAAATGCCCGCGGGCGGATCGGGACTGCGGAGAACGACGAAGGAGTGGGGCGCTCGTTCGCCGCAGGACCCGCAGGGGCAAAACCCGGCGCTCCGGTGCGAACGATCACCGCTTCGCGGCTGAAATCGCCGGCGATCATTCGTGACCCGCGGCCCGCGGTCGGTCAGCAATACGGTCTTCGTCATGAAGATCACCTACTTCCTCGAGGTCTGTTCATCCTGGTGTTTCTGGGCCGAGCCGACGTGGGCGGAACTGCGACGCCGCTACGCGGGCCGCATCGATTTTCAGTGGAGGATCGCGCGGATGCGTCCGGAGGACTGGCCGGTCTCGCGGGAGCAGTGCGCTTGGTTCTACCGGCGCAGCGGGATCATCATGCGGTCGCCCTTCCTGCTCGACACCTCCTGGTACGAGCCGCCGAAGCCAGGGGAGTATCCCGCCGCGAGTTTCGTCGCGGAGGCCGCGCGCGACTTCGGTTTCACGGGCGATGAGATCCGCCTCGCCCTTTCCCACGCAGCCGAGCGGGACGGCCGGCCGGTTGGCCGCATGGAGGTGGCCGTGGAGGTCGCGGTCGCGGCCGGCGGGGGGCGGCTCGACGCCGGAAAACTCCTCGTCGCCGCGCGGTCCGGGGCGGTCGCCGCGCGCGTCGACGCCTCCACACGGGAGTTTTTCTCCCATCAGATCACGCAGCGGCCCGCGTTCGTGATCGAGGACGGGATCGGCGACAAAGCGGTGTTCTCCGGGCTGGTGCGGATCGAGCCGGTTGCGGCGGCCATTGACGCCATGCTCGCCGACTGCGCCGCTTACGCCTCCTTCCGCGCGCATTTCGGGGATCCGCCGCCGGCTTGAAACGAACCCCGGCGCCGCCGCTCATCGCCTTCCATCCGGCGACCGTGAAGGCACAGCGATGCGCCCAAAGGGTCAGGACGAAACGGGCAACGGAGATCAGAAGAGCAAACGGGAGGTCGCAGGTTTGGCCCCGACCCTTCGGGCCGCACCCCAGTCCCTGACTCTATGACGAAATGCGAATCAGTTATTTGCTGCGCGTGGGCCGTGGCGGCGGCAGCTTCCCGAGCCCCCTTGGTACGCCGGTAGTTTTTCGGGTGCAGGATCCGGTGGATCCCGCCTTTTCTGGCCCCAAGGAAAAACATGAGCCAAGACAACACCCGACTCGAAATCTCCCGTTACCTCGCCATCCCGCGGACCCGTATTTGGGAGGCGTGGGCGAATCCCGTTCACCTCGCGCAATGGTGGTGCCCCAAACCTTGGACGACCGAGGTGCGCGCCTTCGATTTTCGACCCGGGGGTGATTTTCACACGTTCATGCGCGGACCTGATGGCGGCACCAGCGATAACCCCGGTTGCTTCCTGGAAATCGTGCAGTTCGAGCGCATCGTTTGGACCTCGACGCTCACGGGCGGTTGGCGACCGACGACGCCGTCGTTGCCGTTGACCGCGGTCTTTTCCCTTGCGGATGAAGGAAACGGAACGCGCTACACCGCCGCCTGCCTGCACAAGGATCCTGATGACTTTCGGAAACACGAGGAAATGGGCTTCCTCGAGGGC
>JBJTCH010000220.1:0-6051 GCA_046091745.1 Opitutaceae bacterium
GTCCTGGGTGGTGCCGTGCTTCGGGACGATGTGCGGATAATAGTAATCCCGGCACTGGCTCGGGAGGATGTAGAAGCACGGATGGCCGTCGCTGTGCGCGGGGGAATGAGCGCCGTGGAGGTGGATCGAGCACTCGACGTCCTTCAGGGAGTTGCGGAGGCGCACCACCATGGACTCACCGTGGCGGGCACGCATCGTGGCGCTCGGAACGACGGCGTTGTAGCCGTAGACGGGAGTCTTGATCCCCGGGATGTACTCCGGGGTGGTCGGGACGATATCGAGGAAGTGATGCTTCTCCTTGAACGGCTGGTTGGTAGCCGGATCGAGGGTCTCGCTGGCCCAGGCGGCCTTGTTGAACGGGTGGGCGGGATCGTATTCCGGAGCGATACCGTGCCAGACATTGGGGGAGCCAAGGGAGCAATTGGCGCTGCCAGGGCTCATGGCTCCGAAATCTACCGGGGCCATGCGGCCGGGGATGGGGAGCGGACGGGTAAACGGAGTGTAGGGGAAGGGCGTAGTCGCCAGGTTACCGGCGCGGGCCTCGGGCCCGAGGCGGAGGAAAGGGCCGACGCTGGCGGCCAGGATGCCGGCCATGCCACCGCGCTGGATGAAGGAACGGCGGGTGAGGCCGCTTAGGTTGGATTCGGACGAGGATTTGGTTTTCATTTGGGTGTCTTTACGTAGCGAAAGTTTGAATTCAGAAGTTCCGTAACGAGACAGTTACTTTATGTCTTCCTGCTGAATCAAGTACTTTTTTGGAAAAAATTACCTTTTTTCTAAATGTATCTCGATGTCGTATTCAGGTTTCCCCCGGGCCACGACTTCCGAGCGCTCCCTTCTCTCCCGCCGCCGCCCTTCGGCCGAGTCCACCATCTCCCCCTGACCCGGCCGTCGGGTAAATCCCGGGGAAAGAGCTGGCGACCACCCGGACGGCCCGCCTTCGTCGCCCCATGCCCGGTCCGCGCGGATGCACCCGCCCCAGCGCCATCCGCGGGGATAGCCCCGGCGGCCCTCCCGCCGCGACGACGGTCCGCGGGCATTCGCATCCGGTTGCAGGATACAAAAAGCCGCGCCGGGATCCCTTTCGCCCGCCCGTCCGCGCCGCTTTCGCCGCCGCGCTGGTCCTGCTGCTCGCGGCCGCCCCGGCGCGCGCGCACCCGATCCACACGTCCGTCGCGGAGGCCGACTACAACGCCGCGACCGGTTCACTGGAGGTCTCGCTCCGCGTCTTCATCGACGACTTCGAGGCGGCGCTGAGCGTCCACACGCGCCAGCGCCTCTCGCTCGGCCGGACGCCGGCCGCGGAGTTCGACGCCGCCACCCGCGCCTACCTCGCGGAGAAATTCACCGTCCTCGGCCGGGACGGAAAACCGGCCGCGCTCCGCTGGGTCGGACGCGAGGCGAAGCCGGACACGAACGAGCTCTGGTTCCACTTCGAGCTACCGCTGCCGGGTGGAGTCGAGGGCGCGCGCATGCACCACAACGCACTGGGCGAGCAGTTCCCCAACCAGATCAACTCGGTGCGCGTCCGCGACGCGGAGCGGCAGGTCACGCTGGTTTTCCTGCCGCGTCAGACCGGGAAACTCGTGCGCTTCCGCCCCTGACGGGCCGGCGGCGTCAGATGTCGCCGCCCGCGGGACGCAGCACGATCTCCTCGACGACGGTGCGCGGCGAGAGCCGCCAGACGTCAAGGAAAGCGCGGGCGACATCGGCGGCGGGCATCATGCGCTCGGCGGGCACGCCGCTGGTGCGCCACGAGGGCGTCCACGTCGCGCCGGGATGCACGCAGCAGACGCGGAGGCCCGTGCCCTTGGTCTCGGCGCGCAGCACGCGCGCCAACGCCGTGACACCCGCCTTGGCCGCGCAGTAAGCGGCGCCGTTCGGGTAAGCGCCGAGGCCCGCGATCGAGCTCATGAAAAAGACGTCACCCCGGCCGCGCCGGCGCATCGCGGGCAGGAAAGCGCGCGTGACCAGAAAGGCGCTGCGCAGGTTGGCGGCGACGATGCGGTCGAAGTCCGCCACCGCGAGTTCCGCGAACGGCGCGCCCGCGAACACGCCGGCGTTGTTCACCAGCACGTCGACGCGCCGGAAACGGCGGTTCACGGCGGCCGCCATCGCCGCCACCGCGGCCTCGTCGGCCACGTCGCACGGGAAAACCTCGGCCTCGGCCCCCGCCGCCTCGCAGGCCCGGGCCGTGGCCGCGAGGCCCCGCGCGCCGCGCGCGACGAGGGCAAGCCGCGCGCCGGGAACCCCGGCGGCGAAGGCCCGCGCGATCGCCGCGCCGAGGCCCTGCGACGCGCCGGTCACCAGGACGACGGGCTTTTCCATGGGAATCGCGGACGGGACGCGCGGCTCAGCAGAGCAGCGAGCCGAAATCCATGAAGTCGCCCGTGAACCCGCCCTTCACGCCCTTGCAGATGACGCTCACGGCATCGTGCGAATGCAGGGACTCGAGGTGGGAACACGCGACCTCGAAGTCGGCGATGCGTGCGTCGCCGGCCAACTCGCGGTAGAGGAGCCGCGCGGCGTCCTCGACGAACTTGATGTGCGCGCCGTTGAGCTCGGCGAAGGCCTGCTCGTCCTCGCGCTTCACCATGACCTGCGTCTCGGTCTTCAGGGCGTTGAGACAGTGGCGTTGCAGGTCCTCGAGGGACAGCGTGCGGCGGGGCGCGAGCAGCACGCGGACGCGCGCCTTGGAGCGCTGGGCGTGCGGCGTGGCGTAGGAACCCCGGGTGTGCCGGGCGTGCTCCGCGAGCTCGGCGCTGCACGGGCAGGTGGAGGAGTAGACGAAGTCGAACTCCACCACGCGGCGGAACGCGCCCGAGCGGTCCATGGTGCCTTCGAACGCGACGCGGTAGTACTGCCAGCCCGAAAGGCCGCTGCGGAGGCTCCGCTGGCGGATCGGGTACGAGAAGGAGAGGCGGATGCGCGCGTGGAAGGAGTCGATCTTCCGTTGGTATTTCAGCAGCAGCCGACGCAGCGTCTCGAACGTGAAGACCTCGTCCTCATGCTCATAGAACGAGCGCATGATGCGGCCCATGTTGATGCCCTTCAGGCCGGCCTGCAGCGAGACGGTGCCGGTGACCGCGGTCTCCAGCGTGACCTCGCGGCCGGCGGCGGTGCGAAAGCGGAGCGGCAGACGGAAGTTGGCGCAGCCGACCTGCTGGATCGGCACGCGCGCGCCCTCCGCGGCGTTCACCGCCTCCATCATGTCGGGCAGCGTGTCGAGGTACTCCGGCCCGGGAGTGAACCCGGCGTCAAAGCTTCGGCCCATGAGGGGCGGCACGCCGCCGGCGGTCTCATGGAGGAACATCGGTTTCTTCTTCATTTCGTTTTTGGTTCGGGCTTCGGCGGGCCGGGCGGTTGGGGGACGATAACAACCGCTTCCAGCCCCGTTACCCCCAGGTTCAGGGGGAAGCGTCGGGGCCGAAGAAATCGGCGAAGTTGCGGGGGGTCTCGTAGAGCCGCACCCGGTGCAGCCGGGCACGAGGGGGCAGGTGCGGCGCGATCTCGCGCCAGAAGGCGATGACCAGGTTCTCCGTCGAGGGGATCGTGCCGCGCAGGAAGTCCACCTCATCGTTGAGATTGCGGTGGTCGCACTTGTCGACGACCGCCTCGTGCAGGATCCGCTTCAGGTCGGAAAGATCCATGATGTAGCCGGTCTCCGGGTCGGGCCGGCCCTTCACCGTGACTTCCAAAACGTAATTGTGGCCGTGCCAGTGAGGGTTGGTGCACAACCCGAACTTCGCCTGGTTCCACGCCAGGCTCCGGTTCGGGTTATACAGCCGGTGGGCCGAGTTGAAGTGCACCTGCCGCGTGATGTGCACGACGCCGTCCAGCACGAGCGGGTGACGCGGTGCGGTGCGACGGCGGGCGGCTTTGGCGGGCATGGGGGGCAGAGAGGAGGGTAATTTCCCTCCGTGGTCAACCGCCGCGGCGGGCGGAACGGCGAGCTTGAGGCGGCGGGGTACGCCTCCCACGTTCGTCCCGCCGTTCCCCGCATGAAGATCCGCAAAGTCCTCGTCACCGCCGCCAACCCGCGCCAGCGCACCCTGCCGCTGCAGACGCTGATCGACCCGCGCGGCGAACCGAAGTCGGCGCTCCAGGTCGTGCTCGAGGAGGCCGCCGGCTCCGGCATCGAGGAATTCGGCGTGGTGGTGTGTCCCGGCGACGAGGCGGCCTACGCGGAGGCCTGCGGCGCCCTGCGCGACCGCGTGCGCTTCATCCCGCAGGCGGCGGCTCGCGGCTACGGCCACGCGGTGTTGTGCGGCCGCGGCTTCATCGGCGACGAACCTTTTCTCCATCTGGTCGGCGACCATCTCCCGGTCTCCCGCACGGCCACGAGTTGCGCGCGCCAGCTGATCGACGTCGCGGTCGCCGAGGGCACCACGGTCTCCGCCGTGCAGCCGACGCGTGAGAGCCAGCTCACGGCGTTTGGCGCGGTGGGAGGCCGGCTGGTCGGCGGAGAGCGGCCGCTCTACCAGGTCGAGTCGGTGCTCGAAAAACCGACGCCCACCGTCGCGGAGCAGCAGCTGATCGTGCCCGGCCTGCGCGCCGGTTTTTACCTGTGCTTCTTCGGCATGCACGTGCTCGGGCCGGAGATCTTCGGGCTCCTCGACGAGCTCGGCCGATCGGAGCCGGACCGCCCGCTCGGCCTCTCCCCCGCGCTGCACCTGCTCGCGGCGCGCCGGCGGCACCTCGCGCTCAGCGTGGCCGGCCGCCGGTTCGACATCGGCGCGCCGTACGGCCTCCTCTTCGCGCAGCTGGCGCTTTCGCTTTCCGGACGCGACCGCGACCGCGTGCTCACGCAGCTGGTGGAATTGCTCGCCGCCCGGGCCGACTGATCCGCCGATGCGACCGAGCCTCATCGACATCATCGCGTCGGAGAACCCCGCCATCCGCGACACCGCCCTCGAGCAGTGGGGCGAGGGGCGCACGCTGGAGGAGCTGCTGGCGGCCTGCCGCGAGCTCGACGCCTACCGGCGGCGCGAGACGAATCTCTACCGCCGCGTGCGGGCGCTGTTCTTCATCGCGGCGATCCAACGCTATAACCTCCCCGCGCAACCCGGGCTCCCCCGCGCGGGACGGGGGCCGCACGACGGTTTCCGGCACCTCCTCGAACGCCGCTTCGAGGAGGCGATCTCGGTTTTTCTCCGGGCGCAGGAGCACGCAGGCCCGAGCGAGACGCTGGCCAGCGCGCTCGCCGCGGCGCACCACGCGCTGGCGTTCCAGACCCTGGCCGACCAGGTGCGCCGGACGGTGCGCTCCACCCGCGGCAACGCCTGGATGTTCCGTCTGGGACATCCGGAGGACCAGCCGCTGCGCGTGCGGCGCGAGTTGCTCGCCCCCGCGGAAGAACCCGCGGCCTTTCCGCTGCTGCGGGAACTGACGGCCGTGCGCATGGACCTCACGCACTGCGGCTGGAGCGACATTTTCTTCCTCGGGATGGATTTTCCCGAGGGGGCGCGGGTGTTGAACGTCTCCATCGACCTGGGCGTGCACGGCCGCGACGCGGCCCCGCGCCCGCCGGTCGAGGCTTACTTCCGGGTGATTCCGGAGCCGGTGATCCGTCTGGCGAGCGTCGATCTCGGGGCGCAGGCGGTGCTGGCGACGATCGATGACGTCTTTGATTTCGGCCGCGACCATCTCGGGCTCCTCAAGGCGGCGATCATCGCGGCGGGCATCGTGCCGCCCGGCATCGAGCGCTCGGGCGCCGGCCTCGCGGAACTGCTCGCGGGCGTCTGCGGCCACGGCCGCGGCTTCGAACTCGTCAGCAACGTCAACCGCATCCCCAAGGGCTCGCGGCTCGCCGTGTCCACCAACCTGCTCGGCGCCCTGATCGGCGTCTGCATGCGCGCGACGTCGCAGATCGGTTCACTCACCGGACCCATGACTGAGCCGGAGCGGCGCATGGTCGCCGCGCGCGCGATCCTCGGCGAGTGGCTCGGCGGATCGGGCGGCGGCTGGCAGGACTCGGGCGGCCTGTGGCCGGGCATCAAGCTGATCGAAGGCACGCCCGCCTCACCCGGCGACCCGGAGCATGGCGTGAGC
>JBJTCH010000221.1:0-9195 GCA_046091745.1 Opitutaceae bacterium
GTGCGGCGGCGCTGGTGGCCGCGTTCCATGTGCTCGGCCAGCTCGTGGCGCTTTTTTCCCACGTGCTTTGGCCGCTCGCCACCGCCGGCGTGCTTGCCCTCATTCTGCGGCCCGTGGTGGCCATTCTGGAAAAACGCCTGCACGGCCGCCGGCTGACCGCGGTCGTCATGCTCTACGGTGCATTCACCCTCGCGGCCGGGGCGGTGTTTTTCGTGCTCACGCCGCCGCTCGTCACCCAACTGATCGACCTCGTCGCCTACCTGCCGACGCTCTGGCAGCGCGCGGTGGAGTTCATCGGTGCGCATTACCCGGCTTGGGTCGCCGTGCTTCAGGAACAGCTGGCCCGACCGGCCGTCCGCCAGATCGCCGAAGGCGCGGCACCGGAAGCGAAGGCGCTCGTCGCGCAGGCCGTTCCGTCCGTGCGGGCTGCTTTGCAGGCGCTGGTCGGCACCGCCGCGTTTTTCACCCACCTCGCGCTCGTGCCGGTCTACCTCTTTTTCTTCCTGCTCGCCCGCGGCCACCCAACCCGCGGCTTGGCCGAACAGCTCACCTTTCTGCGCCCGTCGGTGCGCACGGATGTCGTGTTCCTCGTCGATGAATTCATCGGGATCATCGAGGCGTTCTTCCGCGGACAATTGCTCATCGGGCTCTGCATGGGCGTGCTGCTCGCCGCGGGATTCTCGATCGTGGGTCTGAAGTTCGGGCTCTTCGTCGGCCTCGCGCTCGGGATCCTGAACATCATCCCATACCTCGGCACGATCGTGGGCCTCGGCTTCACGCTCCCGCTGGCATTCCTCCAGCCCGGCGGCGGCTGGCAGCTCGTCGGTCTCGTGCTCGCGGTGAAAATCGTGGTCCAAACCGTCGAGGCGTGGTTCCTCACCCCGCGCATCATGGGTCACCAAACCGGCCTCCATCCCGTGACCATCATCGTCGCCGTCTTCTTCTGGGGCACGGCCCTCGGCGGCGTGCTCGGAATGCTGCTGGCCATACCGCTGACCGCGTTCGTCGTCACCGCGTGGCGGCTCGTGAAACGAAAGTATTTCCCCGCCCACGATGCCTGATCGCGGCGCCGCTCCGGCCGAATGCGCCCAATGCGGCGCGGAGATCCCACCCCGTTCGCACGCGTGTCCGGAATGCGGCGCCGATGAACGCACGGGTTGGCGCGAGTCCTCGATTTACGACGGCCTCGACCTACCCGACACCGCCCACGACAACGCACGCCCCACCGCCCCGCGTTCCGCGGGACCCGGCGGCCTTGCGTGGCTCTGGTGGATCACCGGAGTGATCCTCCTGCTCGCCTTCGCCGCCGTGCTGATCCCGTTCCGCTGAAAAACGCCGGGCCGAGTACCACGCTGCCGTTTCGGGAATAACTCGGGCGGCGACCGACCCTCGACCGCCGGAATACCCCCGCCGGGTTGGAGCACAGGACTGAAGCCGGCCGTGAAAGCCCCGCCGGTTCAGGCGAGGCAGGCCTTGAAGGCCTCGTTGAGCTTCGCGCGTTCGAGGTTCTTGCCGATGAACACGAGGGTGTTGGATCGCGGCTCACCCGCCGCCCATTCGCGGTCGAACTGAGCGTCGAAGAGCATGTGCACGCCCTGAAAGACGAGGCGCTTGTTGGTGCCCTTCACCGCAAGCACCCCTTTCATCCGGTAGATGTCGCCGCCCTTCGTGCGCAGCAGCTCGCTGATCCAGTCGTTGAGCCGTTTGCCGTCGAGATCGCCCGGCACACTGATGCCCACCGAGGTCACCGCCTCGTTGTGCTCGTGCGCCAGGTGGAAGTCCTGCTGCCAAACGGGCTTCACGACGTCGTCACCGGCGTAGATGTGCAACGGGTCGTGTCCGCATGACTCGAACACCAGGAAATGCCCCGGCTGGTCGATCCGCAGCTTGAAACGCCCATCGCCATTCTTGAGCAGCAGGCGGCGGAGCGTGGCGCCGGGCGTGATCTCCTCACCCTCGGCGGTGCGCGCCTCCCAGTCGGAAAAAGCCAGCACCGCGGCCTGGACCGCGGCGGCGGTGGGCGGACACGAGGCCGCAGGCTCGTCGCGGCCCGGCACTTTCGCCACCGGCATGATCACGACGTCGAGCTCGTCGGGATTGCCGTGATGATGGTGGTGGTCGCCATGGTCATGATCATGGCCGTGGCCGTGGTCATGCCCGGGATCGTGGTCGCAGTGACCGATCTCAAGGGTGTGCGTGCCAGCCGGCAACGGGTAGGCGCCGGCCCACTCGAACGGATACTCAGGCTCGAGGAAGCGGGGCTCGAGCTCGACGGCACGGTTCAGGTTGAAGCCGCCCACGTCGAGCACGCGGTCGAGCGGAAGGTCGCAGCGGTTGGTGCGATGGATGCGCGCGACGGCGTTCATCCGGCGGATCCGCGCCTCGAGGGCGTCGAGCTCCGCGGGCGAGACCAGATCGGTCTTGTTGAGCAAAATCACGTCGGCGAAGCCCACCTGTTTCACGGACTCGTCGTCCTGGTCGAGATGACGCGCGACGTGGCGGGCGTCGACGACCGTCACGATGGCGTCGAGCTTGAACGCGCGCTTCATCTCGTCGTCGGTGAAGAACGTCTGCGCGACCGGCGCGGGGTTGGCGAGGCCGGTGGTCTCGATGAGGACGCCGTCGAGCCGGTCCTTGCGTTTAAGCAGGCGGCCGAGGATGCGGATGAGGTCGCCGCGGACGCTGCAGCAGATGCACCCGTTGTTCATCTCGAACAGCTCCTCCTCGCTGCGCACGACCAGCTGATGGTCGACGCCCACCTCGCCGAACTCGTTCTCGATCACCGCGAGCTTCTTGCCGTGGTGCTCCGTGAGGATGCGGTTGAGGAGGGTGGTCTTGCCGGCGCCGAGGAAGCCGGTGAGGACGGTGACGGGAATCATCCGCGCAGCGATACCCCGCGCGCGCGAAACCTCAAACCCGGAACACGCTGACGACCGCGGCGTTTTCGCCGTGCGTCGGTGCGCCGCATCGTGTGGAACACCACCGATGCAAATCGGCTTCTGCACCGACCCCGCCACACTGGCGACGCTCCCCTTCCGGCCCGAGTGCGACTTCATCGAGGGCCACGTGGTGAACTTCCTGACGCCCGAGGCGCCGGACGCCGATTTCGCGCCGCGCGCGGCCGCGTTGAAAGCGTGCGGCTTCCCGATGCCGGCGGCCAACGTGCTGCTGCCGGCGTCTCTCAAGTGCAGCGGGCCCGACATCGATTACGCGCGGCTCGACCGCTACGCCCAGACGGTTTTCCGCCGCTGCCGCGAGATCGGCATGACGATCATCGTGTTCGGCAGCGCGGGGGCGCGTATGGTGCCGGACGGCTTTCCCGTCGCGAAAGGCTTCGAGCAATACGTCGACATGCTGAAGCAATTCGGCCCGCTCGCCGAGGAGGCCGGCGTGACCCTCGTGGTCGAGCCCCTCAACCGCGGCGAGTGCAACCTCGTGAACACCGTGCTCGAGGGCGCCGAGGCCGTGCGCCGCGCGAACACCAACGGCGTCAAGCTGCTGGTCGACCTCTTCCACATGCTGCGCAACGGCGAGTCCCCCGACGACATCGTGAAGGTGGGTCCGCTCATCCGCCACGCGCACCTCGCGGAGAACAAGGACCGCGCCGCGCCGGGCGTGAACGGTGAGGATTTTCGCCCCTTCCTGCGCGCCTTGCGCCGGGCCGGCTACAACGACCGGCTCGCGCTCGAGCCGATCTGGACCGATCTGCCCAACCAGCTCGCCCCCGCGCTGCGGGAAGTTCGCCGCCAACTGGCCGAGGCCGGCTACTGAGGAAAACGCCATGACCTACCCGCACTTCGTCCGGATCGACCGTGAAAGCCGCGGGGGCGGCCGTCATTTCGTGGTGCACACGCACGACCCGCGTTTCACCGCCGAGTTCGCCACCGGCACCGGCCCCGCCGGCAAGTCCGAGAAGGGCGTGCTGAAGCGGGTGTGCGTGCCCAATTCCTGGGCCGGCGACTACAGCCGCTACGCCCACTGGCTCACGCGCGCGCAGGAATTTTTCGAGGCCGCCTCACCCGACACACCCCCGCGCCGCTGAGCCGCGGGCGTCCGAATCAACCGGAGCAGCCGCAACCGGAACCGCAGCTGCCCTCGCCATGCGCATGGCCGTGGCTGAGTTCGTCCGCCGTCGCCTCGCGC
Source organism: Opitutaceae bacterium (assembly GCA_046091745.1). Lineage (GTDB taxonomy): Bacteria > Verrucomicrobiota > Verrucomicrobiia > Opitutales > Opitutaceae > ER46. The sequence goes on from JBJTCH010000221.1 coordinate 4,144, forward strand.
GCCTGCGTCACCTCGACGTCAAACGTGAGGTCGACGCCGGCCAGCGGATGATTGGCGTCGAGCACCACCTCGTCACCCTCGATCGCGGCCACGGTCACGACCGGATCCGAGCGGTGCGGCCCGGTCTGGAACTGATCGCCCACGTTGATCTCGCCCTCGACCGGCAGCACCTCGCGCTTCACCCGCTGCAGCTGCGCGGGATCGCGTTCGCCGTAGGCTTCGCGCGCCGGCACCTCGACCCGGGACTTCTGCCCGGCGATCGCGGCGCGCAGCCGCGCGTCGAGCCCGTCGATGATTTGACCCGCCCCCTCGAGGTAGGTGACCGGCTCGCCGCCGGCGGAGGTGTCGAGGACGCGCCCGCCCGGGTCGCGCAGGGTGTAGTGGAAGGAAACGATGCGTGGCATGAAAGGAAGAGGGGAATCGCTCGCGCCGCGGTTACTTCAACTCGCGGATGCGGAGGTTGCGGTACCAGACGGGCGCCTGCGCCTTGCCGTGCAGGCCCTGCAGGCCGATCGGGCCGTTGCGGCTGAAATCCTTCAGCGCGACCGGGAACTTGTTGGCGGTGCCGTCGGGGTTCTTCTTCGGCTCCTTCCAGTCGTTGAGGTCGACGTTGTAGACCTCCTCGCCGTTGAAGATCAGGGAAACGCGGCTGCCATTGCACGTGATCGTGAAGCGATTCCACTCGCCGGTGGGTTTCGCCATCTTCTTCGCCGGCGCCTTCGCGTTGTAGATCGAGCCGACCTCGCCGTAGTGCGCACCGTCGGCGCTTTCGTGCACCTGGATCTCCAGCGCCGAGAGGACCTGCTTGGTGTTGCCCGAACGCAGGAACACCCCGCTGTTGGACTCCTTCGCGACCTTGAATTCCAGATCGAGCACGAAGTTGGCGTAGGGTCGCTTCGTCCAGATCGTGTCGTGGGTGCGCGCCACCAAGGTTCCGTTTTCCCAAACCCAGCTGCCATCCTTCAGGTCAGCGTCGGCCAGATCGGCCGCGAACAGGGATTTCCAGGCGGAGGTGTCGGGATGCGAGGCCGGCGCCGCGAAGAGCGGGGCGACGGCGAGCAGCAGCGCGGTGACGAAGGCGGTTTTGAGCGGGGATTTCATGGGAAAAATCAGGAGGTCGAGATCAGGAGCCCTTCTCGACGAGCACGAGGTCATCGAAGTCGGCCGTGACGACGTTCTTCGTGAACGAGTGGATCCAGACCTCGACGTGCACGGAGCCGGCGGGCGCGACGCCTTCCTTGGAGAAGGCCTTCCACGCGGTGTCACCGCGGCGGATGGGGACGTTGATCTGGTTCTTCAGCTCCGGCCGCGTGAGGAATTCGCCCTTGGCGTTGTAGAACCGGAGGTAGACCGCGATCCCTTCTCCCTTCACCGCCCGCGCCTGGAAACGCACCTCGTAGGTGCGGCCGGCGACGGCGGGAAAACGCTTCGAGGCGACGCTCGAGCCGAGCGTGTCGCTGGTGTCGGTCACCCGCAGCCCCAGCTTTCCCGAACGCGCCGCCTCGGGCACCGCCGCGCTCATGGCGTTGTCACCCGCGGCGTTCCAACCGGCCAAACCTTCCTCGAAGCCGGCGTTGGCGAGCGGGATGACGGTCTCGGCGGCGGATGCGGCGGAAACCATAGCGGAAAGCAGGGCGGCGAGGAGCGTGGTTTTCATGCGACGGGAGCGCGAGGCAACCGGCGGCGCTTCGCAGTCGCCAGCGAAAAAGCCGCGCGCGACCATCCGCCGCGTTGACGCGCCGCGTCCCGGCGCCATCGCTTCCCGCCATGCGCGGCATCCTTGCCCTAGCCCGCCTGTTCGCCCCGCTGCTGGCGGCCGTCGTCACGATCGCGGCTGCCGAGCGCAACGGCCCCGATTGGAAACGGGAAACACCCGCGGCCGCGTGGCGCGCACGCGACTCCGCGGGCGAACTGGTCCACGCCGGACGCATGTGGCTGCTCGGCGGCTGGTTCACCTCGCACGAGGCGCCGCCGCGCGACGTCTGGTCTTCGGCCGACGGACGCGAATGGCGGCTGGAGACGCGCGAGGCGCCGTGGATCCACAGCGACCTGCCGATGACGCTCTCATTCTCCGGCCGGATGTGGCTGATGGGCGGCTGGTACAACGGCCGCCTGCCCGGGCACTCCGCGGGCAACTCCGTCTGGTCCTCCGTGGACGGACGCGCATGGAAACAAGAGACGGCAGCGGCCGCGTGGTCACCGCGCCTCGCCGCCGGCACGGTCGTGTTCAAAGACCGCATGTGGATCCTGGGCGGCACGGAGAACTACTACTTCGGCACCGACGCGGACCTGCGCGACGACGTGTGGTCCTCGGCCGACGGACGCGACTGGCGGCTCGAAACCGCGCATGCGGGCTGGAGTCCGCGCGCCTACCATCAGGCGGTGGTGCTCGGAGACCGCTTCTATGTCCTGGGCGGCGGCAACTACGTCCCGGCCTACCACGCGCGCAACGACGTCTGGTCTTCCGCGGACGGCGTCAACTGGCGCCGCGAGACGGAAGCGGCGGCGTGGGCCCCGCGCCTCTGGTTCTCCGCCATGGCTTACCGCGACCGCCTCTGGGTGCTGGGCGGCTGGTCAAAGGATCCGTCGATCGACCATGCCGACGTCTGGACCTCCGCCGACGGCCGCGCCTGGGAGCGGTTGACGGCCGGCGTCATCTGGAAAGGCCGGCACGAACACTCAGCGTATGTCTTCGACGACCGTCTCTGGGTGGCCGGCGGCCACGCCCGCCCGCTTTCGAGTGAAGTATGGTCGCTGCACGTGCCGGAGGATTTCTTCACGCGGACCCGCTGATTTTGCGGGGCGCCCTCGATTCACTGCCCCGCGCGCACCCGCAGCCGGCAGGTGAAGCTCCAGAGGCCCATCGCGTTTTGGATCTTCACGAGGATCTGGTTACGCCCGGCCTTCAGGCGAAATGGAACCACATCGTCATCCAGCCGGCTGGTGCGGCGAATCCAGCGGTCGTTCACCAGCGTGCCGTTGACCCAAACTTTCAGGCCATCGTCGCTGCCGATGCCGAGCCACGCGTCGGAGTCCGCGGGAACCTCAACCTCGGTCCACGCATAGCCGACGCAATAATCGAGGTTGCGTGCGCGTCCGAGGAAATCGACCAGCCCATGCTCGGGCTTCACCTTTTTCCAGACCAGCTTCTCACCGTCGACCTCCTGCGTCTGTCCCTCCTGCGGTCGCACCCCGCCGGCGCCCTCCGGGCCGAACCAGTCGCTGTTGAACGCGTTCATCTGGGAGGCGGTGGAGATCTTGCCCGCGGCGCCGGCGCTCACCGCGCTCAGCATCACGGTGCCGTCGGCGTCGACCCCCGCGATGGTCGAGAAAACCTGCTCCGGGACCCGGATCGCCTTCAAAACGAGCCACGAGGCGATCGGCACGTCGGTGCGCGCCTCCCCCTTCACCCACGCAGCGTCCGCCGCCAGCTGCGCGTCACGCGGCGGCACCGTGAGCCGGTAGTCATGCGCGCCGTCCACCGCCCGGCCGCGCTCGATGGCCGGCAGAAAAAACGCCCCGCGCCGCAACGCCTCGGTGAGGGCGGGCCGCAACGCTTCCGGCGTGCCCGGATCGGCCGCCAGCTCGACGGCCCCGACGCGTCCCTCGGCGGAGACCTCCAGCCGCGCGGAAACGCTCGTCACACCGCGCGCCTGCAGGGCATCCAGGCGCAGCGGGTCGACGACCAGGAGCGGGGCGGCCGAACCCTCCGCGAATTCGACCGGGCGGACGGCCCCGAGGTAATGCGCCCGGTCGCGCGCGGCCCGCGGGTTGGCGGGATTCAGTTCCCAGAGGATGTCGCCGGCTCCATCCACGAACTTCATCAAGTCGGGGATGTCATCGACCGCCTGGCCGAACAACGGCACGCCCTCGCGCGTGAGGAGAACCAGCACGAGGCCCTCGGCCGGAGTGAACCGGCCAAGGAGACGCAAGCCACCCGCCTTCGAAGGGTCCACCGAGAGCCACGGCGCCGAGACGCTGCCGCCGCCCGTGAGGCCGGACTGGCGAGACGGAAAAAGCACACTGACGACGCGGCCGGGGTAGACCCGCTGCACGCGTCGAAGGAAAGGCCCGAGGTTGTCCAGCAGGCGGGAAAACCCGCCCTCCCGGCGGCCCGCGAAGATGCCGACGATCATCTCCGGTTCCGGAACGGCGTCGAAATCCACCGCCCGGGCCCCTCCGGCGCGCAAGCGGCCCGCCAGCTCGGCCGTGGCCTCCCCGCGCGCGGCGCTCCAGCGCTCCGCGCGCGGGGCCCGGCCGCGCACGGCCTCGAAAAAGCGCACGCACTCGGCCGGCGGGAGCGCCCGCAGCGGCACGAAGCGGCTCGAAAAACCTCCGGTGCGAAACAACGCGAGCGGACCCGCCGTCTCGACCGGCTCACCGCGAAACGCGGCCCCCTTCGCATCCTTCCAATCGGAGGCCGCGGGCGCCGCCAGCCCGACCCCGGCGACGGTCAGTCCGCTAAGCAGGCGAAGGGCGGTGATCATCGCGCTGAGCGGCGCCGGGCCCTCACCGCTTCGCCGCGCCGACCTCGGCCCAGAGGCGCTCGAGCACGGGCCGGATGATCGCGGTGAACGCCTCGTAGGCGGGCGGGTGGAAGTGCAGCTTGTCCTTCTGGTACCACTCGAGGCGCGGATGGCCGTTCTCGTCGACCAGCGCGGGGTTGATGTCGATGAAGTGGTGGTGCGGGGTGGCCGCGCAATGGGCGCGCACGAGCGCGTTGTAGTGGTCGACCTGCTCCCACTTCCGCACGCGGTCGGGCGAGCGGGTGGACGTGACGTAGACGACGCGCGTTTCCGGCGACCAGCGGCGGACGCGGTCGGAGAATTCCTTGAACCGCGCGAAGATCACCGGCGGTGCGTCGGCGTCCTTCGCGTTGAGGTCGTTGCTGCCGCAGTAATACACGACGATCCGCGGCGCGTAGCGCGGCACCAGCTGGTCGAAACGCGCGAGCTGGTCGCCGGTGCGGGAGCCGCCGAACGCGCGGTTCAGCACGGGCAGCGGCGCCATCTGGTCGGCGACGGTCGTCCACTGGCGGAAGATGCTGCTCCC
>JBJTCH010000222.1:0-4514 GCA_046091745.1 Opitutaceae bacterium
GATCTCACTCCTCCGCAAACCGGGCGAAGCGCTGGTGCTTGCTTTCGCCTGCGGATTGGCCGCCCTGCACGCGGTGCTCGCCGTGACGGCGACCGCGGAGAAGAGCATGACCTCCGACGAGATCGCGCATCTCACGGCGGGACACGCCTACAACACCCGCGGCGATTTCCGTCTACAGCCGGAAAACGGAAACCTTCCGCAGCGCCTCGCCGCGCTGCCCCACGTCCTCGCCGGAGATCCGCTGCCACCCACGGATCGCGTGGACTGGAAAGGGTCTGACGTCTGGCGATACGGCCACGCGTTCTTCTACGGCACCGGTCTGCCCGTGGCGGAGCGCCTGTTTCAGGCGAGGGCCGTGATGTCCCTCGTCAGCGCGGCGACGGGATTGCTGGTCTTTGCGTGGTCCCGCGCGCTGTTCGGCACGGCGGGCGGTTTCATTTCGCTCGTTACGCTGGTCTTCTGCCCGACCTTCCTCGCGCACGGTCCGCTCGCGACCTCGGACATGACGATGACGCTGCTTTTCCTGGCGGCTGCGGGCGCGTGGTGGCGGCATCTGCGCGAACCCGGGCCGACCGGCGCGCTGGTCAGCGCCACCATCTGCGGACTCGCCTTCATCGCGAAATTTTCGGCGGTGCTGCTCGTGCCCATGCTCGGCCTGCTCGGGATTCTCTGGTGGATCGAACAGTCCCGAGGTGGCCACGGGCGCGCGGCATGGCGGCGTCTCGCCGTTACGGCGCTAGGCCATGCCGCGGCGGTCTGGATCGTGATCTGGGCCGCGTACGGGTTCCGTTTCTCCGCGTTCGCAGGAGATAACGCCGGCGCGCACTTCAGCCACGATTGGAACTCGCTGCTGATCGCGCTCGGCTGGAAGGCGGACCTCCTGGTGTGGCTGCGGGATTGGCGCGTGCTGCCCGAGGCCTGGTTGCACGGCCTCGCGTTTGTCCTGCAATTCGCCCGCGCCCGCGGCGCCTTCATGAGCGGAGAGTACAGTGTCACCGGCTGGGTGTCGTTTTTCCCTTGGGCATTCGTGATCAAGACCACGCTGCCGGTGCTGGTGCTCCTGGCGTTGACCGGCTTCATAGCGGTACGGCGGGCGGCCAACGCCAAGGTGGATTGGTGGCGGAAGTGGGCGTGGAAAACCGCCCCGCTAGCCGCTCTGTTCGGCGTCTACGTCGCCGCCTCGTTGGCCTCGAATCTCAACATCGGCCACCGGCACCTGCTGCCGATCTATCCGGTGTTGTTCATCGCCACCGGCGCTCTAGCCCCCGCGGTCCGCACCGCCGGTCGCGGCGCATGGGCCATCGTCGCGGCCCTCCTCGTCTGGCACGCCGCCGAATCATGGCGCGTGCGTCCGCACTACCTCGCCTATTTCAACCAGATCGTGGGCGGACCGCAAAACGGCTGGCGGCACCTCGTGGACAGCTCACTCGACTGGGGCCAGGACCTGCCGGGTCTGCGGAAGTGGCTTTTCGTGAACGCCCGGAACGAGCGCGTCTTTCTCTCGTACTTCGGTACCGGCGATCCGGTCCACGAGGGCATCCGCGCCACGGCCCTGCCCGCGCTCCCCGAAGTCGGCACCGCACGGCGATGGCACCGAATGGAACCGGGAGTCTACGCGGTGAGCGCGACCATGCTGCAGCAGGTCTACAGCCGCCATCGCGGCCCATGGACGGCGGAATTCGAGGCGGAGTTCCAGCGCCTGCGGGAGCTTGAGGCCGACTTCCTCGCGTTTCAGGACGAACCCGCGCGCCGCGAGGAACTCCTGACCAAAGCACCGCGGGAAAAGTGGCGGGCTGGCTGGACGACCTTTGAGAGCCTGCGTTTCGCGCGTCTTTGCCACTACCTCCGCCTCAAGCGACCGGTCGCGATGATCGGCTACTCCATCCTCGTTTTCCGGCTTGAGGGGTCGGAGATCGCGGCGACCACCGGCGGAACCATCCGTGACTGGCAGCAGGCCCTGGAGGCGGCCGCGGCGGGCCGGCCCGTCAATCCGCCGGCCGCGGCGCCGAAGCCGCCGGCTCCACCGCCATCAGGCGGCTGAGGCGCACCCAGCGAGCACCGAACCGCTTCCGTTCGATCGGCTCCAGCCGGAAGCCTTCCGGCAGAGCGTCCGCAGGATCAACCGCCGCGTCGCCCTCCGCCGAGGTCGGCCGAACAACCTGGGTGACCAGCACCTCGCGGAAGGTTCCGCGCTCCAGATGCCAGGCCAGCTCGGGCCCGCGTAGCCGGGCGACGGAAAGATTAACCGCCGGGATTCGCTCCAGCACGAAAGGCAGGGTGGCCTTGGAGGTGATGACCAGGACGGGGCCGCGCCGGGCGCGAGCCTGTGCCACTTCCCATTCGACCTCGTGACGGACGAGGTTGCGTTCCGTGTAGAGCCGCTGCGCGAAAGCGGGCGCCCCGCTCGCCACCATCCAAATCAACCAGCCGGCGAAGGCGGCCCTCAGTACGATCGGGCGCGGTAGCGGCACCAGCCGCACGAGGAGCCCGGCGAGCAAGGCGAGCATCAGTAATGTCGGCAGGGCGAAACGCGCAGTGACGGGCTCGTCGAACCTCGCCCAATAATAAAACTGCACCACGACGAAGTGGGTCGCCACGCCCAGACCCACCCAGCCGACCGCCACCGCCCCGGCGGGCAGAGGCGCCGGCGAACGTCGCAGGATGCGCGCCACCAGCGCGAAGGCGCCCGCCAGCCCGAGCAGGACGAGCGCAAGCGAACCCGGCTGATCGGGCGACAACGAACGGAAAAACTCCCACGCGCCCTCGAGATTGCCGGAGACATAACGCCAACTGAAACGCGCGGATTCACCCTCGCGCAGCTCCCAGAGTTGCGGGCGCGAGTCCACAATCCGGCTGTGCCACGCCCACGGGATCAGCAGCAGCGGCGTAGCCAGCAAAGGCCACGGCATCAGCACCCGGCGCGCCCGCCACCAACCCGTCACGATGATACCCGCGGCGGCGACCGAGAACAGGACGGACTCATAGCGGCTCTGCGCCAGCAACACGGTCGTGACCGCCAGCAGAGAGAGCCGATCGGGGTCTTCCGGAACGTCGAGATAAAGGATTCCAGCAACCGCGAGGGTGGCGATGAGCGTCAGGTTCAGCATCTCCAAACCGGAACCTGTCGCATTTTGACCGAACAACGGGGTCGTCGCGAGCAGCACCATGACCAGCACCGACGCGCCGCGCGAACCGGTCAGGTGTCCCGCGATCCAGCCGGCCAATCCGAGACAGGCCGCCGCCAGAAGAACGTTGAGGGCAAACGCGTTCAGCGGGCGGTAACCCGTGAGATCGTGGGCGAGGGAGATGAGGAACGGGAGAAGGTATGGCCGCTTGTCGAGGTAGACATCGATCGCGGTCCAGCTTCCCGCGACATCGTAGGCCCGCACCGGGGTGCCGACCTCCTTGGTCGCATGCAGGTGCCAGGCGGTTCCCTGCACCACGTGCTCGTCGAAGAGCACCTTGGGCGCCAGGCCATCCGAAGTGGCGGAAAAAATCCCGCAGGCCAGCCCCGCGAAAACCACCGTGCGCGGTGGAAATGGCTTTTCTCTCCAACGCTCAATGCTCCGTCCCAGAACACGGCCCGCCAGCATCAACCAAAGCAGGACCACCGCCAGGATGTAGAAATAACCACCCGCCACGATCGCCTTCTCGGCGGTTCCGGGAGGAACAAAGATGAAGCCGGCCGCCAGCGACACGACCACCGAAAGCAGGAATCCGAGCACGCGAGGTCTCGAAACCCCGGACGCATCCGGAGGTACGCGGTGGAGCGACTGGACCGGCATACCCGTCAGGGCAATTTCTTCAGGTAGGTTTCGAGGAATTGCAGGCGCGCCTTTTCCAAATCCGCAGACGACAGCGGTGTCGCCGCGCGCACGGTTTCCGGTGCGGAGACGGTCCCGCCGTCCGTCTTGATCTCTCGCACTCGGCTGATCCGGGAAAGAGTGAGCGGGTGCAACCGCCGCTCGGCCACCGGTTCCAGGACGAACCCGGGACCTGGGTCATCACCCTCGCGCAACGTCAGAACACCGGAGTCGGGGTTCACGTTGAAACGCTGGAAGACAAAGATGTCCGAAAACGTCCGGTTCCTCAGGTGGAAGGCGATGTCGACCCGCCGCTTGGGGGCCAGCGAGGTGGGAGTAGCCGAGACCCGGTGGGTGACCCAGAGCGTGGCGTCATTGTCGATCATCAGGTAATCCGGACGAGGCATCGCCGCCATGAACTCCCGCCGCCAAGCAGTCTCTCGACCCGGCGTGTACTCCTGACTGTACGCGTGGGCCGCCATCGAGGGAACCCCACGGACCAACACTCCAAGCGCGGCGATGGCCAGCACCAGGCGACGCCCAAAAACGGAAGTGATCGCCGGCAGAACCAGCAGGATGGCGAGTACCAAGCCGAGGTGGGCCGGCAAACTCAGCCGCCGGATCACCGGGTCATCGAACTTACCCCAGAAGTAGCACATGAGCAGCGCGAAGTGCATCAGGAAGCCGAAGGCGAAGACCGCGGTGACGGCG
>JBJTCH010000223.1:0-4651 GCA_046091745.1 Opitutaceae bacterium
CTCGGCCTCGGCGGCGTCGCGCTCGCCGGCCTGCTCAACCCCGGCGCCCGCGCCGAGGGCGTAAAGGTGCCGGGCGTGCTCGGCCGCACCCACCTCGCGCCGCGCGCGAAACGCATCATTTATCTGTTCCAATCCGGCGGCCCCTCGCAGCTCGATCTCTACGATCCGAAACCGCTGCTCAACCAGCGGCACGGCGAGCAGCTGCCCGACTCCGTGCGCGGCGGCCAGCGCCTCACGGGGATGTCGGCCCATCAGAGCTCGATCCCGATCGCCGGCTCGCCGTTCGCGTTCAACCGCCACGGCGAAAGCGGCCACGCGTTCAGCGAGGTGCTGCCGCACATCAGCAAGGTGGCCGACGAGCTGTGCGTCATCCGCTCGATGCACACCGAGTCGATCAACCACGGCCCGGGAGTGACGTTCATGCAAACCGGCTCGCAGATCCCGGGCCGGCCGAGCTTCGGGGCGTGGCTCGACTACGGCCTAGGCGCGGAGAACGAGAACCTGCCGTCGTTCGTGGTGCTGCTGACCAAGGACAAGAAGGGCCAGCCGCTGATGTCCCACCTCTGGGGCTCGGGTTTCCTGCCTGCGCGGCACCAGGGGGTGCGTTTCCGCTCGGGCGGCGACCCGGTGCTGTACCTCGGCAATCCGGCGGGCGTTTCCGCGGAGAACCGCCGTCTCGCCCTCGACCGACTGCGCGAGCTGCACGAGCACCAGTTCGCCGGCACGCCTGACGCCGAAATTTCCACGCGGATTTCCAACTACGAGATGGCATTCCGGCTGCAGACCAGCGTGCCGGAGGTGACCGACCTGAAGGACGAGCCGGCACACGTGGTCGATTCCTACGGACCCGACGCGCGCACGCCCGGCAGCTACGCCTACAACTGCCTCCTCGCGCGGCGCCTCGCCGAGCGCGGCGTGCGCTTCATCCAACTCTACCATCAGGACTGGGATCACCATGCCGGCTTGCCCGGCGCGCTGCGCCGCGAAACCCAACAGACGGACCAGGCCTCGGCCGCGCTCGTGGTGGACCTCAAGGCCCGCGGCATGCTCGATGACACGCTCGTCGTGTGGGGTGGCGAGTTCGGACGCACGAATTACTGCCAGGGCATCATGACGGCCGGGAATTTCGGGCGCGACCATCACCCGCGTTGTTTCTCCGTGTGGCTGGCAGGCGGCGGCGTGAAGCGCGGCATCGTGCACGGCGAGACCGACGAGTACGGTTACAACGTTGTGCGCGACCCCGTGCACATCCACGACCTGCACGCGACGATCCTGCACCTCTTCGGGATCGACCACGAGCAGCTCACCTACCGCTTCCAAGGCCGCCGCTACCGCCTCACCGACGTCCACGGCCACGTCGTGAAGGCGATCCTCGCCTGAGGCGCGACCACACCCGGCACCTTCGGAACATGGCGGGTTGAAGCTGAAGGTTTCGGTTGAAGATCGCCAACGCCCAGCCCGGGCGGGCGCCGGGGTAAGCCGAATGCGGTTCAGGCCATGATCCGCTCCGGGCAATGAGGAGGTAAGGTGAGTGGAAGTGAGGGAGAACGCGACGCACCCGCTGCGCTGCGGCACGTCGCCAAATTCCGTCGCCAAATTCACGCTTGCTTCCCTCTCTCGCGAACGGTGTTTTGACCGACTCCCCACCCGGGGAGCTTCAGCTCAACCACAACCCAACACAACAACCTCGATCGCAAGGCGGCCCTCCGGCCGACCTGTGTGTCAAAGGATACATCAGATCACCATGAACCTCAGCATCACGCCCAAGGACCTCCTCGACGCCGGCGTCCACTTCGGACACCAGACCAAGCGCTGGAACCCCCGTTCCAAGCCGTTCATCTTCGACCACCGGCAGGGGATCACCATCATTGACCTCGGCAAGACCCACGACGCGCTCGTGAAGGCCTGCAATTTCGTCGAGGAGCTGGTCGGCAACGGCGGCAACGTGCTGTTCGTCGGCACCAAGCGCCAGGCCCGCGAGATCGTCCGCGAGGCCGCCACCTCCACCAACATGCCGCTGTGCGTCGATCGCTGGCTGGGCGGCACCCTCACCAATTACGAGACCGTCAAGCGCTCCATCGCCAAGTACAAGAAGTACCAGGCCATGGAAACCAGCGGCGAGCTGTCCAAGCTTCCCCGCAAGGAGGAGTCCGCCATCAAGCGCGAGATGACCCGCATGCAGAAGAACTTCAGCGGCGTCGCCGACATGGGCGGCCTGCCCTCCGCCCTCTTCGTGGTCGACGTCAGCCACCACAAGATCGCCGTCGCCGAGGCCGCCCGCTGCGGCATTCCGTGCATCGCGATCGTCGACACCAATTCCGACCCGAGCACCGTCTCCCACCCGATCCCGGGCAACGATGACGCCGTGAAGTCGATCCGCATCCTCGTCGAGACCGTGACGTCCGCCATCCAGAGCGGCCTCTCCCAGCGCGACACCCGCCGCGCGCAGCGTGGCGCCGCCGACCTGAAGGCCGCGACCGATGCCGCCGCCGTCGCGGGCGGCGAGGTCGATCTTTCCAAGGTCGAACTGCCCCCCGAGGTCGCCTCCGAGGTGGTCGAGGGTGAGACCGAGGCCGCGCCGGCTCCCGGCGCCGCCGCCAAGAAGCGCCCGACCCGCGCGAAGCGCCCCGCCGTCAAGGCCGAGTAAACACCCGCGCAACGCGATTCCATGAGCAACACACCCATCACCGCCCAGGCGGTCGCCAGCCTCCGCGAAACGACCGGCGCCGGCCTGCTCGATTGCAAGAAGGCCCTCGCCGAGTCCAACGGCAACGTCGAGGAGGCCATCACCATCCTTCGCAAGAAGGGCGCGGCGTCCGCGGCCAAGAAGGCCGACCGCCTCACCAAGGAAGGCGCGATCGAGAGCTACATCCACGTCGGCGGCAAGGTCGGCGTCCTGATCGAGGTCAACTGCGAGACCGATTTCGTCGCCCGCAACGAGGCGTTCCGCGCCTTTGTGAAGGACCTCTGCCTGCAGATCGCCGCCGCCAGCCCGCTGTACGTGAGCCGCACCGAGGTCCCCGAGGTCGAACTGGCCAAGGAGCGCGACATCGCCGCCGCCCAGGTGCAGGGCAAGCCGCCCGCGGCCGCCCAGAAGATCATCGAGGGCAAGCTCGAGAAGTACTACTCCACCGTCTGCCTGCTCGATCAGCCGTTCGTGAAGCTGCCCGAGAAGGCCGTGAAGGACATGCTCACCGAGCAGATCACCAAGATCGGCGAGAACCTCCAGGTTCGCCGCTTTGTGCGCTTCCAGATCGGCTCCTGATCCGCGATCAACCTTTCAGGCGCCCTCCCTCGCGGGAGGGCGCCTTTTTATTTTCCACCTTCTGCCCCGGGACGAACGCACCGCTCGTTCAAGGTTGAGCCGGACGCCATCCAGGGATTCCTTCCGATTCACGTGAAACCCGCCGCTCCTCCGTCTCCTGTCGCCCGGCGGGTCACCCGCGGCCAGATCGTCGCCCGCGGGCTCACCCATCGTTGCCCCAACTGCGGCGCCCCCTCGCTGTTCCGCAAGGACGCCTGGTTCCGACTCAACGCCGAGTGCCGCGACTGCGGCTTCGCCTTCGACCGCGGCAACGACGAAGGCTTCTTCCTCGGGTCGATGTCGCTGAACTACGGCGTCACGCTGGTCGGCTTCCTTCTCCCGGTCGCGCTGCTCGCCTTCTTCGGCGTCATCAGCAGCCGTGTGGCGGTCGGCCTGGCCGTGGCCGGCGCCGTGATTTTTCCGATGCTCTTTTACCGGTCATCGCGGAGCTGGTGGCTGATGAACTACTATTTTTTCCTGCCCCATCACCTGCCCGCCAACGGCGGCACCGGCCGCGCCGGCGGCGACGCCAACACCTGAGGCGCGCGAGCCGCGCCTCGGGCAACTTTCTGCTTCCGTTTTCCCCGGCCGCCCGTACCACTCTCCGCTCCTGGTTCGGAGAGGTGGCAGAGTGGTCTATCGTACCTGACTCGAAATCAGGCGTGCCCGAAAGGGTACCGTGGGTTCGAATCCCACCCTCTCCGCCACCTTTTTCATAGGTAATGACCCGGTTGTCCTGCCAGAGTCCTGCCAGTTTCGGGATGAAAATACGGCCCAAGAGCCCAACGTCATGACCCCTCAAGGGCGCATCCGAAAGTCCCTCGAACTGTCGAAACGGGCCCTCCGGCTGGGCATCGAGGTCCGCCGCATCGCAAATCGCGCCCGCGGACAAGAGTACGGGCATTCGTGGCTGGTGGTCATCCCAGCCAAGGTGACCGGCCAAGGCCGGATCCGCCGCCAAGTCAAGGCCTCGGAAGCCGGGATGGCGGTGGACTTCGCCGAGGGGGCGGCGAACAAGGCAAAGGAACTCGGACTGACCGCGTTCATCCTCAAGCCGGAGGAAATGACCGACGCCAAGCGGGCCCTGAAGCGACTGCAGGGCTCCGGGCTATCCCTGACGGCCGCTGCCGAGTTTGCCCTGCGGCACTTGAGGCCCGCCGGCGGAGACGCGACTCTCAAGCAGGTGCTGGAAAGGCTCCTGCACGCCAAAAAAGAGAAAAACCTTCGCCCAGCCTCGCTCGAGTCCCTGCAAAAGTATGCCGGCCGGCTCGTGCGGACTTTTGGAGAGGAGACTCCCGTGAAGTCGGTTACCGCCGAACAGCTCAAGGCGTGGGTCAGGGCCTGCAC
>JBJTCH010000224.1:0-6206 GCA_046091745.1 Opitutaceae bacterium
GCGAAGCAGGGTGTGCACGGTGGTGCGCAGGGTTCCGGTGCCTTTGCCGTGCACACCCTGCTTCGCCGCTCGCCGGACGTGCGGAGCTTCGGGGCCTGCGATGAAACCAGCGGCTCCTGGGGAGCGACCTGGGTCGAGCTCACGCCATGAGCCGGCGAAACCTGTCCGCGCTCGCGGCGATTGTCCTCCTTTTCCTCGCGGCACACGCCCGCGCCGCGGGAGCGGATTCGCCCCTGATCCTGATCTCGCTCGACGGCTTTCGCCACGACTACTGCGAGTAATATCCGGAGGAGAGCCGCACCCTGCGGGAGATGCGCACCGGCGGCGCCTCCGCGCGGAGCCTCGTGCCCGTGTTCCCCTCGAACACGTTCCCGGGCCATTACTCGCTGGTGACCGGCCTGCATCCGGCGCGGCACGGGATCATCAACAACGACTTCTTCGACGCGGAGCGCGGTGCGTTTTTCCACTACTTCCAACCGGGATCCTTCCGTGACGGCTCATGGTGGGGCGGCGAGCCGATCTGGGTCACGGCCGAACGCCAAGGCCGGCGGGCGGCCGCCCATTTCTGGGCCGGGTCGGAGGCCGCGATCGCCGGGGTGCGACCGACCTTCTGGAAGCCCTTCGACTACTCGATACCCTTCGCGCGCCGCCTCGACGAGGTCTGCGATTGGCTGCGCCGGCCGGCGGCGGAGCGTCCCGCGATCGTCGCGTTTTACCTCGAGGAAGTGAACGGCGCGGGACACCGCTTCGGTCCCGACTCACCCGAGGTCGCCGCCGCCGTGCGGAAGGTCGACGGCCACCTCGCCGCAATGCGCGCGCGTCTGCGGGAGCTCGGCCTTGCGCCCAACTGGGTGGTGGTTTCCGACCACGGCATGACCGCGACCTCGCTGGACCGCGTGGTCGTGCTCGATGACATCCTCGATCCGCGCACGGTGCAGATCGATTCCGACGGCAGCCTGCTGGCGCTGCGACCCTTGGCCGGAACCGAGGACGAACTCGTGGCGAAGTTCCGATCCGTTCCCAACGTGCGCGCCTTCCGGTCAGCGGATCTCCCCGCGCATCTGGCGATGAAGCCCGGCCCGCGGGTGGCGCCGGTGTGGGTGTTGCCGGACGAAGGCTGGCACATCGCGCCGCGGGCGACGGTCGAGCGCCTTCGCGGCAAGTATCCGGAAAAAGGCTACCTCGCCGGGGACCACGGCTACGACCCCCGCCTCCACTCCATGCACGGTATCCTCATCGCGGAAGGCCCGGCCTTCCGGGCGGGACACGTGACACCCGAGGTTTCCAGCGTGCACGTTTACGACCTGCTCTGCGCGGTTCTCGGGGTGAAGCCCGCTCCCAACGACGGGGACGACCGCCTGAGGCGCGAACTGCTGCGCTGAGCGGGGCCGGCGCTGCGACTTTCGCGGTGCCTCCGGGGTTATGGGAGAAGCGGGTAACCCCGCTTGATCCATGAAGACCGTCACCCTGCTGGCACTCGCGAGTTTGGCCGGTCTGGTCGCCCTTGCCGGAGGCCTTGCCCTCGGCTTCGGCGCGGGCCCGATCTTCGCGCTCACGATGATCGCGCTTCTGCTGCTCATCTGGGCCGGAGATTACCGCCGGTACCGTCACCTCGGCGCGCACTTCCTTTCCCACCTGCCGTGAGGCGGGCGACTTCCCGCTCCCGGGCGGAAGGTGCGGCGCCGGCCTGATCCGGGCGGTCGTCATCCGAATCGCACGCATCGTTTCCGGGGCGGCGGACGCGGCACGCGGCTTGCGTTTCCCGAACGCCGCCGTTGCGTGGACCGCAGCCTCCCATGACCCCGACCGCCTCCACGCTGCGCCTGCCCAACCTCCTCCTCGCCATCCGCCGACTCCTGCCCTGGCTGAATCTTCCGGCCGGCGCGCTCCTGGCGCTCCTCCAGCGCACACCCGCGGTGCAGACCGTCATCCGCGCCGGCGAGCAACTCGTGGCCGGCCGCGGCGGAGAGGTGCTGCGCGCGGCGTTCACGGTGGCGGGCCTCGGCGCCCTGCACGGCCGGGCGGGAGCGACCACGTTCATCGTCACCCAGGGGAGCACGCAGATCATCAATGCGACGCCCCAGCGGACAACGCTTCGCAATCCCGCGACCGGCACCGTCGGCGCCGCCATGACTCCGGTCGCGTTTACCTACACCGGCACGCCGAGCGCGCCGCAGTACTGGGTGATCAGCGGCAATCTGCCCCAAGGATTGACCGTTTCTCCCGCCCCGAACCTCGGCGTCGTGCGTTCCGCGACGCCCGCGATCACCGGCACGCCAACGCAGGCGGGGAGTTTTACCTTTCGGGCACAGGGCTACGGCACCGGCGGTCAGGGGAGTCCGGAGCCCATTGTCTTCAACATCACCGGCGCGGCCGCTACCGCTCCCTCCATCACCGCGCAGCCGCAGTCGCAAACCGCGCGGGCGGGCGGCTCCGTTACTTTCTCCGCCTCCGCTTCCGCGTCACCCGACCCCACCTACCAGTGGCAGCGCAATGGCACGACGCTACCGGGGGCGACCAGCGCGTCGCTCGCCCTCGCTTCCCTCACGGGCGCCGACGCGGGCACGTACAGGGTGATCGTCACCAACGCCGCGGGCTCCGTGACCAGCAACGAGGCCGCGCTCTCCGTCTACACGCCCAACCCCTCGGCCCGCCTCGCCAACCTTTCCGTGCGCACGGCGCTCGCGGCGGCCGACACGCTCATCGTCGGCCTGTCGGTCGGCGGCGGCTCGCGCGACGTGCTCGTTCGCGCGGTGGGTCCGACGCTGGGAGCCTTCGGCGTGGGCGGAACCATGGCCGATCCGCGCTTGGAGTTGTACAACGGCCAGACGCGCGTGTTCGCCAACGACGACTGGCCGCTGAACCTCGCCCCCGTTTTTCCGACGGTCGGAGCCTTCGCGCTCGGCAACGGCAACCCCAGCAAGGACGCGGCGTTTCTCCAGACCATCAACGGCACCCGCTCGATCTGGGCGCTGGGCACCGGCGCCGGAGTCGTGCTCGTCGAGGCCTACGACACCGGCGCGCCCTCGGCCGCCCGGCTGGTCAACGTCTCCGCCCGCAATCGCGTCGGCACGGGTGACGACATCCTCATCGCCGGTTTCAACATCTCCGGCACCGGCGGCTCCAAGCCGCTCCTCATCCGCGCCGTGGGACCCGGACTCGCCGCCCTCGGCGTCACGGGCACCCTCGCCGACCCGAAGCTGGAGATCTTCGACAGCAGCACCGCCAAAGTCGCGGAAAACGATTCCTGGAACGCCTCGCTCGCTCCGGTCTTCACCAGTGTGGGCGCCTTTGGGCTGCCCAACGGCAGCCGCGACGCGGCGCTGGTCGTCTCGCTCGCCCCCGGCAGCTACACCGCGCAGGTGAGCGGCGTGGGCGGGCTCACCGGCGACGCGATCATCGAGGTCTACGAGCTGCCCTGAGCCAAAACCGCCGGCTCAAACAAAGGGTTTGGCGGACTTCGTCCGATCGGCACGCTGCGCGACCATGCGCATCCGCCGTCTTCCGCTCCTGCTGCTCGCCTCATTGGTCGTGTCCGCCCCGCGGCTCGCCGCCAACACGCCGACGGTCAGCTCGCCGCCCTCCGCCCAGTCGCTCAACGCCGGTGGATCCGCCGTCACCATCGACCTGCGGAATCATTTCAACCTGCCCGGAGTGAGCGGCCCGCTGGCGCAATTTGACACCAGCCTGGGCCGTTTCAACGTCGAGCTCCGGCCCGACGCGGCCCCGAAGCACGTCGCCAACTTCCTCGCCTACGTCGCGGCCCGAACCTACGCCGGCACGTTTTTCCACCGCTCCGCCGCCCTTGACGGCAGCGCCGTGTCCATCGTCCAGGGCGGAGGCTACCTGCTCAACGCCACCGGCGCCGCCGCCGTCACCAAACAGGCGCCCGTGGCGCTTGAGTACAACCTGCCGAACGCCCGCGGTACCCTCGCCGCCGCCCGCACTTCCGACCTCAACAGCGCCACGAGCGAGTGGTACTTCAACGTGCGTGACAACTCGACCGTCCTCGGGCCGTCCAACGGCGGCGGCTACACTGTGTTCGGCCGCGTGATCGGCAACGGCATGGCCGTGGTCGACGCCATCGCCGCCCTCCCGCGCGTCAACGCGAACTCCCCCTTCAACGAGCTGCCCGTGCGGAATTTCACCTCGGGCGACATCGGCGCCGCCAACCTCGTGATCGTGAACTCCGTCGCGACCGCCGCCATTTATCCCGGCGACGGCCCGCTCGCCGTCCTTTCCTTCAACGCCGTCTCCTCCAGCCCCGAGGTCGTCGCGGCCAACGTCAGCGGTTCCACGCTCACGCTTGCGCCGGTCGGCGGCGGTGTCGCGACCGTGAATGTGACCGCGACCGACACCAACGGCGTGAGCGTCAGCGCATCGGTCTCCGTCTCGGTCGCCGGCACCAACTCCGCCCGCGCCCCTGCCATCACCTCGCAGCCTCCCGCGGTGCTGCGCCTGGCGGCCGGCACGACGCCCACGGTGGCGCTGTCCGTCGCCGCCACTGGCACGCCCACTCCCGCCTACCAATGGCGGCGCAACGGCGCTCCCCTCCCCGGCGAGACGTTGCCATCACTGGTGCTCACCCGCGCCACCGAGGCGCAGGCCGGCACCTACACCTGCGTCGTCACCAACACCAACGGCAGCATCACCAGCGACCCGTCAACGGTCTCGTTCATCGCCGCCACCGCCGCCGAGACCGGCCGGTTGATCAACCTTTCGATCCTGTCGATTTTCGCCCCCGGGGAACAAATGACCATGGGCACGGTGCTCGGCGGCGCCGGCACCAGCGGAACCAAGGCGATCCTCGCGCGCGTCGCGGGTCCGTCGCTGGCGCAACTCGGCGTCACCGAGTTCATGCCCGACCCGCAGATGTCCCTCGTGCGCGCCGGCGGTGCGGTCATCGCCGGCAACGACAATTGGGGCGGCGACCCGGCCCTCGCGGCGGCCTTCACGGCGGTCGGCGCGTTTCCCTACGCGTCCGCCGGCTCCCGCGACGCCGCGATCTTTCAACCGGCGCTTTCCGCGGGCGACTTCACCGTGGAGATGAGCGACAAGAGCGGTGCCCCCGGTTTCGCGATCGCGGAACTCTACGACTCGACCCCGAAGGCGGCGTTCACGGCGACGACGCCCCGCCTGGTCAACGTCTCCGTGCGACGTCACATCCCGGAAGGCAGTTCCCTCGTGGCCGGGTTCTACATCGACGGCACGACCGCCCGGACGGTGTTGATCCGCGCCATCGGCCCCGGTCTCGCGGTGTTTGGCGTGCCCGAGACGATGCCCGATCCGGGACTCAAGCTGCTCGGCGCCAACTCCACCGTGATCGGCGCCAACGACAATTGGGGCGGCACGGCGCAACTCACCGCCGCCGGCGCCGCAGTCGGCGCCTTCGCGGTCGCCAACCCGGCATCCAACGACGCCATGCTGCTGATCACCCTGCCCCCCGGAAAATACACCACCGAGGTGACCGGAAAAGGCTCCGGCGGCGCCGCCCTCGTCGAAGTCTACGAAGTGCCCTGAGACAGAGGAGAAAAGAGGAAGGCGCGCCGGAGGCGCGACCCGCGGTCGACGAGGATCTACGCACCCAAGGCACGAAACCAAGCGGGGTGGCCCGCGGGGGCCACGGAATCAGAAAACTGTCTCAAGAACGTCCGATGTAGCCGCGGCGGTCGGTACGCACCTCGTTCTGAATCCGCGGCAAACAGCCGCCGCTACACCGCGTGCTCCTCCGAATGGGACGCCGACCCGACAGGGCAAGCCGAAGCCGTGAGCTTCTGATTTCCGGATCCGCCGCATCCTCGGTGCCTCCGTGTCTCCGTGGTGAACCTACCTCAGGTGGATATTTCTATTCGTATTTTCGACTACCCGGAGTCGGGCTCAAGGAACACCCGGGATACCCGGAAGCACCCCTCTTTCGGGTCGGCCTTCCCTCGTGGTTCCCGCTTTCGCAGCGAAACGGCTCGACCGCGCCGGAGCGCGCCGGACAACCTGCGCGCCGCATGTCCGGCCCCGCCCGCCTCTTCCCGCTGCACCGCGCGCTCAGTCTGCTGCTGCCGGTGTTCGCGCTGATCGGGTGCAGCTCCACCAAAGCTCCGGGCCCGAAACCGCTCTTCACCCCGCCGCCGATCCTCGACGAGCCTCCGCGCGGCGCGGTCTTCCCCGAGATGCTCGGCATCTACTTGCTCGAGGCCGACGGCTTCACGGCC
>JBJTCH010000225.1:0-8829 GCA_046091745.1 Opitutaceae bacterium
CGGGCGGGTCGGCCGGCGGCGGACTGGAAGGCGGCTTCGTTTCCGGCGCGACGGTTTTCGCAGGCTCCTTCGGGGCGGCCTTGGCGCGTGCGGGTTTGTCGCGGCGGAGGAAGTCGTCGCGATCGGTCTGTTGGCGCGCGCGCTCCTCGCGCCAGGCGACGAAGCCGGCGATCAGCTTCTCCACTTCGGCACCCACATCGCGCAAAAAGACGAAGAGCAGCGAGCCGCAATAGGTGGTGCCGAGGACAATCGCCGCACCGAACGAGCCGAGGGCCGGCTCGAGCATGTAGTGATAAAGCCCTTTGCCGACGATGCCGCCGGGACCGAGCGGGAACCAGCGCGAGGACCAGTCGCGGTCGGTGAACATTGCCGCGAGGCCGGTCGACATCAGCAGGGTGAGCCCCATCGCGTTCGCGCGGCCGCGGGTGACTTGTTTGGGAAAGCGGAACGCCAGCACCGCCATCCAGATGAGAAATCCCGGCACGAACCAGGCGCCTACGCCGAAGCCCTTCAGGAGAATTTCGATCGTCAGCGCGCCGACGAATCCCGCGGGATTCGTCGCCGGCGGGGCGGGCACGTGGTCGCCCGGGCTTTGCGCGGGATCGAACGCGACCAGCGCCACGAGCAGGTAGGCGCCGAGGAGCAGGCAAAGCAACGCCACCACCCAGTTGGGGCCGTAACGCAGGACCTGGTTGGCGGGAACCGGGTTTGGATTTGAAC
The DNA here is from genome assembly GCA_046091745.1 of Opitutaceae bacterium. Classification (GTDB taxonomy): domain Bacteria; phylum Verrucomicrobiota; class Verrucomicrobiia; order Opitutales; family Opitutaceae; genus ER46. The sequence goes on from JBJTCH010000225.1 coordinate 721, forward strand.
TCTCGGACTTCGGCATTTGTGTCGGCCTCGGCGGCGGCGGAGAATTCGACGGCACCGCATCCGCCGGTCAAACGCAAGCTCCCGCCCCCAATGCGCGAACTTCTTCGCTTCGCTCCGATCTACCAGACGCGTGTCTGGGGCGGCCGCGCGCTTGAGAGCTCGTTGGGCCGCGCCCTGCCGCCCGGCGACCCGATCGGCGAAAGTTGGGAGATCGTCGATCGTCCTGAGGCCCAGTCCGTGGTCACCGGCGGAGCACTCGCCGGGCAATCGTTGCGCTCCGTGCTGGAGAAGCACTCCGCCGCCGTGATGGGCCCCGGCTGGGCGGCCACCCGCCCGTTTCCGATCCTCGTCAAATGGCTCGATTGCCGCGAGCGCCTCAGCCTGCAGGTCCATCCGCCGGCGGCGGTCGCAGGTGAATTGCGCGGCGAGCCGAAGACGGAGAATTGGTACATCGCCGCCACGACCCCGGGCGCGCGTCTCATCGTCGGCTTGCGTCGGGGGGTGACCCGCGAACGTTTCACAGCGGCCGCGGCGGCCGGTTCGCTCGAGGAGTGCGTGCATTCGTTCAATGTCGCCGCCGGGGACTCGATTCTCGTCCGCAGCGGCCAGGTCCACGCCATCGATGCCGGGAATCTGATCCTCGAGATCCAGCAGAACTCCGATACCACCTACCGGGTCTACGATTGGGGTCGGGTCGGACTGGATGGCCGCCCGCGGGAAATGCACCTCGCGCAGTCGCTCCGATCGATCGATTGGAACGATTTTGAACCCGCGCCCCTGCGGGCGGCGCCCACTTCGGGCGTGATCGCCGAGTGTCCGGAGTTCCGCATCCGGCGGGTGGTTCTCGATCCCGGGCAACGCTTTCACCTTCGTTCCGGCGAAGCGCCGCGCTTGGTGAGCGTGGTCAGCGGAAGCCTCGAGGCATCGTCGGAGCTGGCCGGTTCGCATCGGGCGCTTCGGCTGGTGCGGGGCGACACGGTGCTGACCCCGTTCGCGGGGGCGTTCACGTTTGCGGCGGAGTCCGCGGCGATCGCCTTGGTGACCGAAGCGTTCGTTCCCTGAGCGTTTGCGGCGCGTCGTCTGAAAATCCCCGAAAACTCGGTTGACACGTCCGGAGCCGGCCGTACGCATTGACCTCTTTTCGCATGAAGACGTTCCTCGCCAAGAAGGAGACGGTGCAACCCAAGTGGTATCTCATTGATGCCGCGGGAGTGCCGCTCGGCCGCCTCGCCGTGAAGGCCGCTAATATCATCCGTGGCCGCCATCGCCCGACCTACACTCCCAGCGTGGACACCGGTGACTTCGTGGTCGTCGTGAACGCCGAGAAGGTGGTTCTCACCGGCAAGAAGGAGGAGCAGAACTCCTACATGTTCTTCTCCGGCTTCGTCGGCGGCGAGAGCTACCGCAAGGTCTCCCTGATGCGCGAGCGCCACCCTGAGTTCATCATCGAGCACGCGGTCAAGGGCATGCTCCCGAAGAACCGCATCGCGGCCCACATGCTCACCAAGCTTCGCGTGTTCGCCGGCCCGACCCACACCCACGAGGCCAACGCGCCCCAGAAGATCACCGTCCGCTAACCGACCATGAGCGCCACTCCCGCCAACGTCCACCTCGGCACCGGTCGCCGCAAAACCTCCACCGCCCGCGTGCGGATCACCGAGGGTTCCGGCAAGCTGACCGTCAACGGTCGCACCTTCGAGGACTACTTCTCCCACGATAACTTCGCCAAGCAGGCCTACGCGCCACTGCTGACGGTGGAGATGCGCGAGAAGATCGATGTCACCGCCAACGTCGCCGGCGGCGGCGTCGCCGGCCAGGCCGGCGCCGTGGCGCACGGCATCGCCCGCGCGCTCCAGAAGCTCAACGCCGAGCTCCGCTCCAAGCTGAAGAAGGCGGGCCACCTCCGTCGCGACCCGCGCGAGAAAGAGCGCAAAAAGGCCGGCCAGCCCGGCGCCCGCAAGCGCTTCCAGTTCTCGAAGCGCTGATCCGGCGAAGTTCCTTTCGAACGCCGTCCCGATCTGGGACGGCGTTTTTGTTTACCAACCCGGCGCCGTGTGGAATGCGGCCTTGTGCCCGGCGTCGTCCGCGTTTCCCTTTTCCTTTCACGTCATGATCGCCCCCGAGACCTTCAGTCACATCGAGAACATCAAGAAGCGCGCCGGACACCTATGGAGGTTTCTTTGACTGCGATCAAAAGCAGCGGGAGATCGAGGCCATGGAGGCCGAGATGGGCCTGCCGACGTTCTGGGATAACAGCGAACGCGCGCAGCGGCACATCGGAAAGCTCAACGGCCTGAAGAAGGCCGTGCTCCCCGTTGTCGCGTTCCAGCGGAAGGTCGATGACGTCGGCGTGATGGTGGAGCTGGTGGAGGCCGAGACCGGCGCCGCGCATGACGCCGCCGCCGCTGATCTGGCCGCCCAGGTGGAGGCGTTGGTGACCGAGCTTGACGCGCTTGAAATCGCCTCGTTCCTCACCGGGCAATTCGACCGCAACAACGCCTTCCTCTCGATCCAGGCGGGGGCGGGTGGAACCGAGTCCTGCGACTGGGCCGACATGCTGTTCCGCATGTACTCACGGTGGGCTGAGCGCCGCGGTTTCACGATCGAGGTGCAGGACGTGCAGGTCGGCGACCAAGCCGGCATCACCAAGGCCACCCTGCTGCTCAAGGGCGAGAACGCCTACGGTTTCGCCAAGGCCGAGCGCGGCGTGCACCGCCTCGTGCGCATCAGCCCCTTCGACGCCAACAAGCGTCGCCACACGTCGTTCTGCGCGGTGGACGTCATCGCCGAGATCAACGAGGAGATCAACATCGAGGTCCCCGAGGCCGAGATCCGCGTCGATGTCTACCGGTCCTCGGGCAAGGGAGGTCAGGGCGTGAACACGACCGACTCGGCGGTGCGCATCACGCACCTGCCGACCGGCATCGTCGTCGTCTGCCAGAACGAGCGTTCCCAGATCAAGAACCGCGCCAGCGCCATGAGCGTCCTCAAGGCCCGCTTGTATGAGAAAAAGCAGGACGAGCAGCGCGCCGAGATGGACAAGTTCTACGGCGAGAAGGGTGAGATCGGCTGGGGTAGCCAGATCCGCAGTTATGTCCTCCAGCCCTACCAGATGGTGAAGGACCTCCGGACGGGCATCAGCACCAGTGACACGCAAGGGGTGCTCGACGGCGACCTGGACCGCTTCGTCAACGCGTGGCTCCGCGCCGGCTGCCCGCGTCACCGCAACAAGGACATCCAGATGGAGGAGTGACCGCGCCGCCGCCGGTCCCGCCCGCCCGCCTGCCGCCATGCCGCTCCCCCACGAGACGATCCGCTCGGCCCTCGCGGCACAGCCGTTGTTCGAGGACAAGACGTGGCAGCTCTCTCCCGAGGCGTGGCCGCTGGACGCCGCGCAGGTGGCGAACCTGCGGGCGATCGGCGCCGCGTGCCTCGAGTTCCATCAGGCGCTGGAGACGCTCTATCTGCGTTCCGCCGCCGGGAAAAACCTGCTGCGCAACAAGCCGTTGCTGGCGCCTTGGGTCGCCGAATACCTCGACCGCGGTAAACCCGCCGCCCTCATCGCCTACGCGCGGGATCCGCGTAACCGCGGCGCGCTGCCGCCCGTGCTGCGGCCCGACTTGCTGTTGACCGAGGAGGGATTCGTGCTCACCGAGCTCGATTCCGTTCCCGGCGGCATCGGGCTCACCGCTTTTCTGAACCGCCTCTACGGAGCGGAGCCCGGCGTGAACGTGCTCGGCGCCGGTGACCGGATGATCCACGGTTTTCACGCCGCGCTCGCCGCCCTGCGTCCCAAGGAGCGCAACCCGGTGATCGCCCTGGTGGTCAGCGACGAGGCCGCGACCTACCGGCCCGAGATGCGGTGGCTGGCCCACGAGCTCCAGCTACGGGGGAAACGCGTCCATTGCCTCGAGCCCGGCGACATCTTCCCGCTCGAGAACTCCCTCTGCTTCGACATCGAGGGCAACCCGGAGAAGATCGATGTGCTGTACCGGTTCTTCGAGCTGTTCGACCTGGAGAACATCCGCACGCAACCGTTCATCCTCGAGGCTTGGGCGGCCGGCGAGGTGGCGATCGCCCCGCCGATGCGCCATTTCCAGGAGGAGAAACTCGCGCTCGCCCTTTTTCATCACCACCTGCTGCGAGACTACTGGACGGAGGTGCTCAGCGCGGGCGCGTTGGAGCTTCTTCGCACCCTCATTCCAGCTTCCTGGATCATGGATCCGGCGCCGCTCCCTCCCGGCGCGGTGCTCGATGGTCCCCGCGTTGGCGGCCGCGCGCTCAACGACTGGCGCGACCTGGCCGGGGCTTCCCAGCGGGAGCGGGAACTCATCATCAAGATCAGTGGCTACCACGAGACGGCGTGGGGCGCCCGCAGTGTGGTTCTCGGCAGCGATTGTTCCCGCGAGGAATGGCAGGCGGGGGTCGACCGCGCCGTGGCGTTCGCCGCCACCAACCTCCATGTGCTCCAGGCTTACCGGAAACCGCGCCGGTTGGAGCATCCGGTCTACGAGGCCGCGCCCGCGAACGGAGCGACGCCCATGGCACGACCAATGCCCGGCCGTCTCCGGCTTTGCCCGTACTACTTCGTGGTCGGCTCCGAGGCGCGCCTCTCCGGCGCACTCGCGACGTTTTGTCCTCCCGATAAGAAGATCATCCATGGCATGCAGGATGCCGCCTTGCTTCCCTGCAGGGTTTAAGCCTTAGGCTCCATGGGTGTTTCAGACCGGCGGAACATCCCGTAAGAGGCCTGCCACCATGGGTTCACGCACCTTGGTGGCGGCAGCTTTGGCGGTTGCGGGTTGGCCGGCGGAAATCCGGGCGCAGGCGCAGGATCTGACCGCGCTGCGGGCGCGGGCCGAACTGGGCGACGCGGCGGCGCTGACCGCGCTGGGAGACGCGTTGCTCCGCGGCGAGGGAGTGGCGAAGAATGTCCCTGAGGCGATTCGTCTCTACGAGCGTGCGGTCGGGCTCGGCCACGCACCCGCGATGTTCAACCTCGCGACTCTCCACGAGTCGGGAACCGGCCTGCCGGCCAACGCGGCAAAGGCCTTCGAACTGTACCGGCGTGCCGCCGACCAGGGGTTGGTGATCGCGCAGTTCAACGTCGGCAACATGATCGCGGCCGGCACTGGAACCAAGGCGGATCCTTTCGAGGCCATCCTCTGGTACCGTCAGGCGGCGGAGGGCGGTGTTGCGGAAGCCCAGTACAACCTCGGTTTGGCGTACGAGACCGGCCGGGGAATCGTGCGCGACGAGGCCATGGCCAGGCGCTGGTACCGCGAGGCCGCCGATCAGGAGTTCGCCCGTGCCGAGTATAATCTCGCGCTGATGCTGGAGGAGGGTCGGGGCGGGAGCGCGGACCTAGCCGCGGCCATCAACCTTTACCGCAGTGCCGCGGCACGGAATTTCGGACCGGCCCAGAACAACCTCGGCATCGCCTTGGCGGAAGGTCGCGGAGCCAAGGCCGACCTGGTGCAGGCCCACGTCTGGCTTTCGCTCGCGGTTGAAAACGGCTCCAAGCCTGTGGCGCGCGACTTTGTCGCCGGGAAGCTTTCGTCCGCCCAGCTGGCGGAAAGCCGGGTGGGAATCCAGCGTGAGCGTGATCGGATCGTCGCCCAGCGTCAGGCCTCCGCCGCGCCGCGGACTCCTCCGGCGACGGGAGTCGTCGGACTGCCGGGCGCGGCCGCCGCGACGCCCTTTTCGACCGACGGTGCGATCTCCTCACTGGCCGAGCGGGTTGCCTTCGCGGAGTCCGAACTGGCCCGGATCCGATCGGAAAACGCTCGCTTGTCCCAAGGTTCGAACCGTATCCGCGAAGCGGAGGCGGCGGCCGCCGAACTGCGCGCCCAACTTGAAACGCTCTCGCGGGAGAAGGCCGCCGCGCAGCGGGAACTGGCCGAGGCGCGCGCGAAGGCGGCTGACCCCGCCGCGGCCATCACAGGTCTTCCGCTGCCCGAGCTCTCGGCGCGCGATCCCCGCATCGCGCGATTGCTCGGCGAAAATCCGCGGCTGGAGGAATCGGCTTCACGTGTCGCGGGCGAGTTGAAGCAGCGGCAGGAGGACCTGCGCTCGGTTCAGGGCAAACTCGACGAGGAGGCGCGTCGCGCCTCCTCGCTCGCGGTTGAGCTGGAAGTCGCCGGCGGGCGCCTGACGGAATCGCGTGCCGAGGCGGCGCGGCTTGGCGCCCGGATCGCCGAGTTGCAGAAGTCGGTGGACGGCGCGCGCGAGCTGCGCGAGTGGGCGACCCGGATCGAGGGCACGCTCGCCGAGACGGGGCGCCAGAAAAACTCGCTGGCTGCGGAACGCGACCAGTTGCAGGGCAAGTTGGTCGAGATGCGCACCGCGGCGGACGCCGCCCGCTCTCAGGCCGAGGATCTCGGCAAGCGTCTGGCTTCCGCCCAGGCCGAGGCGGCGCAGGTGGAGTCGCTCCGGACCGCGCGCGCGGCGGCGGAGAAATCCGTGACCGAGCTCACCGGCGCGCGCGAGATACTGGAGCGCGAGTTGGAGACCGCCCGTGCCGCCGCCGCCGAAACGCGTCGTCTCGCCTTCGAGGTCGAGGAGCTGCGCGCCCGCAGCGCGCAGCTGAGCCGTGAGCTGTCGGCGGCCACCGGATCCGCCACCGCCGCCGGCTCCGACCTCGCCGCGCTCCGCGCCGAGTTGGCCAAGGAGCGCGGTCGGCTGGCTTCCGCCCAGACGGCGGAGCAGTCGGCGGTCGGCCAGCGGGCTGCCGCCAATGGTCGGCTGGCGGCGGTCTCCTCGGAAAATGAGGCTGCGCTGAAGAAGGCCGCGGCGGAAGCGGAGTCTTTGCGCGGACGCGCGGCTGGGCTCTCCGAGGAGCTCGCCTCGACGCGGGCGGCCGGGGCCAAGGTGGAGTCCGAGCTCGGCGATGTGAACCGCCAGCTGGCGGATACCCGCCAGCAATGGGAGTCGGCGCGGGTCACGGGCGAGTCCGCCGCGAGGGAATTGGCGGAAGCCAAGTCGCGTCTGGCCGCGGTCCAGACCGAGCGTGAGTCCGCTCTGCGGGATGCCGCGGCGCGTTTGGATGCCTTGCGGGGCGAACTCACGGCGGCTTCACCCGCCGAGGGCAGGTCCGACGAGTTGCGCCGGCGGGTTGCCGAACTGCAGGAGGCCGAACGGGGCGGGGTCGCCAAATTGGCGGAACTGGGCGAGCAGCTGGCGGCGGCGGTCAGGGAGCGGGAGGTGGTCGCGAGCCGGGCCGCCGCCGACGCGGAGGCGCTGCGGGGCCGTTTGGCGGAGACCGAAGGGAAGTTCGGATCGCAGCGCGAGGAACTGGCGCGGAGCGAGTCCGCCTTGGCCGATCTCAACGCGAGGGTGGCGCGACTGGGGACCGAGCTGGAGGCGGCGAAGAGCGCCGGCGGTGTTTCGGAACGGGAGATCGTCTCGTTGCGTGATCAGCTGGAATCGACACGCACCCAGCTGAGCGCGGTTCGCGCCACGGAAAAAACGGTTTCCGGAAAACTCGCCGAACTGGGTTCCCGATTGGCCGCCGAGAAGTCCGTCGCGGATGTCACTCAGGGACGGGACAACCTGCAGCGCGATCTTTCCGCGGCGCAGGATTCTCTCGCCCAGGCACGGCGTGTCGCCGCGGAGGTCGAGGAACTGCGGAAGCGGGGTGAGGTTCTCGCGAAGGAGCTCGAGCAGGCCGGTAGCAACTCCGCGACCTCAGCCCGGGATGTGGCCTCCCTGCGCGACCAGTTGGCTGAGGTGCGCAACGCGCTCGCGTCCGCGAGGACCGCCCAGGAGGCGTCCGCCCGGGAATTGGCCCAGACCAACGAGCGGTTGGCCGCCGCCGTCGGCGAGCGGGAAGCCGCGGCAACCCGTGCGGCCGCGGATTCCGAAGCCGCGCGGGGTCAGCTCGCCGCGGCGGAAAAAAAACTCGGCTCGCAGCAGGAGGAATTGCAGCGGCGGGAAGCGGTGGTGGCGGAGCTTAACGCGCGGCTGACACAGCTGGGCTCCGAGTTGGAGACGGCCCGGAACGCGGGCGGCCAGGCGGGTAAGGATATCGCCGCGCTGCGGGAACAGCTCGCGCAGTCGACGGCGCAGGTCGGCGCGCTGCAGACCGCGGAAAAGACGGCTTCGGCGAAG
>JBJTCH010000226.1:0-3112 GCA_046091745.1 Opitutaceae bacterium
TGGTGTCGGTGCTGCTGCCGGTCCCGATGGTGGGAGCGGGAGTGGTCGATCCCGAAGCCGGCGGAGTCACGGGGCGTCCGGCACCGGGCGTGATCCCGGCCGGGTTCGGGGAGCTGGCGTTGGGACCGCCCGGGGTGCCGAGCTTGGACGGAGCGGTCTGGGCCAAGAGGCTGGCGCCGGCCAAGAGAAGACCGACGCAAAGGAGCGGGTGTGTGGTGTAGGTTTTCATGACAGCAGGATTGGAGTGTGGAATCAGAGTTTCGCAGCGTCATTTGCAGGCGCCGCGCCACAGGCTGATCCAATCACAAACCGCTTATAATGTGCTTGTTATGGATAAAGGTAGATTTCCCGCCGGCCAAGGTTTGGGCGATTGCGCCCAACAGACCGGAGTTCCACCTGTGGCCCAGCGCCCAGCGTTTTGAAGGCGCGGCTTATGCCCCGGCCGACGCGGGGGGCGCGTGCTGCCTTTCCGAAAGAGCGCAATCGTCTCGGTGAAACCTGGTCGCTGAAAATCGTGACGGAAAGGCGACCAACAATTGGGACGGCGATCACGGAGAAAATGATCCGAGGGCACCGCGGTCGGGACGGAGGAATGGGGAAGCCGGAAAAGCGGGAACAGAGTGAATCTGGGAATCAGGAACGCAGGGATTCGTAAGGACTCTGCCGCGCCTCGCCTTTCTACCGTCTCCCTCACCCTTGCTTACTCCTTGCCCCGCTGCTCGGCGACGGCGGAGCCCCGCCGGCTCTAGCCGAAGATCGCTGGAAAAACGAACGCCACCACGGAGGCCCACGCCGCGTAAAGCGGCAGACAGCGGGTCTGCCAGCGCTCCAAAGCCGTGAACTCACCGCGACCGAAAACAAACCGACCGCAAAGCACCGCCGACCAAGCGAGATTCACGAGAAGGATCAGGTTCTCCCCGCGCGCGGCGATGCGGTTCGGGCTGAACCCGAATTCGCCGATGCGCGAACCGATCGCCCAGAGCGCGATCAGGTCGGCCAGGAGCGCGCTCACCACGAGCACGAGTTGCAGGCGGTCGAACCACCCCGGCGGCGCGTCCGGCTCCCGGGAAACGACCGCGTAAAGCAGCAGCCCGACCACCACCGCCAACAAGACGTCGAAACCGATCAGCACCTCGCGGTTCGCGGTGACGCCGCGTCCCGTCAAGGCGACGGTCGCCAGAAACGTGACGAGCAACGCCGTGAAGAGCGGCGTGAAAATCCGCGTCAGCAGCGGAGCCATGGCTCCCGCCGGACCGTGGCGGCCGTCCGCCAGCCACCCCGCCCCCACGACCGCTCCCGCCGCGCCACCCGGCACGAGCCACGTCCCGATGAACTCGCGGATATCGAGCCCGATCGCGCGGAAAATCGCCGCGACGCACGCGATAAGCACGCCGCCACCCAGCGCGATGAGCACGCCGTGGATGAGAAACTCCCCCGAGAAACGGACAAACTCCAGGCGGGCCGCGGTCTCGCGCCAGCAACCGCCCGCATGGGCCAGACCCACGACGAACCACAACGCGATCGGCAAATGCGACGCCGTGAGCGTCAGCAGCGCGCCGTTCGGACGGAACGGCGGCGAATTCGCCAACGCCGCCGCGGCGGCAAACGCCACCGCCACGGTGATCGTCCCGCCGGAAAATCCCCGCCGCCAAAGGAGAAGCGCGGCGAGAAACGGCAGGATGAGCAACCCGGTGTTACGGGCGTAAAACTCCTCGTGGCCCGCGAAGGTGAACCCAAAAAAATGCGGCGCCTTCATCGCCACCGCCGCCCCGGCCGCGAACGCGAGCGCCACCAGCGATTCACGCCACGACGCACGGCTCGCCTCCGGCGCGGGACGCTTTGCCCAAAGCAGTTCCGGGGTGTCGCGCACGAAGGCACGCGTGCCGGCATGCTCCGCGCCCAGCCTCCGGAAGGCCACCAGCCATGCCTCGTCGGGAGTCAGGCCCGCGCCCGCCAGGGAGTTTACGTCCGAACGCAGGCGTTGCTCGAGCGCCGCAACCTCGCCCGGTGTTCCGGTGCGCGCGACGTGCCCACGCCAGCGGAGAATGCGTCCTTCCAGCGGAGCAGGAATCGCGGGATCGCTCGCGCTCATGACTGGTTTTCGAAGTGAAGCCCGGCGGCGGTCAAGACCGGCCTCGCACTTGCGAGGCGCGGCATGGTGACAAAAGAGTTCGGCAAGGAAGCGTCAGGACGCGGCGACCCGCCCACGGTTGCACGATTTTCAGGTCACGACGTACACCGAGACGAACCGGAGCGGACGGAGTCAGAGCAACGAAATACACGGCGCGGCTACGCCGCAACAGGAGGGACGAGGGAAAGCGAGAGCAAGCGAGGCAGGTTCGGAGTTCACCGCGGATTTCGCTGATGGTGCGGATGGAGAGAAAACAACCTCAGGCTTCCCGTCCTTCCGGCTCAAACCATCCAATCCGGGTTCAACCACGAATGCCCACCAAGGCACAAATGGCCCGAGGCTCCGTTTCCTCCGTTGGCTCCTGTTGGCCGGCTGGGTTGGAACAGGAGGTGACGGTCGCCGGTGGCGACCGAGTTAAAGTCGAGGGCTTAAGCTGAAGCGGGATGGAACCGTTACCGTGCCCCTCCCTTAAACCTAAACCTCCAACCTCAATCGCAGCGCGGAGTCTGAGGTCGGCGGTTTCCTTCGCATCTGCGCCATCTGCGAAATCTGCGGTGAACTCCGAGGTGTTCGGAATCGCCTAAGGCTGTCTCGGACGCGACATGGTCCGCGGCAGCCCGCCTTTGCCAAGCCCACGGCGGGTGAACAGCCGCGGCTACACCAGGCCCGGTCTTGCTCTCTCGCACCCTCACCCGTCTCCCGCTCTTTCCGCATCCGTGGTTACCCACCCGCGGAGCGAGTCGGAAGCGCGTTCCGACCCGAGGCCCGGGTCTGTGGATCGGACTCGGTGAACTCGGATCGGGACTCTGTGCCCTCTGTGTTCCAACTCAACTCCCCTTCGCCTGCGGCTTCGCCACGCTGGATCCTCTCCCTACTTCCCCCGCAGCGCGTCGAGCACGATCCCGGGAGTGAGCAGTTCCGGGAGGATGACCGGCTCCTCGCGGCCGGGTTTCCAGATCAGGTTGAAGGGCACGGCGGAGC
>JBJTCH010000227.1:0-4109 GCA_046091745.1 Opitutaceae bacterium
GTACCAGTAAAGCCAGCCGTGCAGCGGCGCATCGAGTTCGATCTCCCAGAGCCCCGCCTCACCGTGCGCCTCGGCCCGACGCGCGAGCGGATAGGTCGATGGTTCCTTTTGCGAGGCCGCGTCCCGCGCCAGCGGCAGCGACAAGCGGCAACTTCTTCTCTCGGTCGGCCGAACAGGATTTTTGGGACGACCGGGAGAGAACCACAAAGGCACCCAACCAGGCGGAGCGCCCACGGAATTCACGGAAAACGCGGAAGCAGGAAAAGCCGTCCTGAGATGCGGAACGCGGCGCCGAATTGCCACGCGCGGGCGCCAACCACGAATGGACACGAAGGCACACGAATTTTGCCGCTTCCGGGCTTCTTGTAGCCGCGGTCCGCACGCCCGCCGTAAGCCGGGCGAAGGCGGAGCGACCCCGGCCAATGCCGGCGATGCCTTCCGTGGGCCTCCCCGCTCGGTTTCGTGCCTTTCGTGTGTTTCGTGGTTCCTCCCCGGCCATCTGGTGGACACGTCTCATTCGACCGGCCGACCTTCCGCCGTGACATCGCGGGGGTCGCGGGCTCACTCGGGATCGTGATCGGAAATATCCGCCGGCTGGTTCCGTTGTTTCTCCTCCTGCTTTCGGCGCTCGCCGGCCACGCCGCGATCGGTGTCGACCTGCAGATGCCGCTGGGCAACCCGGCCGGCGCCGCGGGCTATCCCGCCGACCCGCGGCGTTTTCTGCTCCGCCGCGCGCAGTACGCGCTCGAGTACAACGACGCCACACGCGCCGCCAACTGGGTGAGCTGGAGCTTGGGCCTGGCCGACCTCGGCGCCAGCGGACGCGGCGATTTCGCCGTCGATCCCGCCCTCCCCGCCAGTCTCACGCGCGTGCAACCGGAGGATTACTCCGGCTCGGGTTTCGACCGCGGGCATCTTTGTCCGTCGGGGGACCGCACGGTGACCGTCGCCGACAACCAGGCGACGTTCTACATGACCAACATCCTGCCGCAGACGCCCGACCACAACCAGGGCGTCTGGGCGAGCTTCGAGAGCTACTGCCGCTCGCTCGCCGGGCTCGGCAACGAGATCCTCGTCGTCACCGGGCCGTCCGGCTTCGGCGCGGAACGGCTGCCCGGTGGAATCGCCGTGCCGTCCCACGTCTGGAAAATCGCCGTCGTGGTTCCGTCGGGCCCCGGGTCCGCGGTGTCCCGCATCACCAACGCCACGCGCGTCATCGCGATCAAGGTGCCCAACATCCCGGGTATCCGCACCAACCCGTGGCAGCAGTACCTCACCTCGGTCGCGCGGTTGCAGACCGACACCGGCTACACGTTTTTCTCCGAGCTGCCGCCCGAGACCGCCGCCGCGTTGCGCGCCAAGGTCGACGAACCATCGACGGCGGGTGCTCCCCGCATCACCGCCCAGCCGGCCAGCCAGGCCGCCGCGCTCGGCGGCGTGGCCACGTTCACTGTCACCGCGACCGGCAGCCCGCCGCTCACCTACCAGTGGACCTTCAACGGCGCGGAATTGCCCGGCGCCACCAGCGCGACCCTCGTGGTGCGGGACATCCAGCCCGCGCAGCTCGGCGCCTACGCGGCGACCGTCGCCAACGCCGACGGCGCGGTCGTGACGTCCGCCGCCGCGCTCAATCTCGGCTCCGGCGCGGGATCGCTGTTCTGGGATTTCTCCGCCGCGACCGCCACCGGCGGACTGCCGCGCGACATCGGTGGCGGGCTCGTTTCCCAGCAGAACAACAACGGCACCACGGCGCTGCTCACCAACGCCTCCGTCTCGTCGGGTTACCCCGGGGCGTCCGGCGGCAACAACGCCGGGGCCGCCGCCCGCACCGGACCGCTCAACCGCGCCGCCGGCTCCGGTTCGGCCGCCTTCGAGTTCACGCTCGAGGTGCCGGCCGGTCGCCGGCTGGTGGTTTCCTCGCTGAGTTTCGGCTCCCGCAGCACGGCCACCGGACCGCAGGCTTTCGCGGTTTTCACCAGCGTGGACGACTTCGCCCGCCCGATTTCCGTGGGCGCGCTCGCGAACAACAGCGGGTGGAGTCTCATCACGCCCGAGTTTCCGGCTTTCGCCGCGGAACCGGGACGCGCCGTCACATTCCGCATCTACGGCTACAACGGCTCGGGCAACGCCGGCGTCGGCACCGCCAACTGGCGCATCGATGACCTGAGGATCGGCGTTTCCGCGGCCCCCGCTCCCCTCGCTCCGATTGTCACCCGTTTGCCCGCGGCCGCGACCATCGTCGCCGGCGGGGAAGTCGTGCTGTCCGTCGCCGCCGCCGGCGAGCCGGCCCCGGCGTTCCAGTGGCTGCGCGACGGCGTCGCGATCCCGGGCGCGACCGCCGCGATCCTGCGTCTCGCCAGTGCGACCGCCGAACGCTCCGGCGCCTACAGCGTCGAGGTGAGCAACCCCGCCGGGAAAATCACCACCCCGCCCGCCGCGGTGCGCGTGCTGAGCCGCGGATACGCCGGCACCTATTTCGGCCGGCTCGATCCGCCGGCGGGCCCGGGAACCTTCGCGCTGGTGGTGCAGCCCGACCACACGGCGCACTTTCTCGCCGCGACGACCACCGGCCAGCGCGCCTGGTTCAGCCGCGGGATCACCTTGGGAGATGACGGCGCGTTCCGCTTTGCCGCGTCGGAACTTTCCGGAGCTGTCCCGGCCTCGCTCGCGACGGTGACCGGAGTGGTCGCGACGGACGGCACTCTCACGGCCGAGGTTGCGGACGTGACACGGGTCGTAAGCAAGCTGGTCGGCGACCGGACCGCGGCGGGCGGCCCCGCCAACACCGCCGGCTTCTACGTCGCCGGGGCCGCGGAACAAGCCGGGGTGCTTTACGCCGCGGTCGCGAGTTCGGGCCGCCTGCTGACGGTGGCAACCGGCGGGACCCGGCCGCTGGTCGCGGAGGGGTTGCTCTCCCCGTCCGGCACCGCCGCGCTCACAACCGCTCCCGCGGGAAGTCCGCTCGCCGTCACGGTCGCCGCAGGAAGACTTTCCGCCACCGCGGCGGGCGCCGGAAATGCGCTGGCTTTCGCGGGTCCGGCGATCGGAACACCCGCGGTCGCGGCGCAACGCCTCGTGAACCTTTCCAGTCGCGCGGCCGCCTCGGGCGGCGAGGAGGTGGTCATCGCCGGATTCGTCATCTCGGGCCCGGAATCGAAACCGGTGCTCATCCGCGCGATCGGCCCGGGCCTGCGGGATTTCGGCGTCGCCTCGGCGCTGCCAGCACCACGGCTGGAGCTGCTGCGCGGCGACACGCGGATCGCCGCGAACACGACTTGGGGCACCGCTCCCGGATCGGGGGAAATCCCGAACGTCGCGGCCCGCGCCGGCGCCTTCGCCCTCGCGGCGGGAAGCGGCGACGCGGTGATCGTGACCACGCTGCCGCCGGGCGGCTACACCGCGGTGGCAACGGCGGCCGACGGCCGGCCCGGGGTCTGCCTGGTCGAGGTGTATGACCTCGCGCCGGATTCCGCCGACCAACGCCTCGTGAATCTCTCGACGCGGGCCGTCGCCGGAGCCGGCGAAGCCGTGCTGACCGCGGGACTCGTCGTCCGGGGAACCGATCCCAAGCGCATGCTGATCCGTGCGGTCGGTCCCGGGTTGGGACAATTCGGTGTCACCGGCTTTCTCGCCCGACCGGAGCTCACCCTCCTCGACGGCAGCCGGGCGATCGCGCTCAACTCCGGTTGGAGCACCACAACCGACTCCGCCGTGATCGCCGAGGCCGGCGCCCGCACCGGGGCGTTTCCTCTGGCGGCCGGCAGCGCCGACGCGGCGATCCTGATCAACCTCGCCCCCGGCGCCTACACCGCGCAAGTGGGGGCGGCCAACGCCAGCGGCGTCGCGCTGCTGGAAATCTACGAGGTGCCTTGAGCGACCGCCGGGCTTCATCCACGTTGGCCACGATCATGCCGCGTCAGATCCGGAAATCCCCTTTGTCGCTCGTCGTCCTCTGCGCCGTGGCGGGGCGGTCGCTGCCCGGTTGCGGCCGCCCGGCGGGTAACGGTGAAGCCACCGCGGTCCGGAAATCCAACGCCACTCCCACCAAGGCGCCCACGCCCTCCCCCGCCCCCGAGGCAGCCAAGGCAACCGCGAGCACACCCGCGCCG
>JBJTCH010000228.1:0-13560 GCA_046091745.1 Opitutaceae bacterium
CGCGATCCGCTCGCGCGGGATGGAATGCCGCGCGCGAATTCCCGCCACCACCGCCTCCGTGAGAAGCTCCGGCAACGCCAGCACCTCCGCCACGATCACGATCGCCGGGCCCTCCGCGTCGCCGCCGATCGCCAGCGCCCGGGCGTGGAGGCGCGCCTCGAAGCGATCCGCCTCCGCGGGCCGGTTCGTGTAGCCGCTCAGCCGGATCGGCAGCTCGGGTGTGATATCGATGCGAGCCGCCCCGACGGGAACGGGCGCAGCGGCGAGAGCGGAGCAAAACGTCAAACCAGCGACAAGGAAGCGGAACAGGCGCATGGGAAAATTAACCACTCTCGCCCTTCATGCCGCCGTTGAGCGGCGAGTCGACGCCGATCACGGTGCAAGGCGTGGAAGATAGCTAGGCGGGAGCCGGCCAACCAGAGCTGCCATCCAAAGCACCCAACATCCAATCCAGCACGGCCCTGCCGAAACCCTGAACCCGTTCGGGCCTCGCGCGCTGGAAAGTTGGAGTGCCGATGAACGGAGTGAGGTGAGCGGTCCTTTGGTCGCTCTCTGTTTCTCCTTCTCGCGCCTCCGCCTCCTTCGCCAACACGGAGTCACGACGCCGGCGGCGCGGGCGCCGGGCTGAGTCCGGTGCTGCGGCCGCGGTAGGAGAGGAGGAAGAAGACGAGGACGGCGGCCATCGCGGCGGAGAGTCCGCCCCAGAAGGCAGGCCAGCGCGTGGTGCCGCTCGCGGTGCACAGCGCGAACCAGCCGCCGGTGCCCAGGTAGCCGAGCATGTTGCCGAAGCCGCCGTTCACGAGCGAGAGCAGCGCCTGCGCGCGCCCGCGCCATGCGGGATCGACGCGCTGATCGACGTAGATCTGCGCGGTGATCAGCACGAGGGTGAACGAGGCGCCGTGCAGCAGGATGCCTGTGATCAGGCCGGCGCGGGTGTCGAGCGCGCTCAGCGCGAACCGCACCACTCCGAGCGTCAGCCCCGCGGCGAAGATCCATTTCAGCCGCCAGCGCACCAGCAGCCCGCCCAGCGCGAACATCGCGATGATCTCCGTGATCTGCCCGAGGCTCATCCACGCGCTCGCGTGCTCCAGCCCGAGCGAGCGCAGGTGCAGAGGCGTGTCCGGGTAGAAGCCCGCCAGCGGGATCATGAAGAGCGACGTCATCAGGTACACGCCACGGTGGTCGCGGATCCTCAGCAGGCTGAGCGCGTCGAGCCCGAGCCGTTCGCGCCAGGTCAGGTTCTCCGCCGAGGCCGGCGCCTGCAGCGGCGGCAGGAAAAACGTGCCGGCGACCACCAGCAGCCAGACGAGCGAGCCGCCGAAACCCGACAACGTCGACCGGTCGGCGCCGAGCAGGCTCACCGTCAGGCAGCCGCTCACCCAGCCGAGCGTCGCCATCGCGCGGATCGGCCCGAACTCCTTCCGGGCATCCTCCAGCCGGGCGAAGATGATCGTCGAGGTGATGCTCCAGGTCGGCGAAGAGCAGAGGCAGTACAACTGGATGAGCGCCAGCACGACGGGCGCGCTGGCCCCGGAGCGGATCGCGAAGCTCGCCGCCGCCATCGAGACCGCCGTGGCGAGCGACAGCGCGCGCAACACCTTGACCGGCGAGAAATGCCGGTCGGCCATCGCGCCGAACACCAGCGGCGAGATGAACGCCGCCACCGAGCCCGCCGCGAACGCCAGCGGGCGGATCGACGCGAGGCCGTGTTCCTCCAGCACGCCCGTCAGCGGCACAAACCACATGCCAAGGGCCGCGCCCTGGATGAAGAAAAGGGCGATCAGCTCCGCATACTCCGCCCGTCGCAGCGTCGTGAACACCCGCGCAGCACATACGGGGCCATGGCAAGTTCAAGCCCGCCCCGGCGACAGCCGCGCTGCTAGCCCGGACTATGCTGTTTTCCCGAATGCTTTTCAGGCCTCTGAGGTGAGCGTACTTCTCCGAGGCTTCCTCCTCCGCCGAGGCTACGGAGTACGAGTCGGAGGACACATCGGGGGACACGACGACGGCGAACGAGACGGAGGGCCCACCTCAGATAACCCGGATTTCGCAGATCCCGCGCCACCAGCCTCCACGACCTTCCCAGTCTTCCTATTCCAATCCGCCGCTTCGCTCCGGTCATTCGGAAGCGCCGAACGACTTCAGGTTTTCATCTGCGCCATCTGAGAAATCTGCGGTTCAAATCCGCCGCCCGCAGAACGGCCTTCGGCTGTAGGATCACCAGCCTCGGCCGGGGTCACCTGACCCGGCTACAGCAGGTCATGGCCTCCTCATCCGTGTCCATCCGTGGTTACTCACCCGCGGAGCGAATCGGGAGCGTGTTACGTCCCAAATCTCGGGCCGGTGGATCAGACTTTGCGAACTCGAATCGGGCCCCTGTGCCCTCTGTGTTCCAACCCCACCACCCGTCGGTTGCGGCGGAGCCGCGCTGGGATCAACCGCGGCCGCTCTCCTCGGCCCAAAGCGAGGCGTCGCAAGCCGGCATTGTGAAACCCCGCGCGCGGCGGCGCGCGGCCGGCGGCAGGTGTCGGCGGCGTTCGGCCCGCGACGGCGGGAGGTGGGAGCGGAGGCAAACCTCCGCCTCCAACCAATTGTCGAGGTCATGGCCGGGCTGTCGCCCGCCCTGTTCGTAAAGGTGCTCGGCGTGGGACCTGATGTCCTCTTCCCGGAGCACCGGGGTCGGATCCGGTTGCAGTCGCGATTTGGTCTTCATGGTCGGCGGGGGGTTGACGGACATTTTCGGCACCGCCGGAAAATGCCACCGGCCGCGGCGATTGCTCGGCGTGGATTGCCGGCGTCCGCGCATCCCTTGCCTTGGCGCGGAAAGACCGGCCGACACCGCGCTTGCGGCGTCCGCGCGTTGGCCGTAATCCCTGCCGCCAATTCCATGTCCACCATCGTTTTCACCATCGCCAACCAGAAGGGCGGCGTCGGCAAGACGACCACCGCCGTGAATCTGGCGGCGGCGCTCGCCGAGAACAAGATCCGCACCCTGCTGGTGGACCTGGACCCGCAGGCCAACGCGACAAGCGCGATCGGCGTGGAGAAGAAGGCGGGCAAGAGCCTGTACGGCCCGCTGCACGGCGAGGGCACGGCGCTGCAGAAGATCACGAAAACGAGCTACGCGAACCTCTCGCTGATCCCGAGCGAGGAGGATCTCGCCGCGGCCGAGATCGAGATCGCGCAGATGGAGAATTACCTCGGCAAGCTGCACGCGGTGCTGGAGCCGGTGCGGTCCTCGGGGCGTTTCCGCGTCATCCTCATCGATTGCCCGCCCGCGCTCGGGATGCTCTCGATGAACAGCCTGGCGGCGGCCGACTTTCTCCTGATCACCCTGCAATGCGAGTACATGGCGATGGAGGGCCTCGGGCAGATCCTTCGCAACGTCGACCGCCTGAAGGCCGCGCGGGTCAACGACCGCCTCGAGCTGGGCGGCGTGGTGATGACGATGTTCGACGCCCGCACCAACCTCGCGCGCCAGGTGGTTGAGGAGGTGCGCCAGCACCTGCCGGAAAAAGTCTTCGGCACCGTGATCCCGCGCACCGTGCGGCTCAGCGAGGCCCCGAGCTTCGGCCAGCCGATCACCGCCTACGACCCCGAGGGACCCGGCACCGAGGCCTACCGTAACCTCGCCACCGAGGTGATCGCCCGCTTCGGGCTGAAGTGATCCGCGCCCCGATGCGCGCCGCGCTGGAAAAGTACCGCCAGGCGTTCCTCGTCGGGCTGCAGAGCAACATCGTCTACCGCTGGAACTTCGCGGTTCGCGGCTTCTTTTCGCTCTTCCACCTCGCGGTGGTGTTCACGCTGTGGGGCGCGGCGTTCGCGGGCTCGGCGTCGATCGGCGGCTTCGACCTGCGGCAGACGCTCACCTACTTCGTCACGCTGCTCGTGCTGCAGTTCCTCATCAGCGCGTTCAACGAGGACTACCAGATCAGCGAGGAGATCCGCAACGGGCTCATCAACCAGTTCCTGCTGAAGCCCATCAATTACTTCCTGTACCGCTTCAGCATCTTCGTCGCGGCGCGGCTGGTGACGGGCACGCTCATCCTGCTCCCGCTCGCGGTCGCGCTGCCGTTCATCCACGATTCGCTCGCCTTTCCGGCCGAGGGCTGGCGCTACGCCGCCGCCCTGCCCGCCCTGCTGCTGTCGGCGGTCATCCAGTTCAGCATCGCGTACTGTTTCGGCATGCTGACGTTCTGGTTCCTCGAGATCCAGGGCTTCGTGATCCTCTCGATGGCGATCGAGGCCACCCTCGGCGGGCAGATGTTCCCGCTCGACCTCATGCCGGAGCCGGTCTTCCGCGTCGCGCAGTACCTGCCGTTCTACTACCAGATGTACTTCCCCGCGGCGATCCTCACGGGCCGGCTCGGGGCGGATCAGGTGCTCCCGGGCCTCGCGATCCAGGCCGGCTGGGTGATCGCGCTCCTCGCGGTCAACCAGGTGCTCTGGGCCCGCGGCCTCCGCCGCCACACCGCCGTCGGCGGCTGAATCGCGCCATGCTCCACTACCTGAAGGTCTGGCTCGCGAGCGCGCGTTACTCGGTGACGCGGACGATGATGTTCCGCGGGGATTTCCTCGTCTGGTCCCTCGTGGAGTTTTTCTGGATGGGCGTGAACGTGATGATGGTCGCGGTGATCTACCGGCACACGGAGTCGATCGCCGGCTGGAACCGGAACGAGATGCTGCTCCTGCTGGGCACCTCGATGCTGATCCAGCGCCTGCTGATGGGCTTCTTCTGGAGCGGCATCTTCGAGATGGGCCGCAATGTGCGCTCGGGGAACTTCGACTTCTTCCTGGCCCAGCCGGGTAACGTCATGTTCATGGCCACCACGCGCAAGGTCGACCCCGACGGCCTCGTGAACTGCGTCATGGCTGCCGCACTCGTGGCGTACTCGGCCGCGGAGCTCGGGCTCCACCCCGCCCCGGGCGCCATCGCCCTTTACGGCCTCATGCTGCTGTGCGGGTTGGTGATCCACTACAGCATCCTGGTGCTTTCGGTCTCGGCCGTGTTCTGGCTCACGAGCGCGCAGGGCGTGGAGGGCGGCTACTTCACGCTCGCCGAGTTCTCGCGCCTGCCGCGCGAGGCGTTCCGCGGCGTGAAGAGCGTGCTCTTCGTCTGGCTCCTGCCGGTCGTCGTCGTGAGCAACGCCCCGGCGCGCGTGCTGCTGAAGGGCTTCGATCCGCTCTGGGCCGCGTGGCTCGCCGGTCTCGCGGCGCTCTGGTTCGCGCTCGCCGTCCTCGTCTTCCACCGCGGCCTCCGCCGCTACGCCAGCGCCAGCTCGTGAACCCGGAACCCACCTCCCTCGAGCACCGCGTCGGGCACGTGTTCCGCGACCGTTCGCTGCTGGAACGCGCCCTCACCCATCCTTCACTGCTGCCGGTGCTCCGCGGGGCGGAAAGCAACCAGCGGCTCGAGTTCCTCGGCGATGCCGTGCTCCAGCTGCTGCTCTCCGAGGCGCTCTACGCGGAGTTCCCGGGCGAACGCGAGGGCGCCCTCAGCCGGCGCCGCGCCACCCTCGCCAATGGCACCACCCTCGCCCTGCTCGCGCGCGAACTCGGCCTCGACCAGGCGCTGCGACTCGGGCCCAGTGAGGAATCCTCGGGCGGACGCCAGCGCACCTCGGCGCTCGGCGACGCGTTCGAGGCGCTGCTCGGCGCCGTCTATCTCGACGCCGGCCTTGAGGCCGCCCGAGCCGTCGCGCGCACCGCCTACGGCCCGTTGCCCGCGCGCCTTGCCGCGCTGGGCGACGACAAGACGCCCAAGAGCCGCCTGCAGGAATTGATCCAGCCCGTTCACGGCAACGAGGCGCTCGCCTACGCGGTCATCGCCACCGAAGGCGAGGACCACCGCCGTACCTTCGAGGTGAGCGTCAGTCTCCTCGGCCGCGAGATCGGCCGCGGGCGCGGCTCCTCCAAGAAGGCCGCCGAGGAGGCGGCCGCGGAGGCGGCGCTGCGGGAAATGCCCTCGTGACGCCTTTTCCCGCATGAGCACCTTCCGCGTCCTGCTCGCGACCTACGCGGTCGTTTTCCTCGCGCTTGCGATCAACCCGGTGGAACGCGACACCTGGTTCGCGGAGAACCTCACGGTCTGGATCATCGTCGGCACGCTGCTGGTCCTGCGCCGGCGGGGCGCGACCTTCACCCCGCTCGCCTACGCGCTGATGTTCGTCCTCGTGATCCTCCACACGATTGGCGGACACTACACCTTCGCCCGCGTGCCGTTCGGTTGGGTCACGGACCTGTTCGGTTTCCAACGCAACCACTACGACCGCATCGCGCATTTTTCCGTCGGCCTGTACGCCTTCGCGATCGCGGAGTGGCTCGACACCCGCCGCCTCGTCGCCAACCGCGTGCTGCTCGCGCTCTGCCCCGTGGCCTTCATCGCCGCCATCGCCGCGTTCTACGAGATCATCGAATGGGCCTACGCCGTCCTCTCCGACCCCGCCGCGGGCGACGCCTTCCTCGGCAGCCAAGGCGACAGCTGGGACGCGCAGAAGGACATGCTCGCCGACACGCTGGGCGCGATCGCCGCCACGCTGCTGTATTTCGCGCTGCGTCGCCCGGATCCCGCGAAATCGCTTGCCGCGGCCGAGCGGGCTTGAGCGTCCGCCGCGGCGGCCTACGTTCCGCCCCTCCCATGCCGGAAGCGCCCAACTCCGCCCGTCGCAAGCTCACCGGCGTTTGCCCGCCCGCGCGCGGCGCCGTGATCGCGGCGCTGGTCGGCGCGGAGCCCGCGCCGGTGTGGGTCGTCGTGGCCGCCAGCTCGCGCGCCGCGGAACAGCTGGCGGAAGACACCGCGTTGTTCGCCACGGGCTTCGGCGGGGAGCGGCCCGTGACGACCGCGGTTTTCCCGGAGGCGCCGCAGGACACCGGCGACATGCGGGAGGCGTTCGCCGCTTCGAGCGACCGGCTCGGCGTGCTCTCGCGACTGAGGGCGCTCCGCGGCGTGGGACGCACGCCTGACACGCTGGTCGTGGTGACCACACCCGCGGCGCTGCTCCAGCCCGTCCCGGCGCCGGAGGAGTTCATCGCGGCCGAACTCACCCTGCAGCGCGGGCAGAGCCGTTCGTTCCAGGGCCTGCTCGATGAATTGCGGCGTTTGGATTATGACTCGGAGGCCGTGTGCGAGGCGCCGGGCCACTACGCCGTGCGCGGCGGGATCATCGACGTCTACCCGGTGACGGCCAGCCGGCCCTACCGGCTCGATTTCTTCGGCGATGAAATCGAAAGCATCCGGGAATTCGACCCGGTGACCCAGCGCTCGGGCGCCACCGTGGAGTCGATCTCCCTCGCGGCGTCGCCGCGGGTGAAACTGGGCCGGGCGGAGGGCGGGCTCGCCGACTATCTGACTCCCCTCACCCGCCTCGTGCTGGTCGAACCCGCCGCGTTGGAGGAGGAGTTTCGCGCCCTTGCGCCCGACGGGCAGGACGCGCTCGGTCCGCTCGTGGGCCGCGTCGCGAACGTGACCGGCGTGGGCGACCTCGACGAAGCCAGCGCTTTGTTTCCCGACGGTTCGGCGGAGGCGACGTGGGACACCGAGGCGTTGTCGCATCACCGTCGCTATCCGGGCGACGCGCTTGTGGCGCAGGAGCGGCTGGAGTTCGAGGAGGACGCGCGGGGAGAGTTTCTCCGCCGAGTCGCCGCGTGGCGCCGCGAGGGCCACGAAGTCGCGTGCGCGGTGACCAAGGAAGGCGAGGAGAAGCGCGCGCAGGAGCTCCTCGCCGCGGATCCGGCGCTCAAGGGCATCCGCCCGCGCTGGCTGCGGGGCACGTTGAACGAGGGTTTCCGTGTCATCTCCCGTGAGGAGGCCGCGCTGCCTTCCCTCGCCGAGGGCGGCGGCAAAAAACCCGCCCGAGGACTGGTGGTCGTCACCGAGACGGAGATCTTCGGCCGCCAGCGTCCGCGCCGGCCGGCGGGAGGCGCCCGTGCGGTCGCGCACCGCGCGCAGGTCGACCAGCTGTTGGACTTCTCCGAGCTGGTGGAGGGCGACTTCGTGGTGCACCTCCAGCACGGCATCGCGCATTTCCGCGGGATCACGCGCCTCGACACGGCGCAGGGCATCCGCGAGGTCATCTCGCTGGAGTTCGACGACCAGGTGACGCTGCATGTGCCGCTGCAGGAGTCGCACCTGATCAGCCGCTACGTGGGCCTGAGCAAGACGCGCCCGCAGCTGGGCCGCGTGGGCTCGGGCCGCTGGGAAAAGGCGCGGCAGGCGGCGGAGCGGGCCACGCTCGACCTCGCCGCCGAGCTGCTGCGCATCCACGCCGTGCGCGAAGCGCAGGCGGGCCACGCGTTCGCGGCCGACAATGACTGGCAGCGCGAGTTCGAGGCCTCGTTCGCCTTCACCGAGACGCCCGACCAGCTCCGCGCGATCCAGGACGCCAAGGCCGACATGGAACGCACGCGCCCGATGGACCGCCTGGTCTGCGGCGATGTCGGGTTCGGCAAGACCGAGGTGGCGATCCGCGCGGCGTTCAAGGCCGTGCAGGGCGGGCGGCAGGTGGCGCTGCTCGTGCCCACGACGGTGCTGGCGCAACAGCACCTGAACACCTTCCGCGAGCGCATGGCCGGCTACCCGATCGCGATCGAGATGCTGAGCCGCTTCCGCTCGAAAGCGGAGACGACGAAGATCCTGCAGGCGGCAGCCTCGGGGCAGGTCGACATCCTGATCGGCACGCACCGCCTGCTGCAGGCCGACGTGGTGTTCCGCGAGCTGGGCCTCGTGATCATCGACGAGGAGCAACGCTTCGGCGTGCGACACAAGGAGGCGTTCCGTCGCTTCCGCGCGACGCTCGACGTGCTGTCGATGAGCGCGACGCCGATCCCGCGCACGCTCTACATGGCGCTCACCGGCGCCCGCGACCTGAGCGTGATCGAGACGCCGCCGGTCAACCGCCACCCGATCCAGACGATCGTGAAGACCTACGACGAGAAGGTCGTGGTCGACGCGGTGCACTTCGAGCTCCGCCGCGGCGGGCAGGTCTTCTACCTGCACAACCGCGTGCAGACGATCGAACTCGTGGCGAACCGCCTCCGCGAACTGCTGCCCGGCGTGACGATCGGCGTCGGCCACGGCCAGATGGAGCCGACGGAGCTGGAGCGCGTGATGACCGATTTCGTGGCCGGCCGGCACCAGGTGCTGGTCTCCACGACCATCATCGAAAGCGGCCTGGATATCCCCAACAGCAACACGATCATCATCGAGGGCGCCGACCGTTTCGGGCTCTCGCAGCTCTACCAGCTGCGCGGACGCGTCGGACGATTCCGCCACCAGGCCTACGCGTACCTGCTTCTTCACCGGCATGCCCGTGTGCTCGAGACCGCGCGGCAGCGGCTCACCGCGATGCGCCAGCACAACCAGCTCGGGGCCGGCTTCCGCATCGCGATGCGCGACCTCGAGCTGCGCGGCGCCGGCAACCTGCTCGGCGCGGAACAGAGCGGGCACATCGTGGGCGTGGGCTTCGAGCTCTATTGCCAGTTGCTCCGGCAGTCGGTCGCGCGCCTCAAGGGCGACAAGACGGCCGCCGCGGTGCGGGCCAGCGTGAAACTCGATTTCGTGTTCGTCGGCGAAGGCCAGCCGCCGGCCGCGGGGGCGCGCCGCCACACCGATGGTTACACCGCGATCAAGGACGCGGAGGATGAGCAGATCGTGGAGGTGGCGCGCATCCAGGCCCGGCTCCCCGCGACCTACATCGCGGAGACGCGCCTGCGCATCGACTTCTACCGCAAACTCGCGCTCGCCGACTCACCCGCGACCCTGAAACGCATCGAGGAGGACCTGCGCGACCGCTTCGGACGCTTCGGCGAGGAGGTGAAAGCGCTGCTCCTGGTGACGGAAATCCGCGTGCGGGCGGAACAAAAGGGGATCGTGTCGGTCGAGACGGACGCCAACCGCCTCAAGTGCCTCCGGCGCCGCGGCACGGTTGACGACTGGGTCCAGGTCGGCTCGAGGTTTCCAAGGTTGACCGCCCCCCAGCCCCTCGTACGTTTGCGCGAAATCCTCGTTTTTCTGAAGAATCTGCTGAACCCATGACGATCCGACGCCGCCTGGCCCTTGCCTTGCTCACCGTCGCGCCGATCGCCGCCCTCCTCGCCCAGGCCCCCGCCAGTGCGCCGGCCGGCCCCTCCAGCGATCCGGTCGCCCAGAACCTCAACCTGCGCTTCGCCAACGGGATAGTGGCGGTGGCGGAGGAAAAGATCATCACCGTCGCGGACGTGATGCAGGAAATCGGCCCGCTCATTCCCCAGCTGCGCAACTCCGCCCGCAACGAGAAGGAGTTCCAGGAAGGACTCGAGCGCCTGCAGGACGACGCGATCCAGAATCTGATCGACCGGGTGCTGATCGTGAAGGAATTCCGCAAGGACGAGAAGCGCCAGATCCCGCAGCAATACATCGAGAACGCGATCTCCGAGGAACTAGCCGAGCGCTTCGAGGGCGACCGCTCCAAGTTCCTGGCGTTCCTGCGCTCCAAGGGCCAGACGATCCGCGACTACCGTCGCGAGGTGGAGGAGAACATCATCTTCCAGTACATGCAGGGCCAGCAGCGGAAGTCCCAGAGCATCATCAGCCCGGTCCGCATCGAGACGTACTACAACGAGAACAAGGACCGTTTCTACCGCGAGGACGAGGTGCACCTGCGCCTCATCCAGATCACTCGCACCGACACCGAGACCGACGCCTCGCTGATGGAGCAGGGCCGCATGATCGTGGCGCGCTTCAAGGCCGGGGAGAAGTTCGAGGAGCTCGCCAAGCAGTTCAGCAAGGACCTCAAGCGCAGCAAGGGCGGCGACTGGGGCTGGCTGAAGCGTTCCGACTTCCGCAAAGAATTCAACGAGGTGGCCTTCAGCCTCAAGAAGGGCGACGCCTCGGATCCGATTCTCCTGCCCGAGGGCGCCTTTCTCCTTTTCGCCGAGGACCGTCGCTTCGCCGGCATCCAACCGCTCGACGAGGTCCGCGACCAGATCGAGCGCGTGCTGGTGCAGCAGATGGGCCGCGCCGCACAGGAGCGCTGGCTCGAGCGCCTGCGCCGCAACGGCTACGTGAAGTATCATTGAGCGGTATCCGCGGGAGCAACCTGCGGCACGTTCACTCCCGCGCTGACCCGGAATTAGGGGTCAGGGCTTTCTCGGAAACTTCCCTCCGCGGGAACACTCCGTCGGCGTGAACGCGCCCTCCGAGATTCCCGCCCCCAACCGACTCCTCGCCACCGCCGCCGCGGAACGGCCGCAGGAAAAGCTCCAGCGCCTCGGCCCGCAGGCGCTGGGCGACGCCGAACTGATCGCGATGCTGCTGCGCAGCGGCACGCGCGGTACCGACGTGCTGACGTTGTCGGCGCGACTTATCTCCGAGGCCGGCTCGCTCGCGGGTCTGCTCGCCTGGGGTGAACCCGACTTCCGGCGCCTGCGGGGCATCGGCCGCGTGAAAGCCCTGCAACTGGTCACCGTGATGGAGCTCGCGCGCCGGGTGCTCGGCCAGCAGGAGGGCGAAGCCCCGATGCTGAGGGAGCCCGACCAGATCTTCCGCCACCTGCGCCCGGTGACGGCGGGACTCGTGGTCGAGAAGTTCTGGGTGCTCTGCCTCAATCGCCGGCACCGCCTGGTGAAGCGCGTCGAGATGACCTCCGGCACCGCCAACGCCACCCTCGCCCATCCGCGCGAGGTCTTCCGCATCGCGATGCGCGAGGGAGCTTTCGCCATCGCCTGCTCGCACAACCACCCGAGCGGCGACCCCACCCCGAGCGCCGCCGACGTGCAGGTGACGCGCCTGCTCCGGGAGGCCGCGCAGACCGTCGACATCCCGCTGGTCGACCACGTCATCGTGGGGCAGGCCGCGTCCGATCCCGCCGGTCGCGGCTACTACAGTTTTCGCGAGGCCGGCATGGTGTGAACCACCGTACGCCTACAAGAGCGGCGCGAGCAGGCGGCTGACATCCTCGGCCAGGCTCGTCGGGAACCGCGCGGCGCGCGACGGACGCGCCGGGTGGCAATGACGCGCCAGTTCCTCCGCCCACGCGCGCACCGCGGCGACCTCGGCCGGCGAGTGCACCGCGACGCCGATCTCGAAGTTCACGAAGAGACTGCGCTGATCAAGGTTGGCGGAACCGAACAGCGCGACGCGCCGGTCGACGATCAACGCCTTGCTGTGCATCATGCCCGGCCCGTGGAGGAGCACGCGCGCGCCGGCCCGCTGCAACTCGCGCAGGTGATGCCGCCGCGCGAGATCGGTCACAGGGTGGTCGGAACGACGCGGCACGATCACCGTGACGTCGCGACCGGCCCGCGCCTTGACGATCAGCGAGCGCAGCAGGACGTCATCGGGTATGAAGTAAGGCGTGACCACCCAGACGCTCTCGGCGGCCTCCTGCACCATCGCGAGCATGCCCTCGTAGAGCGGATCACCGGGAACGTCGGGGCCGCTCGCCACAACCTGGAGACAGGCGTCACCGTGGCCGGCTACTCCCGTTGCGGCGGGCACTTCGCGCGTGAGATCCGACTCCCGTTCGCCGGTGGCGAAGCACCAGTCGGCGATGAAAACGTCGTCGAGCAGCGCGGCCGCCGGCCCCTCGATCACGCCGCCGAAATCCCGCCAGCGCCGCGCGCGGTGGACCGGGCCCATGTAGACCCGGGCGAGATTGTGGCCGCCCACGATGGCGGATGAACGGTCGAAGACCGCGATCTTGCGGTGGTTGCGGAGATTGGCGGAGCCGCGCGGCGTGAACGGCAACACCGGCATGAAGCGCTCCACCTCGCCCCCGGCCTGCCGGATGGGCCGCACGAAATCAAAGCACGAGAAAAACGAGCCGGCCGCATCGAGCAGCAGGCGCACCCGCACGCCCTCGCGGGCCCGCTGCGCCAGCAGGCGCACGAGGCGGCGGCCGGTGTCGTCGCGGCCGAGGATGAACGTCGCGATGTGGATCTGCGCGCGGGCCTCGCGGATTCGTCGCTCGAGTTCCGCGTACGCGTCCTCGCCGGTGGTGAGCAGCGTGAGCCGGTTGCCCGAGCAGGGCGCCGGCGCGCCGGCGGCGGACATCGTCCGGGCCGCCGAGGAGGCGACTGCCGACGAATCCACCGCAAAGCCGGCGGGCACGACCGGGCGCACCGTGCCCTTGCGCTCGCGCACGCGCCGGAGCTTGCGGCCGCCGATCAGCAGGTAGAGCGGCACCCCGATCCACGGCAGCAACAGGATGGCCAGCATCCACGCGAACGTGTTGGCCGGCGCCCGCTTCTCACTCACCAAGCGCGCGATAAAGAAAAGTCCCAGCGCGAAACCCAGCAGGGAGAACAGCGAGGCCTCCAGCCCCCATGCGGCGAGGAACTCCCGGGCCTGGCTCAGCGCGTCATGCATCGGCGCCTTAAATTCACCGCGTCAGCCACGGGGAGGCAAGCCGCCCACCGGCGCCCGCCCCATCAAGCCGCGGGCGGCTCAGTCCTCGGCTCCAGCGAAACGCCCTTCACGCGCACCCGCGCGAGTTTCTTGACGATGAGTTCGGCGTGGTGCGACTCCACATCCACCAGCGCGTGATCCTCGTGCAGATCGATCGCGCCGACGATGGACGCCGG
>JBJTCH010000229.1:0-5045 GCA_046091745.1 Opitutaceae bacterium
GCGACGGTCAGGCGTGAGTCGGTCCAGTCCTTCCGCACGTCGAGGCCCACCTTGTACTGGTGGGAGCGCTTCACCTCGTGGGCGGAACGGTTCAGCGCGGTGACGTGCAGCAGCTCGTTATAGGTGTCGGTGAAGCCGGGCGCGATGCCGGCGGCCTGGTTGGTGGCGTCGCGGGGGATGGCGCCGGCCTCGATCTGCGCGCGGCTCACCTTCGTGTAATCCGCCACGCGGTTGGTGGAGGTGAGGTTCCAGTCCACGCGGTCGTTGTCGGCCGCGTAATAATTGAGGGCGGCGCTGAGCCCGACCCGCAGGGTGCGGTCGACGCGGTACTCGAACTTCCCGGAGAGGCCGCCGCGGACGCGCGTGTTCACGTCATTGAGCTGGCGCGCCTGCGTGCTGATCAGGTTGTCGGCGTTGGGGCGCGACATCTGGATGCGGTCGCGGGCGTTGGTCGTCTGCGAGTACGAGCCGGAAAACGAGACGCCGTAACGCCGGTCGGGACCGAACGCGTCCATGAAGGTCACGGCGGCGGTGGGGCCGTACTTGCCGAGGTCGATCGGCGCGAGCTGCTGGCGCACCATCTTGCCGTCGCGGTAGGTGTTCAGGTTGATGCCGCCGCGGTAGGTGAGCACGCGCTGGCGGAAGTCGAAGGCCGATTTCGTGACGAGGTTCACCGCGCCGCCGAGGGAGTCGGCCGGCTGGTCGGGCGTGTTCCCCTTGGTGACCTCGATCTCCTTGATGAAGTCGGCGGGGATCTGGTCGATGAGCGCGGCGCGGTCGCCCTGCGGCGTGAAGCCCGCGATCGCGCCGGCCATGCGCGCGCCGTCGAGCGAGACCGAATTGAGCTCGGGCGGCGCGCCGCGGAGGCC
The DNA here is from genome assembly GCA_046091745.1 of Opitutaceae bacterium. Taxonomy (GTDB): domain Bacteria; phylum Verrucomicrobiota; class Verrucomicrobiia; order Opitutales; family Opitutaceae; genus ER46. The sequence continues at coordinate 870 of JBJTCH010000229.1, forward strand.
GATGCCCACGATGTCGCCGGCCTCCTTCGTCACCGCGACACCCGTGAGGTTCTGCAGGAAGTTGCCGACGTTGCCGTCGGCGACGTTGCCGTAGGCGTCCATCGAGACGACGTTCATCACGTTGTCCGCCACGCGCTGGCGCGTGATGGCGGCGGCGTTGCCTTCGCGTTGTCCCGCCACGGTGAAGGCCTCGAGTTTGTACACGGCCGAATCGAGCGCGACGGCGAGCGTGGCGGTGGCGCCCGCGCCGACCTGCACCTCCGACTCCTGCGGGTCGAGGCCGGTGTAGAACACCCGCACGCGCTGCCGCCCACCGGGCACCCGCGCGAGGGAGAACGAGCCGTCGCGTTGCGTGACGGTGGTGAGCTCCGTGCCGACGACGCTCACCTCGGCGCCGCGGAGGAAGTCGCCGGTCTTGGCGTTGCGGACGGTGCCGGCGATCTCGCCGGTGGCGCCGGTCTGGGCCGGCAGGCCGCTGGTCAGGGCGAGCGAGCCGAGCAGGCACGCGACGCGGAGGAACAGGCCCGACAGGGCCGGGAGGGAGCGGGGGGTTCTCATGCGGGGAAAGCTTCGGCGCGGAAACCGGCGGGGCAGGGGGAGAGGGAACCACGCGCGCCGTTCGTCGCAGCGGGTGCGGGTACTGTCAACGGACGACGTTTCTTCCAGCAGCTTGCGGATGGCTCACGCGGCGGTTTCGCGATCGCGGGCGTTTCGCGAGCGGCGCTTGAGTCATGCGGGCGCGCCGTCGAGCCTCGCGCCCCCATGAGCACCCCCGCTTCGCCCGCGCCCCGTGTCGTCAATGCCGTGAAGGAAAAAATGCGCCGCGGAGAGGCGGTGGTCGGCATGATGGTGTGGTCGGGCAACGTGGAGACCGCCGTGCTCGGCGCGCAGCTGGGCTTCGATTTCCTCTGGGTGGAGATGGAGCACTCGCCCGTCTCGCACGAGACGTTGCGCCACATCGTGCTCGCCACGCGCGGTCTCCCGGCGGTGCCTTTCGCGCGGCCGGCCGTGAACGAGCTTTGGACCATCAAGCGGTTTCTCGACATGGGCGTGCTCGGCATCATCACTCCGTTCACCCGCACGCCGGAGGACGCCCGCCGCCTCGCCGACGGTTGCCGCTACCCGCCGCGCGGCCTGCGCGGCTGCGGCTCCGATCTCGCCGCGACCCGCTGGCAGGCCCCGGAGGGCTACCATGATTTTGCCGACGACTCCGTGCTGGCCGTCGCCGTCGTCGAGGACGTGAACGGCCTGCGCCACGCCGAGGAGATAGCCGCCACTCCCGGCGTCGACGTGATCTTCATCGGCACGAGCGACCTGTCGTTTTCACTCGGCTTCCGCGGTCGGCAGGACGTGCCCGAGCTGGAGGCGGCGGTGCAGCGCGTCGCCGACGCCGCGCGGCGCCATGGCAAGTTCCTCGGGCGGCCCGCCGTCACGGTGGCCGACGTCGAGCGTCATCGCGCGGCCGGTTTCCAGTTTCTTATGGGGCCGACCGAGCTCGGCCTCATGGCGGCCGGTGCCGCCGCGTACCTCGGGCCCATCGGCAAGCACACACCGCTGATCCCCGCGGGTGGTCCGGCGGGCGGCGGCTACACGGCTCCGGCGGCCAAGGTCTGAGCGGCGCCGGCGACGGGCCGTGCCGGTTTCGATGCCGGCGTCATATAAAATCCTCGCGGTGAGGCGCGCGGGTTGGCGACGTTGCGCCACCCCTTCAACCCCATGCGTCACCTGAAAGCCGTTTGTCTTCCCGCCTTGCTGGTCCTCGTGTTCGCCGCGCGCGCGTTCGCCGCGCCGCTCGATCTCTCCGCCGCCGTGGTCGTGGTGCCGCCCGGGCTGAGCGGGCCGGAGCGCAAGGCCGCGGTCATGCTGGTGGAGGAGGTCGAGAAACGCAGCTACCTCCGGTGGACCCTCAGCGAGCAGGCGCCCGCCGCCGGGCGGCCGGCGGTCTTTCTCGGCAACCGCGCGGCGTTGTCCGCCGCGTATCCGTCGGCTTTGTCCGCTCTGCCGCCGGCGCCCGCGGGGGCCGAGGGTTACGCCATCGGCACGGCGGGTGACGGGCGGATTGTCGTCGCCGGCAACGACGCGCGCGGCGTGCTTTTCGGGGCCGGCCGGCTGTTGCGTTCGCTCGATTACGGTCGCGAGCGCGTCGCGCTGCCTGCGCCGCTCAATCTCGCGACCGCCCCGCGCTACCGGCTGCGCGGCCACCAGCTCGGTTACCGGCCGAAGACCAATTCCTACGATGGCTGGACCGTCTCCCAGTGGGAAAGCTATCTCCGCGACCTCGTCGTCTACGGCGCCAACGCCATCGAGGTGATTCCTCCGCGGTCGGACGACGATGACGACAGTCCGCATTTCAACCTCAGCCCGCTGCGCATGATGACCGAGCTATCGCGTCTCGCGCAGGAGTACGGCATCGAGTTCTGGATCTGGTATCCGGCGCTCGACCAGGACTACGGCGATCCGGCGCAGGTGGAGTTCGCGCTCCGCGAATGGCGGGACGTGCTGCGCCGCCTGCCAAGGGTCGACGCGCTCTTCGTGCCGGGTGGCGATCCCGGCCACACGCCGCCGGGGAAGCTTTTCCCGCTGCTCGAGCGGCAGGCGCGGCAATTGCGCGAGCTGCACCCGTCGGCGCGCGTGTGGATGTCGCCGCAGGGCTTCGACCAGGTCTGGATGGACGAGTTCAAGGCCCTCATGAATCCGCGCCCCGCGTGGCTCGAGGGTGTCGTCTTCGGGCCGCAGCAGCGGGTGAGCGTCGAGGAGCTGCGGGCCCTGCTGCCCGCGGGCACGCCGGTGCGGTTCTATCCCGACATCACCCACACGATGAACTGCCAGTATCCGGTGCCGCAGTGGGATTATGCCTTCCAGGCGACCTTGAACCGCGAGCCGATCAACCCGCGGCCGCTCGACCAGGCGGCGATTTTCCGCCGCGTGCAGCCGGCCAACGACCACGGCGTGCTCACCTATTCCGAGGGGTGCAACGACGACGTGAACAAGTGCATCTGGAGCCTGCTCGCGTGGGAGCCCGGGACCGACGTCGCCGACATCCTGCGCGATTACTCCCGCTACTTCATCGGTTCCAACCTCGCGGAAAACTTCGCGCAGGGGCTCTTCGCCCTCGAGCGCAACTGGCGCGGGCCGCTCGCCACCAACGCGGGCGTGAACGTCACCCTTGCGCAGTTCCAGGCGATGGAACGCGCCGCGATGCCCGCGCAGTTGCGCAACTGGCGGTTCCAGCAGGCGCTCTACCGCGCGTATTACGACGCCGCGGTGCGGGCGCGGCTGCTCGACGAGACCGCGCGGGAGCAAGCCGCCCTCGCCGAGCTGCGGCGCGCGCCGTCCGCGGGGTCCCTCGCCGCGCTGGCCGCCGCGGAACGCGAGCTGGCGTGGTCCTCGGGCGCCGGCGCCGATCTCCGCGCGCGGACGCACGAGTTGGCGGAGGCTTTGTTCCAAAGCATCCACATGCAGCTCAGCGTGCCGCGCTACCGGGCGATCTCGGTCGGGCGTGGCGCCAACCTCGACCTGATCGACACGCCGCTGAACAACGCCCCGTGGCTGCGCGAGCGGTTCGCCGAGTTGCGCGCGCGGACCGACGAGAAGGAGCGGTTGCGCGGGATCGTCGAGATTCTCGACTGGGAGAATCCTGGACCGGGCGGGTTTTACGACGACCTCGGCTCCGTCACGACGCAGCCGCACCTCGTGCCGGGCTCCTCCTACGCCGACGATCCCGCGATGCTCCGCGCCCCGCACCTCGCCTCGGGAGGTCCGCGCGGCGGGCCGGCGCTGCGTCTCTCCTCCCGCACCTACGCCGAGTCCCGCGACGACCAGCCGCTTGAGCTCCAGTACCGCGGTCTCGACCCCGTTGCCCGTTATCGCGTGCGCGTGGTCTACGGCATGGGTGACCTGGGTTCCCGCGAGAAGCCGATGACCCTCCGGCTCGTCGCCAACGGGCAGCACGAACTCCACGGATTCCGTCCGAAGGATCCCGCGGGACGCCCGGTGGAGCTCGACGTGCCGGCCGAGGCGACCCGGGGCGGCGAACTCCGGTTGACCTTCAGCCGGCCGAAGGGGCTCGGTGGCAACGGTCGCGGCGTGCAGGTCGCCGAAGTCTGGCTGAGGCGCGTCGGCACGCCTTGAGCGGCCGGCTCTTGCGCCATCACCGCGCCGGACCGAGAAGGTTCG
>JBJTCH010000230.1:0-13897 GCA_046091745.1 Opitutaceae bacterium
GCGCTGTAGTTCGCGAACGCGATCGAGTGCACGAGGCCGTGGATCGGACCGTGGCCGGCGGCCGCGAGCTCGCCGGCGAGACGATCGGCCGCTCCCACCCCCGCGACGTCGCAGACAAAGACGGGCCGACCGGTGAGGAGCGACGCGAGCGATTGCCGGCGTGTCTCCGAGCGCACGCTGTAAATGACCTTGGCGCCCTGCTCCTCCAGCGTCTTCGCGATCGCCCACGCGACGCTCTTCCGGTTGGCGACGCCGAACACGACCACGGTGCGACCACCGAGCTGCAGAAAATCATTCATGCCGCCGGTGCGCCCGCGGGCGCCTTCCAGGCCACCGAAAAATCAACGTTCAACACGCGCGTGCCGTCGGCCTTCTTGATCGAACCGCCGAGCATCGTGAAGCCGCCGAGCGCGTCCTTTTCCTTCACCTCGAGCAGGATGGTGTCGCCCGGATAAACCGGTTGCCGGAAGCGCACGTCGCTGATCTTCGCGATCAACGGGACACCGGCGCCCGGTGCCCCTCCCGCCGCACGGGCCTTCAACGCGAGGTGACAACCCGCGGCCTGAAAAACCGCCTCGCACAACAACACCCCGGGGGTGATCGGCGCGCCGGGGTAATGGCCGCGGTAAAAATCCTCCTCTGCTCGCCACGTGCGGCGCGCCACCAGCCCATCGGGGGTCTGGCTGACGATCTCGTCGAGGAACAGGAACGGCGGACGGTGCGGGATGAGGTCGGTGACCGGAGGGAAGCTCATGCGGTGGGAACGGCGGCGGCCGCACGTTTTTCGGCGTGGAGCGCCTTGTCGACCTTGTTCGCGACAATGACGCCGTAGTTGATGGTGCCGAGCCAGCCCGACATGATGATGCCGACGGATCCGGCGTGGTAGAGACCGGGGAGAACGTCGGGCAGCTCCATCGAGATCTTCAACCCCTCGAACTTGGTGCCGAACGAAGTGCCGCCGAAATGCGTCGTGTAGCGCTCGATCGTCCGCGGCGTCGCCGCCTCCTTCCAGTCGATCTTGGCGCGCACATCGGGGATGTAGCGCTCCAATGCCACGATCGATTCCTCGATCAGACGCGTCTTTTGACGCTCGTATTCCTCGTCGGACAAGCCCGCCCAGTCCTCGTGGCGCGCATTGAGCGAGACCACCACCGTGTAACGATCGCCGCCCGGCCGGGTGTCGGGATAATAAACCGAGAACGTGCGGCTGGTGGTGTGCAGGTCGGTCAGCTCGCTGCTGCTGAAGCGTGGATTGGCCGACGTGAACACGAGGTCGCCGATGTGCGGGATGCTCTCGCCCTTGCGGATGCCGAGGTACACCTGGCACGAGCTGGTGTTGATGCGCACCGCCTTGGCGGCCGCGACGAACTCGGCGGGAAAGTTCTCCTCCCCGGCCAGCCGCAGGACGGTGTTCTTGAGGTTTGCGTTGGACAGCACCGCTTTCGCGCGCACGACGCGGCCGCCCTTGGCGACGATGCCCGCCACGACCTTGCGGCCGTCGCGCTCCTCTACGAGCACGCGCTCGACGAGCACCTTCTTGCGCAGCTCGACCCCGTTGCGCCGCAGTTCGTCCGCCATCTTGCCGACCAGATCGTCGGACCCGCCGCGGTAGGTGTAGACCCCGGCGCCCATGAAGTTGGAGAACACGATGCCGAACGTGATCGCCGGATCATCGAGCGAGGAACCGTTCGCGTAGGCGATCGGCTCCATCAGCAGGCGCTTCACGTCGTCGCGCCCCGGGAAGAACCGCTCGAACATCGCGCCGGTCGTCTCGGGGTTGTTGTCGTAGAAGTTCATCGACCGCAGGTGGTCGTAGAAACCCTCCACCTTCGCGCGATCGACCCCGAACTGCTCCACCAGCACTCGCGTGTAGTCGTCGCGCGTGAATGTCGTGCGCACGTCCATTTGCGGATTCACGAACCGCACGTCCTTCAGCGGCACGATCGCGTCGGAGATCTCGCGGGTCCAATACTTGCGGCACGACTTGATCATCCCGCTGGGAAAACCGTGCAGGGAGATGTCGAAAATGTGCCCGCCGCGCCGCGTGAACCACGTGGCGAGCCCGCCGAACTGGTAGTGGTGCTCGAGCACGAGCACTCGGTGCCCGGCCTTCGCGAGCACGTTGGCGGCGGTCAGCCCGCCCAACCCGCTCCCGATGACAATGACATCATACTCGTCCGCGACGCCTTTGAGCCAGTCGTATCCCATGGAGTGCCCAAAGTGGGCGCTCCTCCGGATCTTGCCAACCCCGAGTTTGGGAAGGATCCGGCCACCGCAGCCTTCGGCCTCGCCGCGAAGGTTCTCCTGGAGTCGAAAAGAATGCCTCGGATCCCGGTGCATCCCAACTTCAGAGGCTTATCATCGTTTGGGTGGAGTACGGCTCGCGCCGCTTGGCCGCGAAACTTTGAAGTCGGAATCCGGTGGGGAAAACGAGGCGCGGCTCCTCCATGCCAGGCTCGGAATAGCCGGGCTGTGTTCCGCGTTGCCGTCGCGTAGGAAATCGGCGCGATCTGCCTTGCCCCATGAGCTCGCTCCCAACCCACCCCGTCACCCGCCGTGACCTTCTCGTTCGTGCCGCCGCGCTGGCAGGTCTCGCGGCGGCGCGTAGCAGCGGACCGGCCGGTCGCCCCGCAACCCCGCCGCCGACCAAGCCGCCGCTGGAAGCCGCCGATCTATCGCGACTGCCGGCGGGCTGTGACCGGTTCGATCTCTTCCTGCTCATCGTCCAATCCAACATGAAGGGCCGCGGCGTCATGCCCGCGGAGCCGTTGCGGGACGCTCGCATCGTGATGATGCACCTGCGCGATGACGCTTGGTACCTCGCGCGGCATCCGCTGCACCTGACCGGTGATGCGCGGACCTTCGCGGGACATGACAACGCCGGCGTCGGCCCGGGCCTCGCCTTCGCCACCACCGTCGCGGCGAAGACGCCGCAAGCCCGTCTGGGGCTCGTCCCGTGCGCCGTGGGCGGCTCCTCCATCGCGCTCTGGCAGCGCGGCTCCCGGCTCTACGACGAGACTGTGCGACGCGCGAAACTCGCGTTGCAACCCGCGGGGGCCGTGCGGCCGAAACTGCGCGGCGCACTCTGGCTCCAGGGGGAGGCCGACGCCACCGACGCACGCTTCCCGGGCCACGAGGAGAAGTTGCTCCGGTTGGTGGACCACCTTCGCGCCGACGTTGGCGAGCCGGCGCTGCCTTTCATCGCCTGCACCATCGGCGAGATGCGTGCCGATGGCTACGGCCGCCGCAACGCCGACATGAACCGGCTGTTGCTCACCCTCCCACAAAAGCGACCGCACACCGCGTGCGTCGACGCCCGCGATCTGAAGACGCACATCGGCGATCAGGTCCATTTCGATACGGCCGCCCAGGAGGAGAGCGGCCGTCGCTACGCCGCCCAGTACCTCGAGCTGACGGCGGGCTGATCGGACGCGGACCGCGGGCTACGGCACCTCGTAAACCTCAACCAGTACCTGCCCCGCCCCGGCGCCTCCAGTGGCCTGCGCCGTGTAATTTCCGGGCGCGAGGGTCAGCAGCAGAATCGCATCGGTCGTCGTCGGCCCGCGCGGGGCAAAAGCCCCCACTCCGGATCCCACCGCCGCCAGCTGCGGGTCGCCGCCCCAATCGTCGTTTCCGGCGATTCGCGTTCCCGCGGAAAACAGCTCCAAGCGCGGGTCCGCCATCACGTCACCCGCGGCGAGGCCGAATTGCGTGAGCGACGGCCCCATCACGCGGACGAGCACGGAGCGCGCGGTCACGCCGCCGAGCACAAAACCCGCGGTGAGAAGATCCCCCGCCGCGACCCGTTTGCGCACGGAGACGTTGATAAGCCGCGGTGACGCCGGTCCCGTCGCCGACGATGGGGTGGCATCGAACATTTCCGCCAAAACCGATCCCAGAGTCGGCGCCGCGCCACCCACCCGCACGGTGTAGGCGCCCCGCGCCAACGCCGGCTGAAAGAGTGCGGCATCACGCGAGCCGTTCGCCAGCGCGAACGCCCCCACCCGCCCGAAAGTATCCCCGGCCACCGCGCTCCAATCGTCGTTGGACGCCAGCGTCGTGCCCGCGATCAGTTCTAGGCGGGGATCCGCCAGCGTCTGCGCAAGAGGAATTCCGAACTGCGCGAGCCCCGGGCCAATCGCCCGCACGAGGAGCGGCTTGTCTCCGACGGTCCGGTCCCCACCGATGACGGTTCCGACCGTGAACTCCGGATCTTCCGCGTCCAGGGCCGTCAGGATCGAGAGGTTGATCAAGCGTCCCGCGTCGGCCGAGGCCGACAACGTCAGCGTGGCGGGCGTCGAGCTCACCGCCCCGACCGCATTGGTCGCGACGCACGCGTAGCTGCCAACATCGGCTGAACCGACCCCGCGCAATACGAGTAGCGCGGACGTGGCTCCGGAAAGCGGGACGCCGTCCCGGCGCCACTGAAAGTTCGGCGCGGGGTCGCCGGCGGCCGCGGCCTGGAACACGACCGTCGAGCCGGGTGAAACGGACTGGGATCTCGGCGCAGCGGAGAAGACCGGTGCGGTGCGCGCGGTGACCGTCAGCAAAGCCCCCGCGCTGGCCGCACGTCCACCGGAGTTGCTGACCTCCACCGAATAGGTTCCGGCGTCACCGGACTGCACTTCCGTGAGGGTGAGGGTGTCGCTGTACGTGGCGGGCCCGAGTGGCACGCCGTTACGACGCCACTCATACAAACGCGGCGTGGAACCCGTGGCAGTGACGGTGAAGGCGACGGTCTGGCCCGGACGAGCTTCGACCGCGGCGGGTTGTCGCGTGATCGCCGGCGCGACCGGGCGGGCGGTCACGTTGAGATTCATGGTGCTCGTCACGGAGCCGCGACTGTTGGTCACGGTCACGCTCCACGCGCCACTGCTCACGACGGCGACGTTGCTAAGCGTCCACGCCGCGGTGGAGACGCCCTGCACCAGGCCGTTGCGCCGCCATTGGTAGGTGAACGGGGCCGTACCAGAGACGCCCACCGCGAAATCCACCGCGTCGCCCTCGACCGGATTCTGGTCAACGAGGGCGAGAGTGATGCGCGGAGCCACCGCACCTTCGTTGGAGGCGTAAAGAAAGGCGGCGCCGTCGCGGTCGTCGGCGGTGAGCGCGTCGACGTCTCCGGAGCGGCTGTTCATCACGGCCGATACGAATTGACCGGCCTCGTCGGGATGGCCGAGCCCGAGCACGTGGCCAAATTCATGCAGCGCCACGCGCGAGAACTCCGCACCCGTCCCTCCCGTGGACTTCAATGGGCCGCGATACGACTCCCACGTGTAACGGGTGTTGAACACCACATCGGCCTCGGTGCGACGCGTCCCGACGCGCCACACCGTCGTCACCGCCAGTGTCGAGTCCCCGAACGCGCGGCCGAAGATATCGCCGCGGAAGACGACGTTGTTCACGCCGTTGCCGTCGCCGATCGGGACGGTGGAGTCGGCCACCCACGTGAAACGCGTGCGCACCAGCGACCGGTTCCACTCGGCCAGCGTGTCGGCCGCGGCGGTGTTCCACGTGCGGCCGTCGGCGAGAACCGGCCCGGTTCCCAACTGGAGGTGCATCACGATGGTGCCGTCGGGCCACACCGGGCTGCCGCTGATCGTCGTGAACGCCCGTAGCCCGCCCGGGGTGCAGGCAGCTACCGCGAGCACGAGCAAGGTGAGGAAGCGTCGCATGGCTCAGGGTAAGCGTGCCCGCCGAGCCTCCGCGCGCACCGCCGCGGTGAAGTCCGCCGGCGAAAGCGGACGCGCCTGAGCCAGGATCTGGCGGGTGGTCAGAACGGCGAGGGCCGGCGAGGTCAGCGGCAGGGCGACGTCGTCCAAACGAACCAGCGGCGCGCCGTTGTCCCGCGCGACGTACTCCGCCCCGGCGGCGTCGCGGAGCACGCGGTAACGCCCGTACGCCATCGCGACGAGCGGGCAAATCTGCGGCCCGGCGCGTTCCACGAAGACGATCTCGCGCGCCCCGGGCTCGAATCGCGGCATGCCGGCCACGTCCAGTGAGAGTTCGCCGACGGTACCACCGAGGAACTCGAGCGTCACCTCCGCAGGCAGCGGCGCACCGCGGATCACCTCGGTGACGCGAAATGTGACGTGCGTGAAGATGGCGCGCTCCGCTCCGCGCGTGACGAGTTCCGAACGCAACCCGATCACCTCACCGCGAAAAACACTGGCCGCGCGGGCCACAAGTTTCGGGAAGTCCGGCGGCTCGACCGTGGTCGCCACGGCGGGAACCGTCGCGAGCAGGCAGCCTACCATCCAAGCGGCACCCCAGCGGGCGATGAGACGCGGGATGCCGGCGCGGAGGAGCGGGAGTCTCATGGCGCGAACCCGTGCTTCAAACCCGGCGAAAGACAAATCGCCGAAACGAACCCCGAGGAACAAACCCGCGCGCCCCTCCCTGCCGGAGCGCACCGCAGGTGAAACCCGATCCAGTTTTCAACTTCGCAGACCGGAATGCGCAGAGCCTACGCGCACATCAGGAAGTCGCGGCCTTCCACGTGGCCGCGGTGGTTCAGGGCGGAGCGGACGAGGTCGCGGGCGCCGCGGGAGGCGACATAGCCGAGGATGAAGGTCTCTGCCGGCGGCGGGAGTTCATCGACGAGCAGGACCGGTTTTCCGGTGCCACCGATCGCGCGGGTCGCCTTGCGCGGGTCGATGTCGACGTAGCCCGCGATCTCGATTCCTTCGGCTGCGAGGAGATCGGCGCGTTTCCGCGTCGGCCGCCCTGCCCCCCACACGAGGAGACGCCGCGCGTCTCCGGCGCCTATCGCATGCCGCCGCAGCCAACGGGCGATCCATGGGGCCTTGGTCGCGAAGAACGCCGCGGGGGAATAACGCGGATCGTTGCGCGACGCTCGTTCCGGCGGGTCGTTCCAGCGCAACAACACGCGCGGGACCTTCGCCATCCGCACTCCGGCATCGAGCCAGCGCAACCAAAGTTCGTAGTCCTCGGGAAACGGGCCGTCGCGGTACCCTCCGTGAAGGTCCGCCAGTTCGCGCCGGAACATCACGCTCGGGTGCGCCAGGGGCGATTCCACGAACCGGTTCAGCGCGATCTCATCGGGCGTCACCAGCGAGTTCAGCCACGCCACGTGCAACGCGTACCCGGCCGCGGCCCGCGCGTCTCCGCCGTGCTCCACCAGACAACCCGCAACCCCGATGTCGCGGTTCTCCGCTACGTCCAGAAAGGCCACCTGCTCGGCGAGCCGCTCCGGATGCATCTCGTCGTCGGCGTCCATGCGCGCCACGAGCTGCCCGCGTGCCACCGCGAGACCCGCGTTGAGCGCCGCGACAAGTCCCTCGCGGGGCCGTGTCACGACCCGCACCCGCGGGTCGCCGTGCGCCGCCGCTGCCACCACCGCCGCTGTTCCGTCACGCGAACCGTCATCGACCGCGATCAATTCCCAATCCGGGAACGTCTGCGCGCGTACACCCTCGACGGCACGCGCGACGGTTCCGGCGGCGTCGCGCGCCGGCAGGAGAACCGAAACGCGGGGTGCGGCCACCCTACTTCTTCCCGCCACCGATCTCCTGGCGGAGCTTGGTGATCTTCGGCGCGATCACGTACGCGCAATAACCCTGGTTAGGGTTACGACGGAAGTAGTCCTGATGGTAGGCCTCGGCCTCCCAGAATTTCTCCAGCGGCAAGATCTCCGTCGTGATCGGATCGCGGAACTCGAGGGCGGCCTTGGCCCGGGACTTCTCGGCAGCGATCTTCTGGGCCTCGCTCGCGAAGAGGATGACCGAGCGGTACTGCGGTCCGATGTCATTACCCTGCCCGCCGACCTGGGTCGGGTTGTGGACCTGCCAGAAAAAATCGAGGAGCCGCTCCAGCGAGATCTCCGCCGGGTCATAATCGATGCGGATCACCTCGGCATGCCCGGTCTTCTTCGTGCAGATCTGCTCGTAGGTCGGGTTCGGCACGTGCCCGCCGGCGTAGCCGCTCACGACGTTCTTTACGCCCGGCAGCAATTCGTAGGCGGCCTCCGTGCACCAGAAGCAGCCGCCGCCCAGGACCAGCGACTCGAGTTTGGCGGGAGCGGCGGAGGAAACGGCGGCAGTCATGGTGAGGAGCAAAGCGGACAGGAGGGATACGACGCGGGTTTTCATGGGAGAACGCGCCAACCGTTCCGACAAACCCCGCGGAGTCAAAACGCGGCCGAACCCTCGCCCCCCCCTCGCGGACACCCTCCCGCCGCGGAGGCGCAACCAAAGACGAGTTGAGCATGGAATACAGAGGGCACCGAGACCCGATCCGAGTTCACGGAGTCCGATAAAACTTACCGAGGCTCAGGCGGTAACGGGCTCCCGACTCGCTTCGCGGGCGAGTAACCACGGATGAACACGGATGGACGCGGATAAATGCGGGTCGTTTGTAGCCCGGATTCGCATGCATGCCTGCAGCCGGAGAGGTGATTGGCCGCGAAAAAACACAAAACGCGCGGCGGGAGAGTTCGAACAGGAAAGCCGGACATTTCGGGAACGCAGGCAGCCGTTGCGTTTCCTTCATGGGCTACACCCAAACCAACCCATCCGTGTCCATCGGTATTCATCCGTGGCGACTCCCCCGCGGAGCAAATCGGGAACGCATCACGCCCCGGAGCTCACTCGCGCGAAGGACCCCTCCCGTTGCGGCTCCGCCGCGGGCGATTCACTTCGCCGGCGGCGGCCAGAGGCCCATGGCGGTCATCCGGCGCTGCAGATCAAATTTTGTGAACAGTTCCCGCGTCGCGGCGGGCTCCCGGCGTGACGCCGGCAGCGAGGTGTCGTTCGCCAAAAAACGCACGAGATCGATTATCACGCCCGAGGAATCCCGGATAAGCTCCGGTGCGACCTTGTCGATGGTGTCGGCGGCATCGTGGTAGAAGCGCACCGATTCACGCGGGATCGGCCCGTTGAGCGTGAGGGCTCGCACTCCGGCGAGCTGGTAAGGGGTGTGGTCGCTGCCGACCCAATTGATGTTCTCCACGCCCTTGGGCAGTCGTCGCGGGCCGCCGCCGGTCGCGTGCCAGCGTTCCAGCGCGGGCACCAGCGAATCATCGCCGAGGGCGTTCACCGCGACGGGCACGCCCACCATGTCGAGGTTGAGCATCGCGACGACCGGCGTTTCGCCCAGCTGCGCGGCGGCGTGGCGCGAGCCGTGCAGTCCCTGTTCCTCGCCGTTGAACCAGATGAGCTCGACGGCGTGGTGCGGCGTGACGCCGCGCAGCGCGGCTGCCAGCGCGTGCAATTGCGCGACGCCGATGCCGTTGTCCATCGCCCCCTGGCCGAGATCCCAGCTGTCGATGTGCGCGCCAACGATCAACCGCGAGGCCACGCGCCCGGGAATCAGGACGTGCACGTTGGCGGTCTCGACGGGAGCGCAGACGGAACGCGTTTCCATCCGCACGCGCACGGAGGTGCCGCCGGCGAGGAGACGCGCGATCCAGAGCCCCTCCTCCTGCGCCACCGAGTAAACCGGTAGCGGCGCGGGCTGGCCCGAAAAACTCGCGGTGCGCGCGAGCAATTGTCCGCCGCCTTCACGGTTCACAAAGAGCAGACCCTTGAGTCCGCGCGCGGTCGCCGCAGCCAGGTACTCGCTCGCCTGCAGCGGCGATCCCTGTCCCAGCAGCCCGACGCGCCCGCGCAGATCGCCGGCCGGGTAATCCTCCGGACGTCCGTTGCCGACCACGAGGACCTCGGCCTCGAACGCCGGATGCGCCTGCGAATAGCCGAGCGCCGCCACGCGCAAACGGCGCGGAAACGGCGCGATCAGGTCGACGCGGTCATCCCCGCGTATCCAACCGGGCATGGTGAATCGGTCCCGCGTGGGGGCGTATCCCATCGCGCGAAGTTCCGTTTCCAGGCGACCCATCGCCGCCGCGTTCGACGCGGAGCCGGTGAGACGCGGTCCGAAGTCGTCGCACAGCCGGCGCAGAAAATCGTGGGCCGGAACGACGGGAGCGGGCTCACCCGCCAGCGCCTTCGCCGCGGCGAGAACCACGGCGGAAAAAAGTGGTCGAACGTAGTTCATCAAAGCAGCTTCACCGCATGAACCTCCCCCGCCCTCTTCTTCCCGTCCTTCTCGTCGCATTCCTCGCCGCCCCGTTGCCGGCCGCCGACGCGCCCGCCTCGCCCGAGGCCCGCCTTGCCGCGCTCGGCGCCAAGCTGCCCGCGGTCGGCAAACCCATCGCGAACTACGTTTCCGCCGTGCGCAGCGGGAATCTGGTGTTCCTCGCCGGCCACATCCCGCGCGATGACAAGGGCGCGGTGATCGCCGGCAAGGTCGGTCGCGACGCCACCGTCGCCACGGCCAACCAAGCCGCGCGGCAAACCGCGCTCGCGCTGATCGCCACCCTCAAGGCCGAAATCGGCGAACTCTCGCGCGTGAAGCGCGTCGTGCGCGTCGGCGGCTTCGTCAACGCGGTCGACGATTTCAAGGAGCAGCCGCAGGTGATGAACGGTTGTTCCGACCTGCTGGTCGCGGTCTTCGGCGAGCGCGGCAAGCACGCGCGGGCGGCCCTCGGCGTCGCCTCGCTGCCGCTCGGCGCGGTCGTCGAGATCGAGATGGTGGTCGAGGTCGAGTAACCCGGCCATCACGCGCGCCGCAGGATGTCGGCGGCGGTCTCGGCGAGGGCGTCGCACTCCGCCGGGGTGTTGAAGACGTGCATGGAGACGCGCACGGCGTTGAGCTTCTGCTCGCTCACCGGCCGGCAGCGGAAGCCGTGGCTGTAGAACAGCCGCTTGAAGAGCACGTCGTAGGCCATGATCGAGGTGCGGAACGTGACCATCGAGCTCGCGAGCGGTCCGTCCACCGGCGAAAGGATCTCGACGCCCGGGATCGGGGCCAGGCGCGAAACAAAGTGTTTCGCCAGGGCGCGTCCGTGGGCGAACACCCGGTCGCGCCCGATCCGTTCCTGCAGCTCCGCCGCCGCGGCTAGGCCGAGCGGCGCCGCCGGCGTGCGCGTACCGTACTCGTAGCGCATCGCGTCGCCACCGATCCGGAATTCTCCCGTCGTTTCGTCGACCTCGCCGGAGTAGGAGCCGACGTGCACCGGCGCGACCTCGTCCTGCCGGTCCTTGCGGACGTAGAGCACGCCCGTCTCGAGCGGACCGCCCATCCACTTGTGACCGCTCGTGGCGTAGGAGTCGCACCCGATGGCGTGTAGAGAAAATGGGATCATCCCGGCCGATTGCGCGCCGTCGAGATGGCACCAGATGCCGCGCTCGCGGCAGAAGCGCGCGATCTCGTCCACCGGCATGACGATTCCGGTCGGCGCGGTGACGTGCGAGACCTGCACCACGCGCGTGCGAGCCGTGCAAAGCTCGCGGATCCGCGCGAGGTTTCCCGCGGGATCCCTTGGGTCGGGTTCGAAGGTCTTCACGACCACTCCCCGCAGGCGGTGCTGCTGCGCCCAGGGATTCCAGCCGCCCGGGTGCGCGTGGTTCTCGAAGATCACCTCGTCGCCCGCGCCCAGCTTCAGGCCGGTCGCTACGATCGAGTTTCCCTCCGTGGCGTTGCGCACGAAGGAGATCTCCGCGGCATCGGCCCCGAGGAAACGCGCGAGCGTCGCCCGCGCCCCGGCGAGCAAATCATGCCCGTGTTCCACCTTCGATTGCAGGCGTCGCGTGATCTCGTCGGTGCGCGCGAGCACGGGCGCGGCCGCGGGCCCCAAGCCGCCGGTGTTGAAATATTTCAGGTCGGGCGCGAGCGGATACAGCGCCCGCACCGCCTCCCAGTAGGCGTCAGGTTTCGCGGCGTCGAATGCCGGCAACTCCCCGGCGGACGTCGCGCCCGCGGCCCGCGCGGCGAGCCCCAGGCCGGCCGCCCCCATCATCGTTTGCCGCAGGAATGTCCTCCGCTCCGAATTCATGCGGCGAGGAAGGACAGCCGGTGATCCAAAAGCAACGTCTCGCCCGCGGCGAGCGAGCGCGTGTGCTCCCGGTGAAACGCGAATGCGACGAGCGGGTTGCCGGCGCGCACAAACCACGGGATCGGGCCGATGAGGCTTTCGAAGCGGATCCGCATGCGCCGCAGCGAACCGTCGTGCTGGCAATGCCACTCGAGCCAGGAGCCGGGTGGGCCATGCAAGGCCGCCTCCCCTTCCCGCCCGTCGTCCCCGCGCAGCCCGATCGCCGCATCGCCGTGCTGATCCAGCAAGTCGCGCGCGCCGCGGAACTGGAGTCCGGTGTAGTGGGAACCCGCGAGCCCCTGGGAGGCGTGGAAGTTGCCGAGGGTCAGCGTCGCGCCGGTCGCGTTCAGCAATTCACTCCGCCAACGCAGGCTCCAGCCGCCTTCCAGCAAGGCGGTCTCGAGGGTGCGTCGCTCCGCCAGAATGTTTCGCCCCGAGGCGGCCTCGACCCAATCCAGCTCCTCCTCGATCCGCTCCGCCGTAAGGACGTTCCAACGCCGGTGAACTTGTTCCCCGTGGTCACCGCGCAGTTTGTAACCATCCGCCGGCCGGTACGAGGGACCGCCCCAGAAATTGACGCCGCCCGCGCTGCCGAGCGTGAGGCTGAGCCCGTGATGCCAGGCGTGGTCGTTCGGACGGAAATTTGTCAGCACGTCGCCCGCCAGCGAGCGCACCGGATGGAAATACGGACGGCGCGACTCGTCCGGCCGAGTATCGGGTAAAAAACAATACCGCCAGAGTTCCGACCCCGCCGCGGTGACGAGCGTGAGTTCGCGCTCGGCGACTCGGAGTTGCAGGGCATCGCGGGACATGTGGCGCCCGAATAAGCTCGCCGCGTTTTTCCGCTTCAACCTCCGTTTTCGCCTCCCGCGCATGCCCCCTCCGCGCCCCGCTCCCCGCCTGATTCTCTGCGCCGCCACCTGGTCGATGATCGGGTATCCTTCGTCCCAGCGGCCTTGGAATACCTCCCGCCAACTCCGCGCGATGCGCCGCGCCGGTTTCGCCGGAATCTACACCGAGGCCACTCCGGCGATTGCGCGCGAGGCGCGGGGACTCGGTCTCGTGCTCACGGGTGGCTTGGCCGCGCCTGATCTGGCGACCGGCCGCAAGCTGCTGCGTTCACAGGCTCGCGCCGGCGCCAACTTGATCAATGTGCACCTGCTGCGGCACGACACGCCGCCCGCCACCGCCGCGCGCGCGGCGGCCCAGTTGGTGAAGTTCGGACGCAGCCTTGGAGTGACCGTACAGTTTGAAACGCATCGCGACACCGCGACGGAGACCCCGGAAAAGTTTTCCGAGCTCGCCCGGCTCTACCGGAGCGCCACGGGCGAAGACCTGCCCGTCACGTGGGACCACTCGCACTTCGCCGTGGTGAAACACCTGCAGCCGCCGGACTACGCGCGTCGGCTCCTCGCGTGGCCGCGGCTCATCCAAGCCTCGCCCATGTTTCACCTGCGGCCGTTCACCGGCCAGCATTGCCAGGCCCCCGTGACTGACGCCCGAGGCCGTCTCACCCCGGAGTTCCGCATCTACCTCGGCTTTGTGGAGCAACTCTTCGCGTGCTGGCTCGCCGGTCCGCGACCGGGCAACGCGCTCCACGTGGTCCCCGAGATGGGCATGACCCACGGTTATCAGCTGAGCACGGCCCGTCACGCGTGGCCGGAGTCGATCCGTGCCGCACGGGAAATCCGCGGTGTGTGGAAGCGGGTGCTCCGCTTGACAGCTACGACTTCGAAGGGGAAATCAAAGGTATGAAACAGAAGTTGACCCTCACGGTCGACCGCGCGGCGGTGAAGTCTGCACGCCGGACAGCTAGAAAGCAGGGAATCAGTCTTTCCTCCGTATTTGAACAGACCTTTGCGCCGGAGAAACCGCGCAAGACCACGTTTGGCGAACGGTGGCTGGGGAAGCATCCAACGCCGGCGGCTCCGGACACCAAGCCGCTTTCCGCCGATCCGCGCTACGCTCGCCTGCTATCGAAGTATGTGAAGCCGCATGGCGGTG
>JBJTCH010000231.1:0-3298 GCA_046091745.1 Opitutaceae bacterium
GTCCCTTGGTCCCTTAGTCCCTTGGTCCCTCTTCTCAACCTCCACCCGTCAACCGGCGTACTTCCCCCAGCACGCGCGCGAGCGGCGCCGTTTTTGGCAGGTAGGCGGTGACGAGCTTGCTGATCGAGTCGCGCACCACCTCCTCGTCGAAGAGGATGCCGGTGAGCAGGATCACCGGCAGTGACGGGAGCTTGGCGCGAATCTTGGAGATCATCGCCAGACCGTCCGAATCCTCGAGTTGGAGGTCGGAGATCAGCAGGTCGGGCGGGTCGGAGTCGACGACGCCAAGCGCCTGGAGCGCCGAGGGAGCTTCCGTCACCCGGAAGCCGCTCTGGGTGAGCATCTGCGAAAGAATCTCCCGGATGGGCGCCTCGTCGTCGACGATGAGAATGTGCTTCATGTTTTGAAAGTGTCCGCCGGTTCAGGCGCCGGCCTCGCGGGTGCGCAGGATGACCACCCCGCCGACCACGCGGTCGCGGTCCCGCAACGGGAAAAGCATGAACGAGACCGGCGTCTCCCGCCCGGACCGGTCCTTCACCCAGACCTCCGTCTCGCGGTATTCCCGGCCTTCCCGTAACGCCTGCGCCAGGGGATCGGAGCCGCCCGCCGGCCGTCCCGCGCCACCGAGGCGCACCAGGCTTTGCAAGGGACGATTCACCAGCTCCTTGGTCTCAAAGCCGGTGAGGTGCGTCACCGCCGGATTGATACGAGAGATGTTCTGCGCCTTCGTGAGCACGAAAACCAAGTCGCTGATCGAGTTCACGATGAGCTCGTTGTAGCGCAGCTGGTGCTCGAGCGCCTGCGTGCCCCACGCGCGCTCCAGATTCTCCGCGCGCAACACCTCGTTGGCCTTCGCCAGTTCCGCGGTGCGCTCCCGCACCCGCGTCTCCAGCTGCTCGTTGGCCTCGCGCAGCACTTCCGCCGCGCTCCGGCGCGCCCGCACGTCGTCGCGCACCAGCCAGCCAGCCAGGCCCAGCAGCAGGAAATTGAGCGCCACCCCGGTCCCCACCGTCCAGCGCGTCGTCTGCGCCTGCAGGTACGCCTCGCTGTCGCGGGCCGCCAGCAGCGCCATCTGCTCCGTCTTCAGCTTCTCCACGATCCGCCGCACCTCCGACGTCACCCCCGCCGCGGTGTCGGCCAGCACCAACGTCCGGATCGCCTCCGGCTTGCCGCCGCGCCGCGCCGTCAGCGCGTCGCGCGTCAGCTTGGACCGCCCTTCCGTCAACGCGTCCAGCCGCTCCAGCGCCGGTCCCGAGGCCCGGTCCGCGCGCAACAGCGCCCGCAGCACCTCGAGGTTGTCCGAAAGGTTGGACATCGCCTCCCGGCAGCCCGCCTCGTCCTGCTCCGATCCCGTCACCAGCAGCGTCCGCAGCGCGGCGTCGCTCGCGAGGAAAGAGCCGCGCAGCGCACCCAGCTCGAGGATCGCCGCCTGCGTCTGGTTCACCCAGTCGTTGCTCGCCGTCGCCCGGCTGATGTTGCGCAGCGCCACCACCGCCACGACCACCAGAATGGCGGCCACGGTGGCGAACAGGGCCACGATTCGGCGGATGATCGGGTCGCTCACGGCGTTGGTAGGGGGGCTTCAGCGGGCGGCTTTCGCCGCGGGGGGATTACGGTCGGGATCGGCGGAGGGGGAGTCGGTTTTGACGACCGTCACGCCGAAGCGCTTCCGATCCTCCTCATAAGTGTAGGTGAATTCGGATACGGATGTCCAGTTGGCCCTGAAGGACTCCGCGACCTGCGTGGCGATCTCGCGCAACGAGGCGCCGCAACGCTCCACGTTGATCGCGTACTTGCGGTTGTTGTAGTCGAGGAAGGCCTTGGCCTCCGTGACATAGCAGACGGCGTGCGCCACGCGGCCCACCATGCGGACATGGATCAGCCGCGGGGTCTGCCGATGGTGGCGCAACACGAGGTCGGCCAGCACCGCGTAATCGTCGCAATCGCCCTTCCGCCGCGCGAGGAAGACATCCGCCGGGAGCACGTCCGCCGCGAACTCGTAGTCGAAATCCCTGAAACGCGAGGCGAACTTCCTCGGCGTCAGGTCTTTCTCGGACAGCAAATCCTTGAGCGTGAGCGCGCTTGCGGGCCCCGGCGCCACCAGCAAGGCGACCACCACCGCCAGCAGCCGCCGGCCCGCCGAAGGCCGGCGACGAAAGGGCGGGTGACACTCACGCATCCCGCCATCTAGCGCCCAGCGCCGCTCCCCGCACAAACCTTTTTCGGAAATTGGAGGCGCGGGCCGGAATCGAACCGGCGCATAGAGGTTTTGCAGACCTCGGCCTTACCACTTGGCTACCGCGCCCAAACCATTGCTGGTTTGTTAGTTATGTTACCAGATTTGCTTCGGAATCGCCTTTTTCTACACTCCTTTTCTGCACATTCCGTGTGAATACGGAAAAACCGGAGCAAACTTGGGAAAGAACCAGCGTCACGAACCTCGTCCGTAACGCCCAGAACGCGACGTACTACGCGCGCGTGAAATTCAACGGCAAGGAAAAATGGAAATCGCTCAAGACCACCACCCTTTCGGTGGCGAAATTGCGGCTCGCCGACTTCGAACGCGACCTGAAGGCGGTCAGCACCGTGGCCACCCAACGCTCCGGTGACACCGGAAGCCTGTCGGTGGGGCACTTCATGGCCGCCTTCCAGACCCAAAGCCAAAACGACCCTTCCCTAGCCCCGGCCACCAAGTCCCGCCGGGTGATCGCCCTGAAGGCCATCCGCAAGACCTGGCCCGAGCTGGAAGGCCGCGACGTGCGCCGCGTCACCGCCAAGGACTGCCAGAACTGGGCCGCCCGGGCCCTGCGGGAAGGCACCGGCTTCGTCGCCCCGAACGCCAAAACCAAGCGCCAGGGCATGTCGGGGTCGGCCTTCAACAAGTGCCTCGAGTGCCTCCAGGCGGTCTTCCGGCTCGCCTGCGACGAGGGTGCCGCCTACGGCCAACCGGCCGACTCGGTCTCCCGGGCCAAACTCAAGGCCAAGCGGCTCGACCTGCCCCCGCCGGGGAAATTCCATGAACTGGCGCGAGCGGTGGAGGAGTCCGGCTCACGCCATTCGCGCGATTGCGCGGACATGGTCCGGTTGCTGGCTTTCTCGGGGCTGCGACTGCGCGAGGCCACCGCCCTGCGCTGGCGCAATGTCGACTGGGACAAGAAACTCCTGACCGTACCCGGTACAAAGTCCGCCAGCAGCTTCCGGCATATTCCGCTGTTCCCGCCCCTGGAGAAGCTGCTGCGCGAGATGCAGGCCCGCCGGGAGGACGTCCTGCCGGACGCCCCCGTGCTCCTGGTTGGCG
>JBJTCH010000232.1:0-8831 GCA_046091745.1 Opitutaceae bacterium
CGCGCCCGCGTCGAAGTCGCGCCGCTCCAAAAAATAAGCGCCGCGGCGGCGCCGTTCGGGCGGTGGGATCGTGACGCGTTGCCGAACAGCTCCGCGAGGGTGCAACCACGGATGGACCTAGCGCGGCGGAGCCGCAACCAAAGGGGAGTTGAGTTGGAACACAGAGGGCACCGAGGCCCGATCCGAGTTCAGAGAGTCCGATCGACCGGCCCGAACCTTGGGTCGTGATGCGCTCCCGACTCGCTTCGCGGGTGAGTAACCACGGACGGACACGGATGGACTCGGATGAGGAGGCCAGGGCTCGGTGTAGCCGGGGTCCGCATGCCCGCCGTAGGCCGGGCGAAGGCGGGTCGACCTCGGCCTATGCCGATAGACCTTCGCGGCCTTTCTAATCTAACCAGGGGGAGGTGTTTCGCGCGATGGGAGCGCGTGGCGGGCGCGTGGCGCCGGGTGCCCGGGCGTCGTAATCGCGGAAACTCAGGAGGCTCCTGCAGCCAACGCGCGGCTGAGGGCGTGAAAAACCTCGTCGACGCTGATTTTCCGCACGCAGTGGCTCCGGTAGGAATCGGCGGGGGTGCAGGGCGACGGGGCGGCGGCGCCGAGACACGCGCAGGGGAGCTTGGTCTGGAGGAGGGTGTGCTTTTCGCCCAGCGGGCGCCAGAGGGTGGCGTTCTGGGATCCGAACAGGGCGACGACGGGTGTGCCCACGCCTGCGGCCACGTGCATCGGACCGCTGTCATGGCAGAGAAACGCGTCGCATTGCGCGGCGAGCGCCGCCAGCGCACCCGGGGTCGTGAGTGGTTTCAGCGTCACCAGATGAGTCTTCGCCGCGCGGCGGATCGCGTGGGCGACGTTTTCCTCGCCTGGCCCGCTCACGAGGAAAACCTGCGCCCCCAGCTCGTCCTGCGCGCGGTCACAGACCCGCGCGAAGTTTTCCGCCGGCCAGCGCCGGAACTCGCTGCGCGTGCCCGGGTGCAGGAGGATACGGCGCGGGCGGTCGGCTCCGGGTGTGCGCGGTCCGCCGGTGAGTCGCGCCGCGGCGGCAAGGTCGGACTCGCGCGGCGCGAGACGCACCTCCCGCGTCACCACCGGCACGCCGATCGCCGCGGGTAGCGCGAGGTAGGTCTCGGTGATGTGATGCGTGTCGTAGAACGCGTTCGTGACCCGGGCCGTGTGCGTGTAGAGCCGCGGCCAGCGGTGGACGATCAGCTCGCGGTCGAAGGTCGCGCGGACCGCCGCGCCGGTGAGCCGCGTGACCAGCGCGGTGCGCTCCGTGTTGTCGAAATCGAGCACGTGGCTGTAGCGCGCGGCGCGCAGCGCCCGGATGAACGCGGGCCATTCGCTCCAGCGCGCGGGAAAGGAGTGCGCCGCGTTGGCGTCCGGGTGCAGCCCGGTGACGCCCGCGTGAGCACGCTCCGTGAGCAGATCGATCCGGGCGTGAGGCCAATGCAGGCGGAGATTACGCAGGACCCTGCCGAGCAGCACGACGTCGCCGAGGTAGCGGCGGCGGATGAGAAGCACGCGCGGGGCGTCGGCCATGACTCTCGGGAGATGCCGGGCGTTCCGCCCGGCTCAGGCGGCGCCGCCGGCCGGGCGGTCGTGCAGCGACCGGTAAAGCGCGTGGCTGGCGTGCAGTTCGGCGTGCGTGCCGGCGGCGGCGAGGCGGCCGGCGTCGAAAACGAGGATCTTCGTGGCGTCTCGGATGGTCGAAAAGCGGTGAGCGATGATGAGCACGGTGCGGCCGGCCAGGAGCTTCTTCAACGCGACCTGGATCGCGGCCTCGCTGTCGCCGTCGAGCGCGCTCGTGGCCTCGTCGAGGATCAGGATGGGCGCGTCGCGGAGGAACGCCCGGGCGAGGGCGATGCGCTGGCGTTGCCCGCCGGACAGCGCGGCGCCGCGCTCGCCGACGCGGGTGTCGTAGCCCTGCGGCAACCCGGTGATGAAATCGTGCGCGGAGGCGTCGCGCGCGGCGGCCTCGGCTTCCGCGCGGGTGGCGCCGGGGCGGCCGAGCAGGATGTTCGCGAGGATGGAGTCGTTGAACAGCACCGGGTCCTGCGGGACGACGGCGACATTGCGGCGGAGGTCGGCGAGCCGCAGCGCGCGGACGTCAAGCCCGTCGACCAGGAGGGCCCCGGCGGTGACGTCGTGGAAGCGCGGAACGAGGTTCGCGAAGCTGCTTTTGCCGGCGCCGCTGGGCCCGACGAGGGCGCAGACGGTGCCGGCGGGGATCTCGACGTTGACCCCCTCGAGCACCGGGTTGCCCGCCTCGTAGGCAAAGGCGACGTCGCGGAACGACAGCGCCCCGCGCAGCCGGCCGACCGTGGCCGGAACGTCGGGATCGGCGACGGTGACGGGCTCGTTCAGGACGACCTCCAGCCGGTCGAGGGCGGCGGTGCCGCGTTTCAGCTCGTTGCTGAGGGCCCCGAGCTTCTTCACCGGCTCGTAGCTGGCGTAGAGCGCGGTGATGAGCGCGATGAACGTCTCGAGCGCGAGACCGCCGCGGTAGGCGTACACGAGGGTGACGGCGATGCCGACGGCCGAGATGACCTCGATGGCGGGCGTGAGCGCCTGCGCGTACTTCACGATCTTCATCTGCGACGTGATGAGCGCGCGGCAGGCCTCGGCGAACCGCGACGTCTCGCGTTCCTCGAGCCCGAAGGCCCGCACCTCGCGGGCGGCGGCGAGATTTTCCGAGAAGTGGCTGCTCACGCTGCCGAGCTGGCCCTGCACCTGGGCGGCGCGGCGGATGACCTTGCGGCCGACGAAACGCACGGGAAACACCGTGAGCGGCACGGCGGCGAGGCAGACGAGGGCGAGCAGCACGCCCTCGGAAGTCACCGCCAGGTAGGCCACCGCGACGAGGGCGCTGACGAGCGTGGCGGGCTGCTTGATGCCGTCGTTGGCAAGGGTGGTCAGCGTGAACTGCAGTTGCTGGGTGTCGGCGAGGCCGCGGGACATGAGGTCGCCGGTTTGTTTCCCCTGCACGAAGGAGAGCGGGAGGGCCTGCAGTTTCCGGAAGTAGTCGAGCCGGAGCGCCTCGAGCACGCGAACGCCGGCGAATTGTGTGAAGTAGCCGTTGAGGTAGCCGCTGACAGCGCGGAGCGTGAAGATGAACGGGATGTACGCGGCCACCAGCACCACCTGCAGGAACGGCACCTCGCCGGCGTCGGGGGAAAAGATCCGCGGGAAGACGTGCTTCACCAGCAACGGCAGGCCCGCGCCGCTCGCTGCCCCGTAAAGCACGCCGCAGAGCACCGCGATCGCGATGGGCCCGCGCACGGCGGCGAGGTAGTGGAAATAGGGCCGGAAGCGCTTCACGTCGCGGGCGGGATCAGTCCTTCGAGGAGCGCACGTCGAGCGCGTCGCGGAGACCGTCGCCGACGAAATTGAGCGACAGCAGCGTGAGGGAGAACAGCGCCGCGGGGAAAACCAGCAGCCACGGGAATTCCTCCATTTTCTCGGCGCCGTCCTTGATCAGCACGCCCCACGAGCTCATCGGCGGTTGCACGCCGAGGCCGAGGAAGCTCAGGAACGCCTCGAGCAGCATCACCGCCGGGATGGTGAGCGTGGTGTACACGATGACCGGCCCGAGGATGTTGGGCAGGATGTGGCGGAAAATGATGCGCCGGCGTCCGTAGCCGAGCGAACGCGCGGCCTCGATGAATTCCATGCGTTTCACCGCCATCACCTGGCTGCGCACGATGCGCGCCATGGTGAGCCACTCGACCGCGCCGATGGCGACGAAGAGCAGGATGATGTTCCGCCCGAAGAAAACCATGAGCAGGATCACGAAGATCGGGAAGGGCAGGGAGTACATGATGTCGACCCCGCGCATCATGAACGCGTCGCGCTTGCCGCCCACGAATCCCGCGACCGCACCGTAGACCACGCCGATCGTGAGCGCGACGAACGTCGCGGCGAGGCCGACGCCGAGTGAAACGCGTCCGCCCGTGAGCGTCCGCACCAGCAGGTCGCGCCCGAGGGTGTCGGTCCCGAGCCAGTGCCGCGCGCCCGGCGGGGAGGCGCCGAGGTCGAGCCGTTGCTCCTCGTAGCCGTAGGCCGAGAACAGCGGTCCCAGCAGGCAAGTGACGGCGACGAAAACGAGAAACACCAGTCCGGCGACCGCGAGGCGGTTCTTGCGCAGGCGCAGCCACGCGTCGTGCCAGAGCGAGGAGCCCTGTTCGGGTGCGGCGGCGGGAGCGCTGGCGACGGAGGCTTCCATGCGTTCAGCCCTCGAGGCGCACCTTGGGGTTGAGCCACGCCTGGACGACATCGACGACCAGGTTGAGCGCCATGATGAGCACCGCGTAGAGGATGACGGTGCCGAGCACGAGGGTGTAGTCGCGATTGAACGCGCTGTTCACGAATTCGCGGCCGATGCCCGGGATCTGGAAGATCGTCTCGATCACGAAGGAGCCCGTGAGAATGCCGGCGACCGCCGGCCCGAGATAGGAAACCACGGGCAGGAGACCGCCGCGCAACGCGTGGCGGGTGACGATGCGCCACTCCGAGGCGCCCTTCGCGCGGGCGGTGCGGATGAAGTCCTGCCCGAGGACCTCGAGCATGCCGCCGCGGGTGAGGCGGGAGATCGGCGCGGCGTACGCGAGGCCGAGCACGAGCGTCGGCAGCACGCGGTCGGAGGCGCCGTACCAGCCCGAGGCGTTGAACCAGCCGAGGTGGATGGCGCAGCCGAGCACGAGGAGCGGGCCGACGACGAACGTCGGCACGGAGATGCCGAGCAGCCCGAAACCCGACGCGGCGTAGTCGATCCACGTGTTGCGGAAAACGGCGGCGAGCGTGCCGAGCGTGACCCCGAGCAGGAGAGCGAACGCGATCGCGAGGGCGCCGAGTTCCGCGGAAACGGGCAATTTGTCGCCGATGATCTCGTTGACCGTGCGGTTCGGGTATTTGAACGAGGGGCCGAGGTCACCCTTGGCGAGACTGCCGAGGTAGTCGGCATATTGGCGCCACAGCGGCTTATCCAAACCGTAGTGCGCCTCCAGGTTGCGCAGGATCTCGGGTGTGACGGCCTTCTCGGCGGTGAACGGGCCGCCCGGAACGAAGCGGATCATGAAAAACGTCGCCGTGATGACCGCGAAGAGGGCCAGCAGGGATTGCAGGAGTCGCGACGTGATGAAACGCAGCATCGGTGGAGCCGGCGATCGGCGGGAAAGGAAGTAGCCGCCGCGGGCGGGAAGGGAAGGACGGAAACGGCGGCCGCTTCGGCCTCGACCGGCCGCGCGGTCGCCTTTTCGTTTCGCGGCGATGAACCTCCTCGCGATCGAGATCGGCGGCACGAAGCTCCAACTCGCCCTGGGCGACGCGTCCGGGGCGATCCGTGTGCGCCGGAAGCTCGAGGTGGCGCGCGGCGAAGGGGCGGCCGGTATCCGCGAGCAGATCGCGCGCACCGTGCCGGAACTGCGGCGCGAGGGGCCGCTGGCCGCGGTCGGCGTCGGCTTCGGCGGGCCGGTCGACTGGCGCACGGGGCGCATCTGCCTTTCGCATCAGATCGAGGGCTGGTCGGAGTTCGACCTCGCCGGCTGGCTGGGCGGCATCGCGGGAGCGCCGGTGTTCGTCGCCACCGACGGCTACGTGGCCGCGCTCGGGGAGGCGCGCCGGGGCGCGGGGGCGGGGCGGCGGACGGTTTTCTACGTCACGCTCGGCAGCGGCGTCGGCGGCGGCCTGATCGTGGACGGCGCCATCTACCATGGCGCGGCGCCGGGTGAGGCGGAGATCGGCCACGTGCGGCTGGATCGCGACGGCACGATCGTCGAGCACCGCTGCTCCGGCTGGGCGGTGGACGGACGCGTGCGGGCGGGCGTGGCGGCGTCGCCGGGCGGCGCGCTGGCGCGTCTCGTCGCGGACTCCCTCGGCGGCGAGGCGCGGCATCTCGCGCCGGCGCTGGCGGCGGGTGATCCGCTCGCGGCGCGCATCGTGGAGGAAACGGCGGGCGACCTCGCTTTCGGATTGTCGCACGCGATGCATCTTTTTCATACGGACGTGATCGTCCTCGGCGGCGGCTTGTCGGGCCTCGGCGAACCCCTGCGCGCCGCGGTGGCGGCCGGTTTACGCGGGCACCTGATGGAGGCGCTGGTGCCGACGATCGACGTGCGGCTGACCGCGCTCGGGGCCGATGTCGTGCCCGTCGGGGCGTTGCTGCTGGCCGCGGATCGCCTCGGGGCCGCGGCCGAAACTAGGCGTTGAGAATTGGCCGGCGCCTCCGCAGCTTCCGCCCCCATGGCTAACGTGAATCGCTGGATTTCCGACTACGTGCAGGCCCAGAA
Organism: Opitutaceae bacterium; assembly: GCA_046091745.1. Lineage (GTDB taxonomy): Bacteria > Verrucomicrobiota > Verrucomicrobiia > Opitutales > Opitutaceae > ER46. Next base: position 6,285 of record JBJTCH010000232.1, read on the forward strand.
GGCCGCCCTGGACTCGATCCCGCCCGCGGCGGTCGCCGCGATGGTCGAGACCCTCCGCGTCGCGTGGCGCGAGGACCGGCAGATCTTCATCTTCGGCAACGGCGGCAGCGCGTCCAACGCCTCGCATTTCGCCACTGACCTGGGCAAGGGCTCCTCGGACAAACTCGGGAAACGCTTCCGCGTGCTCTCGTTGAACGACAACGTGAGCTGGATGACGGCGATCGGGAACGACTACTCGTACGAGGACGTCTTTGTGCGCCAGCTCGAGAACTACGCGCGCCCCGGCGACGTCGCGATGTCGATCAGCGTGAGCGGCAACTCGCCGAACTGCGTGAAGGCCCTCGAGTGGGCGAAGGCTCACGGCCTGCGCACGCTGGGCGTGGTGGGCGCGAAGCGTGGGCGCATGGCCGACGTCCTTGAGCAGGTGATCGTGGTGAACGACACGCATTACGGCCGGGTGGAGGACGCGCAGATGGGCGTGCTGCACATGCTGTGCTACGCGTTCATGGAATTGCCGGAAGCCTCCCGCTGACGCGCGCGATGACCTCCGCTCGCCCCGCCTTTTCCGGCAGCGTGGAATTCGCCCCCGGCTTCGCGCCGCGTCCGGGCATCACCCACGCCCTTTTCGATTTCGACGGCACCCTCTCGCTCATCCGCGAGGGATGGCCCGACGTCATGGTGCCGATGTTCGTGGAAATGCTGCCCGCCCTGCCGGGGGAGACCGACGCGGACCGGCGCCGGCTGTGCCTCGACGACATCATGCGGCTCAACGGCAAGCAGACCATCTACCAGATGATCCAGCTCGCCGAGCGCATCACGGAACGCGGCGGCACACCGCGGGAGCCGCTCTGGTACAAGCACGAGTACCTGCGGCGCCTCGACGAGCGCATCCGCCACCGGGTGGAGTCGATCCGTTCCGGCGCGCGGAGCCGCGAGGATTTCACGGTGCACGGCGCGCGCTGGTTGCTGGAGTTGCTGCGTGAGCGCGGCATCGCCTTGTACCTCGCGAGCGGCACCGACGAGATTTTCGTGAAGCAGGAGGCGGCGGCGCTCGGGTTCGACGAGTTCTTCGGCCCGCGCATCCACGGCGCGCTCGACGACTACAAGCGCTTCTCGAAGAAGATGATCATCGACCGGATTCTGGCGGAAAACCGCATTCCGGGGGAGAAACTCCTCTCGTTTGGCGACGGCTACGTGGAGATCCAGAACACCTGCGAGGTGGGCGGGTTGGCGGTGGCGGTGGCGAGCGACGAGGCGAACAACGGCTCCGGCCGCGTCGATCCCTGGAAACGCGAGCGCCTGCTGGGCGTCGGGGCGCACGTGGTGATTCCCGATTACCGCGACGCCGAGAGCATGCTGCGCGTGATCCTCGGGTCATGAAGCCGGTTCCGCTCGACCTGCGCCGGGTGAAGGTATTCCCGCTGGCCGAGCGGGCGAGCCTGACCGGGGCCGACGAGATCCTGATTCAGCCGGGCGCCCCGGCGCCGAAACTTTCGGCGCGGCTGGAGGAGCGGGTGGCGGATTGTGCTTTCCGAGTGCGCGCGGCGCGCGAGCGCGGGGCCGGCGTCATGTTGTTTTACGGCGCCCATCTGCTGCGCAACGGCGCGGCGCTGCTGTTGGAGCGCCTGATGGCCGGCGGCTGGATCACTCACCTCGCGACCAACGGTGCCGGCACGATCCACGACTGGGAGTACGCGTGGCTGGGACGTTCCACCGAGAGTGTCGAGCGTGGGGTGGCCGAGGGGAATTTCGGCACGTGGGACGAGACCGGGCGCAACCTGCACCTCGCCATGATGGCGGGCGCGCTGCGCGGCGAGGGTTACGGCGTCTCGCTCGGCCGCTTCATCATGGAGGACGGCACGCGGCTGCCGGCCCTGGCGGAACTCGAGGCGTCGCTCCGCGCCGAGCCTTCGCATCCGCTGGCGCCCGCGCGCGCCGATCTGCTTCAGGCCATGCGGCTCCACGCCCTGCCCGGCGGGGCGGTGAACTGCGGGCACCGCTGGAAGCACGCCTCGATCATCGGCCAGGCGTTCCGGCACGGCGTGCCGGTGTCGGTGCATCCGGGAATCGGTTACGATATCATCTCCAACCACCCGATGTTCAACGGCGCGGTCATCGGCCGCGCCGCCGCGCTCGACTTCGCGCTGGTCGGGGGCGCCGTCGAGACGCTCGATGGCGGCGTGGTGCTCTCCGTGGGTTCCGCCATCATGGCGCCGCAGGTTTTTGAGAAGAGCCTCAGCTGCGTGAACAACCTGCGGCTTCAAGCCGGGCGCGGCGTCGTGCGCGGCCACTCGATCGACGTGGTCGACCTGCAGGACGGCGGCGGCTGGGACTGGACCAAGGGCGAGCCGCCCAAGGACAACCCCGCGTACTACCTGCGGTTCTGCAAGAGCTTCTCCCGGATGGGCGCCGTCATGCACTACCTGCAGTGCGACAACCTCGCGTTCATCCATCACCTGCACGACCGCCTCGTCCGCCCGTGACCCCGCAACGCTGCCGCGAGATCACCGCCCGCTACGGCTCCCTGCGCGTCGTGCTGCTCGGTGA
>JBJTCH010000233.1:0-3347 GCA_046091745.1 Opitutaceae bacterium
GTCCCGTGGCTCGGAATTTCCACAGTGAAAACTTCGCGAGCTCTGGAACCGCCTTCCTCCTTCGCCGAGCCTTCCTCCTTCGCCGGGCCTCCGGAGGACAGGTCGGAGGACGAGTCGGCCGTCGCGGTTCCGGCATCATCCGCGGCAAGCCCGCCTCAGGCGGGTGAACCCGCCTCAGGCGGGCAAGCAGCCGCGGCTACAACAGACCTCCTGACCACGCGCCGACCCCGGCCGGCTTTCAGGACCGGGGCGCTTCGAGCATCTCCGCCACTTTCCTGAGCAGCGAATCCGCGGTGAAGGGCTTGCCGAGCTTCGCATCACCAAACGTGAGCGCGGGGTGCGTGCGGTTGGATTCGTCGTCACCGAGACCGCTGACCGCGAGCACGCGCGTGCCGGTCTTACGCGAGCGCACAAACTCGGCCAGCTTCGCGCCGTCGAGACCTGGCATATCATAGTCTGTGATCAGCAACGCGAAGTCAGCCGGTCGCTCGGCGTAGAGCGCGGCGGCCGATAGGCCGTCGACGGCCGTTTCGACCAGGTAGCCCGCGGCCGTCAGGACGGAACTCACGATCTCCCGGATGGAGTCCTCGTCGTCGGCGATGAGCACGAGCTGCCCCCGACCAGCCGCGGCCGGCTTGTCGGAGACTGCGGCGCCAGCGACTTCCGGCGCTTCGGCGGCGGGCAGATACACGCGGAAAGTGGTCCCCTTGCGCACCTGGGTGTCGAGGGTGACGAAGCCTTCATGCGTCTGCACGATGCCGCGCACCGTCGAGAGGCCGAGCCCGGTGCCCTTCCCCACCCCCTTCGTCGTGAAGAAAGGATCCCAGATCCGCGCGACGACATCGGGCGGGATGCCCGTGCCGCTGTCGCCCACCTCGATGACGATCCACACTCCGGGCTTGGCCCCCGGGAGGACACGGGCCGCCGCGGCGTCGAGGCGCTGGTTCTGGGCCGACACGCGCAACTGGCCGCCGTCGGGCATGGCATCCCGGGCGTTCACGCAGAGATTCAGGAGCACCTGGTGGACCTGCGTGGCGTTGCCGCGCACCGGCCAGAGGTCGGACGGGATGTGCTCCACGAGCTCGATGGACTTCGGGAAAGTCTGCGCGATCACCGAGGTGATGTCGCGCATCAGGTGCTTCACCTGCAGGACCCGGCGCTCGCCGCTGACGCCGTGGGCGAAACCCAGGATCTGCTTCACCAGACCCGAGCCGCGGGTCACCGACTTCTCCAACGTGTCGATCAGCTTCAGGTCAGGCGCGGTCAACAGCCGCATCCGCAGGAGCGACGCCGCCATGCCGATCGGCGCAAGCACGTTGTTAAGATCGTGCGCGATCCCGGCCGCCAGCATGCCGATGCTCTCGAGCCGCTGCGCCCGCAGGAACTTTTCCTCGAGCGCTTTCCGCTCCGTGACGTCCGTACCGATGATCAGCCATCCGTCCGGCCGGCCGGCGCCATCACGCAGGACAGTGACGCTGGTTTCCAGGACCAGCGAGTCACCCTCGCGCCGACGGGCACGGATCTCACCGCGCCAGTCCCGGCCGGACGCCAAGGCCGCCGCGAGCGAGGCGGAGTCGACCGTTTCGCCCAGATGGAAAACCTCCTTCAACTCCCGGCCACCCATGTCCGTGGCGCCCCAAAGCATCAGGCGCGTGGCACCGTTGTTCCAGAAACGCACGCGGCACTTCAGATCCGCCGTCACGATCGCCTCGCTGGCCTTGTCGAGCAGCTCGGCCTGCTCGCGCAGGCGCACCTCACCCTGCAGCCGCGCGGTGTATTCCGCGCGCAGCGACTCGTTGGCGGAAACCAGCTCGCCCGTGCGCTCCCGCACGCAGTTCTCCAGATTCTCGTTGAGCTGGCGCAACTCCGCCTCGGCGCGTTCCAGCCGGTGGTTCTGCGCCACCGCCGCCTCGTAAGTCGAAAGCAGCAGACAGAGCGTCCGTCGCGGATCGGCGTCGATCCGCGCGAATCCATCCAACCCGGAAACCACCGCTCCCGAACCGGCGGCCGGCGTCAGGAGGCCGTCGCGGATCCGGCGCAAGCGCGGCACCAGGACGCTTTCATCCAGGGGCTTCGTGAAGAAAAAGTCGGCGCCGCACTCGAGCGCACGCTGCACATCCGCCGGATCGGAAAGCGCCGTGAGCAGGATCACGGCCAGGCCCGCGAAACGCGATTCCCCGCGGATGCGCCGGCAGAGTTCGTAGCCGTCCATGCCGGGCATGTTCACATCGCTGACCACGGCCAGGGGAAGCGCGCCGGAGGCGAGGAACGACAGCGCCTCGGCGCCGTGACGCGCGTGGCGCACCGCGAAACCATGCTCCTCGAGGACGAAACGCAGCTGCACCGCCTGCGTGAGGCTGTCCTCGACGATCAGGACGTGATCGCGGCCGGCGGCAGTGGGATCGGAAGACGGGTTCATGGTGGAATGACCTCCGGCGCGTCCGGCAAAGGCACCAGTTCGACCGCCGCCACCACCCGATCCACCTCCTCCAACCGCACCGCGTAACGACCGCCTTCCACGTGGAAGACGACGAAACGGGAAACGGTGTTCATGCGAAAGGGAAGGAGACGGGACAGGGGAAGAGACCCGCACGCCACTTGGGTACAAAATCGTCCGCGGACTTGGCAAGAAGACCCAAGCCCTCCGCGTGGAATTCCTGACCCATCGTCAAAGTGGCGACCTCCCCGCCGCCCTAAAGGGTCAGGGCGTTCAATGTTTCGCCCACTCCCACGGAACGAGTCCGCCCTGCCCTTCGGCAAGTCGCGAAGAGCGTTCCGGCATCTCGTGGTACGGAAGTTCGCCGCCGTTCTGAAACGACCGTCGGCACCGCCCTGGACATTGAACGCCCTGACCCCTTGGGCGGGAGGGGAAAAACGCTCTTCACGCGTCGCGTGAATTAGGATCACTCTTTTCCATGCGAATCCTGATCTCCGGTGTCTGCGGCTTTGTGGGCGGCACGCTCGCACGGGCGCTGGCCGAGGCAGGACACCAGATCGCCGGGTTCGACAATTTCATCCGGCCGGGCAGCGAGACGAACCGCGAGGAATTGAAGCGCCTCGGCGTTAAGCTGTTTCACGCCGACATGCGCGCGGCGAGCGACCTCGAGGCGCTGCCGCCGACGGATTGGGTGATCGACGCCGCCGCCAACCCCAGCGTGCTGGCGGGCGTAGACGGCCGCACCAGCTCGCGCCAGCTCGTGGAGCACAACCTCGGCGGCACGGTGAACATCCTGGAGTACTGCAAGCAGCACCGCGCCGGCTTCATTTTGCTGAGCACCAGCCGCGTTTACTCGATTCCCGCCCTCGCGGAGTTGCCGATGGAGGTGCGCGACCACGCGTTCCTCCCG
>JBJTCH010000234.1:0-2773 GCA_046091745.1 Opitutaceae bacterium
CTTGTGGTCGTGGCACCGGGCGCAATGGATCGTGACGCCCATCGTCGCCGTGATGACCTGCGTGACGATGTCGTCGAGATCACCGGCGCGCGCGGCGCGGCGGAGCTGGTCGCTTTTGGTCTCGACGTGGCCGACGAAGTCCCAGGGCCCCGCGGCGAGGAAACCGGTGGCGACCAGCGCGGCGGGATCCCCGGGCGCGACCACATCGCCGGCGATCTGCTCCCGCAGGAAGCGGTTGTAGGGCATCCCCGCGTTGAGCGCGTCGATGACCCAGTCCCGGTAGCGCCACGCGTGCGGCCGGAGCTGGTCCCGCTCGAAGCCGTGGGTGTCCGCGTAATGGGCGATGTCGAGCCAGTGCCGGGCCCAGCGCTCGCCGTAGCGGGGCGAGGCCAGCAGCTCGTCCACCAGCCGCGCGTAGGCCCGCGGGTCGGGATCCGCGACAAACCGCGCCACCTGGCCCGGATCGGGCGGGAGTCCGTGCAGGTCGAAGCTCAGGCGGCGGATCAGCGTGCGACGGTCCGCCTCGGGCGCGGGCGTGAGCCCCTGCGCCGCCAGCCGCGCCGCGATGAAACCATCAATGGATGCGCCCGCCGGGAAATCCGTCCGCACCGGCTGCACGGCCCAGTGGTCACGACGCGGGTCGACGGCCGCCGCCCGGTCCGCCTCGTTCTCCGGCCACGGCGCGCCGTCCTCGATCCAGGCCTTGAGAAGGGCGATCTCCGCCGCCGGCAGCGGCTCCGCCTTCGCGGGCATCCGCTCCTCCGCGTCCGCCGCGATCACGCGCTGGTAAAGCGGGCTCGCGGCCGGATCTCCCGCGACGACGGCCGGTCCGTCGTGGCCGCCCTTGAAGGCGAAGACGCGCGCGTCGAGGCGCAGGTCCCCCTTCTGCTTGCCCGCCCCGTGGCACTCCACGCAGCGCCGCTCGAGCAGCGGCCGGATGTCGCGGCCGAAATCAGCCGCCGGCAGGACAACGGGCAGCCCCGCCAGCAGCAGCAGCAGGAGACGCCTCACGGCGATCCTCCCTTCCCGGCGCCCACCGGCAGGGCAAAGGGCTCCGCTGGCAGGCCCGCGGCGTTGCGCAGCGTGACCGCGGGCTCGATCCAGTCCGCCCAAGCGTAACGCACCGCCGCCGGTGCCGGCACCGCCGCCGATTCCACGGCGACCCGATCCGGCGGGACCAGCCGGGCCTGAGCGGGGTGGAAACGGCCATCGCTCCCCGCCAGCTCAAAGCCGGGCAAGCCGACGTCCGCCCCGGCCGCCCGCAGTCCCGCGGCGGTATGGGCGAAGTGCACCGCGACGCGGCCGCCCTCGGCCTCCGCCCGCACCGCGAGCGGGCCGCGCGAAACGCCGGGCCGCCCGTAGACCTGCGCCAAGGCGAGGCGGGCCAGGCGTTCGCCGACCGGTTGCTTGGCCGCGGGATGGATCTGGTCCCTCTCCCCGCAGTCGATGGCTACCGCCATCCCGGTGTGGGGCACGGTGTCACGGGTGAACGCCTGCGCGGCCCTCAACCCCGGCCAGTCGCCGGACCGGGCGCCGTAGGCGGCGAGCTGCACGAACAGGAACGGCCAGTCCCCGCGCCCCCACTCGCGCCGCCACGCGGAGATCATCGCGGGGAACAGCACCCGGTACTCCTCCGGGTTCCCCGCGTTGCCCTCGCCCTGGTACCAGATGACGCCGCGCGCCGTGAACGGGACCAGCGGCGCGATCATATTCTCGTAAAGCACCGTCGGTGACTTCGGGTTCCACGGGTTGCCGGGATCCCCCGCCCCGGGGTTGCGCGGCCGGGGTGCCGCGCGCGGGCCCTTCTCCCACGCGGCGAGCTCCTCGCGCCAGCGCCGCGCGCAACGCGTCGGCATACCCCCCCAGCTCCGGCCGCGCCTCGAGCGCGCTCCGCGGAGTCCACGCCTGGGCCGGCGTGCCGCCAAAGGAACTCTGGATGATCCCGATCCGCCGCCCGGTTGCCCGCCGCACCTCGTCCGCGAAGAAGAACGCGACCGAGGCGACCTGCTGGTTCTGCGGCGGCGCGAATTCCCGCCACGCGAGGTCCGCGGCCGTCAGCGGACGCTCGACCGGCAACCCCGCGCGTTGCGGCACCCGCACGAAACGGATCTCGGGGATGGTCCGCGCCAACTGCTCCGCGCCGCCCGTCGCGTTGCGCAGGGGCTGCACCATATTCGACTGGCCCGTCGCCAGCCAGACCTCGCCGAACCAAACGTCCTCGACGCGGGCGATCCCGGCACCGGCCACGGCCTCCAGACGACGCGCCCCACCGGGCGGCTGGGCCGGCAGGACCGCCCGCCAGCCACCATCGGCTCCCGCCACGGCCCCCTCCACCACCCGGCCGTCGAGCCGGACCTCAACGCGGGCGCCGGGCGCGGCCTGCCCCCACAGGTTGACCGGCAACTCGCACTGGAGGACGACCCCGTCGTTGAAGACCGGCGCGAATTCTGGCGGCGCCTCCGCCGCGCGGCCGGGGGAGAGCGCCAGCACGGCGGGCAGCGCTAGGCGGGCAATCAGAGATGCGGGATTCAAGGGGCGGGGGGGAGCCGGTTACCTCTCTTCAAGACGTCGGCGGGATGGAATTCAAATACTGGCCGGCTGCCACCGGGGCCGAAAGCGGGTCACCGCCGCACGCGGGCGGCCAGGGCGTCGATCTCGTCGATCCTGAAGCGCACGCTGACGATCGAGCATCCCCCGTCGTCGGGCGCGTAGGTGGTGTACGTCGTCGCCACGATGGTCCCATCCGGCAACTGGTGCAGTCCGGGGTAGAACC
>JBJTCH010000235.1:0-24818 GCA_046091745.1 Opitutaceae bacterium
GTCGCCAGCGAGTACAGCCACCTGTCCCTCCCCGAGCGGGAGGAGCTGCTGGCGCTGATCGCGGAGGAGGCGGGCGGAAAGGTGCCGCTCGTCGGCGGGGCCAGCGCGCCCACCCCGGCCGGCGTGATCGCCGCCGGCGCCATCGCGATGCGGCACGGCATCCGGCACCTGATGATTATGGCGCCCGTGGGCCTGGGCGCGGACGTCGCGGCGCATCGCGCCTTCTTCGAGCAGGTCGCCGCCGGCCTGCCCGGCGCCGAGATCATCCTGCAGAACGCGCCGGCCCCCACCGGTGCCGGGCTCGGCCCGCAGGCCATCATCGGCATCGCCGCCGGCATCCCCGCCATCACCTACGTCAAGGAGGAGACGCTGCCCTCCGGCCCCGCGATCACGGCGCTGCGCGCGGCGGACCTGCCGGGCCTGCGCGGCGTCTTCGGCGGCGGCGGGGCGCGCCACATCATCGACGAGCTGGAGCGCGGCGCCTGCGGCGCGATGCCCGCGGTGGAGCTGACGGACCTCCACGTGGCGCTGTGGCGGGCCGATGCGGCCGGGGAGCGGGCGGAGGCGCGGCGGCTTTACCGCCTAAGCCTGCCCCTGCTGGTCTCGCAGGCGATTTACCGGATGCGGCTGACCAAGCACGTGCTCGCGCGCCGCGGCATCGCCGACGCGCCCCACGTGCGCGCCCCCCTGCCGGAGATGGACGCCTGCACGCGGCGCGACGTGGACACGATGCTTGCGGACCTGCTGGCGGAATGGCCGGCGCGGCGATGAAGGCCCGGATCCCGCATCTGCGCTGGGGCATCGCCGCCCTGCTTTTCTTCTCCACGGTCATCAACTACGTCGACCGGCAGACCCTGTCGGTGCTCGCGCCGGTCATCACGAAGGAGCTCGGCATCTCGGACCTGGAGTATTCGCGGGTCCTCACCGCCTTCCTCGCGGCCTACACGGTGATGTACGTCGGCTCCGGTTTCCTCGTGGACCGCTGGGGCGCGCGCCTCGCGCTGGCCGTCTTCATCGTGTGGTGGTCCCTCGCCAATATGGCCCACGCCCTCGTGGCGGGCGTGTGGACGCTGGGCGTGCTGCGCTTCCTGCTCGGCTTGGGGGAGCCGGGTAACTTCATGGCAGCGTTCCGCGTGGTGAGTGAATGGTATCCCGCCCGGGAGCGCGCCTTCGTGCACGGCCTCATCCAGGGTGGCGCGGCCATCGGCGCGATCATCACGCCTCCCCTCGTCACCTGGATCTACTCCCTTTACGGCTGGCGGCCCGCGTTCGCGATCACCGGCGCGCTCGGATTCGTGTGGGTGCTGTTCTGGCTGCTGCTCTACCACCCCCCGGACCAGCATCCCCGGATCACCGCGGCGGAGCGGGCGCTGGTGCCCGCTGAGCCGGCGGCGAAGGCGGGGACGGGCGGGGGCGCGTGGCGGGAACTGGCCCGGTATCCGCAGATGTGGGGCTTGATGGCGGCGCGCTTCCTCTCGGACCCGGTGTGGTGGTTCTATCTTTTCTGGCTGCCCAAATACCTCGTCGAGCAGCGCGGGTTCACGATGGTGGAGATGGGCATGCTCGCCTGGATACCGTACCTTTCGGCCGATCTCGGCGCGCTCTGCGGGGGCTGGCTAAGCGGCCGGCTGATCGCGCGCGGAAAACCGGTCCTCCCGGCCCGCCTCGGCGTGATGCTGCCGTGCGCCCTGCTCATGCCGGTTTCGCTCGCCATCCACCACGCTTCCTCGCGACCCGCGACCATCGCGCTGATCTGCGTGGTCACGTTCGCGCACATGGCCTGGAAGACGAATCAGAACACGCTCACCAACGACCTCTTTCCCCGGCACCTGATCGGCGCCACCTCGGGCCTGCTCGCCTTCGGCACGGGGCTCGGCGGCACGCTCTTCGTCTGGATGACCGGCCACGTCGTGCAGGGTTTCGGCTACGGGGCGATCTTCGTCATCATGGGCCTGCTGCATCCCGCCTCGTACCTCATCACCCGTCGCTTCGTCCGCGAGCCGATCGCCGCCTAGCGCCATGCGCATCAAATCCGTCCAAGCCATCCCGGTTCGTCTGCCGCGCGACATCGCGCAGTCGCGCGGCACCGCCGGCTCGCCGACCTCGCTCACGGGCGAAGGCGCCTACCGTTGGTCGACCGCCTACCCGGTGCTCTATTCGGAGCACCTCGAGACCGCCCTCGTGCGCGTCGAGCTCACGAACGGCCTCGTCGGCTGGGGCGAGGCGCAGGCCCCGCTCGCGCCGGAGGTCGCGTGCAGCATCGTCACCCACCTGCTGCGTCCGGCGCTCGAGGGCGAGGATTTTGACGGCGCCACGCCCCGGATCTCCACGCTCTGGGAGCGCATGTACGCCACGATGCGCGTCCGCGGCCAGAACGGCGGGTTCATGCTCGACGCAATGAGCGGCGTGGACCTCGCGCTGTGGGACCTCGCCGGCAAGATCGCCGGCAAACCCGTCTGCGCCCTGCTGAGCGCCGCGCCCAGGTCCCGCGTTCCAGTCTACCTCAGCGGCACGTCCGGCCATGGCGCGGCGGAACGCGCCGCCTTCGCCGCCCGCTACGCCGACGAAGGCATTTCCGTGGTGAAACTCTACTACGAGAGCGAGTGGCAGGACCTGCTCGCCATCGCGGACCGGCTGCCGGTCGGAATGCGCTTCGCAGTCGACGCGCTCTGGCACCTGCCGCCGGACCGGGCCGTCGCGATGGGCCGCGAGCTCGACGCGCGCAACGCCCGCTGGTTGGAGTGCCCCCTCTATCCCGAGGAGGTCGAGGCCCATGCCGCCCTCGCCGCCGCCATCCGCACTCCGCTCGCGCTCGGCGAGAGCTACCGCAGCCTGCGCGAGCTGCAGCCGTTCCTGCCCAGCGTCGGCGTGCTCCAGCCCGACCTCGGCCGCTGCGGCATCACCGGCTCGCTGCGCATCGCCGCCGCGTTTTCCGGGGAAATCATTCCCCATCTCAGCATCGCGATGGGCCCGCAGATCGCCGCGGCGATCCACTTCTCCGCCGCGTTGACCCAGTGCCCGCTCTGCGAGTTCAACCCGCACGTCTTCGCGTCCGCGAATGGCTTCCTGCAGTCTCCCCTCACGCGAAATGGCGGCGAGTATCTCGTTCCCCAGACCCCCGGTCTGGGGGTTGAATGGAACGCCCGCTTCGCCGGGATTTTCGCGTGAGCGCACCGGCATCCGCATCCGCCCGGAGATTCCTCAGCTGCGACTGGGGAACCTCCACGTTCCGGCTGAGCCTCCTGGAGGTTGAAGCCCGCCGGGTCGTCGCCGTGAGCCGCGGCGAGCAGGGCGTCGCCGCCACCTTCGCCGCCTGGAGGGCCGCCGGCGGGGCCCCGGAGGGCCGCGGGAGGTTTTTCTCGGACGTTGTCGCGCAACATCTCGCGCGACTCGCCCGCGAGACCGGGGACCCGCTGACGGGGCTCCCGCTCGTGATCTCCGGCATGGCCTCGTCGTCGTTGGGCATGCGCGAGCTTCCCTACGCGAGGCTGCCGCTGGCCACCGACGGCTCGGACCTCGCCCTCGAACACTTCCCCGCAACGGCGGACTTTCCCCATCCGGTTGTCATCATTTCCGGGGTCCGCGGCGACGATGACGTCATGCGCGGCGAGGAGACCCAGCTCATCGGCGCCTGCACCCTTGGTGCCGCCGCCCCCTCGCCAGCCGCCCGGACCCGCCTGTTCATTTTCCCCGGCACCCACTCCAAACATGTGGAGGTGTGCGACGCCCGTGCGGTCGCCATCCGGACCTACATGACGGGTGAGTTTTTCGCGCTGCTTTCGAGCCAGAGCATCCTGGCGAACTCGGTGGTCGCGGGCACCGACCTCGGCGAGCCGGAGTCGGGGGACGGCTTTGACCGGGGAGTCCGGACCGGTGCGACGGCGAACCTTCTGCACGCCGCCTTCCGCGTCCGCGCGCGGGCCCTGCTGGAAAAGGCGGCGCCCACGGTGAACTACCATTACCTCAGCGGACTCCTGATCGGCGCCGAGCTGGGCGCGCTTCAGGCGCACGAGGCGGCCGTCACGCTGGTCGGTTCGAATCCGCTGCGGGCCGCCTATCAACGCGCGTTTCACGTGCTGGGCGCACGGTCGCCCCTCACGGTGCACGACGCCGATGCGTGCCTGGCCGCAGGTCAAAGGGTGGTCGCGGCCCGGCTCGGCCTGGTTTGAAGCCATGATCACCGAACCCGAACCATCGGAGGTGCGTCCGGGGCGCCCGGCCCGCCCGGTGATCCGAAGCGCCGCGGGCGTCCGACGCCTCCACGGAAACCAAACCCGCTGTTTCCCATGAAGCCTGATCCCCTGATCCTCGCCGCCCTGTCGCTCGTGTTCCTGCCCGCCTCGCCCGCCGCCGATCCCGCCCGGGCGGAAGCGGTGCGCGGCGACGCCGCCTGGCTGCGCGAGCAAGGCCGACTCGTCTTCCACGACGCCTTCGAACGGGAGGAGAACGGCAATCTCGCCAAAGCCATCGGCAACGGCTGGAACAGCGCCACCGCGGACCGCGTGCCGCACCTCAAGATGGCGGATCTGGACGACGGCGTTCTCAAGATCGCCAGCGCCTCGAAGGAGGCCGGCCACTCCGCACACATCCACCACGAGGCCGGCTTCGCGGACGGCGGCGCCATCGTGCGGTTCCGGTTTCCCGGACTGAACAAGGGGGAGTCCCTTCAGCTCGGCTTCGTGGATCGGGAAACGCCGGGCATCCACGCCGGGCACCTCTGCTACGCCAACCTCGGGCCGGGCGGCATCACGCTCATGGATTGGAAGACCGGCGTGATGAATCTCGAGATCCGTCAGCGCCGCCAGCCCTACCTCGACCGCAAGGAGAAGCTGCCCGCCGATCTCGACGCGTTGCTCAAGACGAAGCAGGTCACCGTGCCGTGGAAGCCCGACACGGACTGGCATGAACTTGTGCTCGTGACCGAGGGCGACGAGATGCGCCTCAGCCTCGACGGCAGCATCGTCGCTCGCCACCGCTCGGCCGGCTTCGCCCACCCGGTGAAGCGCTGGTTCAGCTTCCTCGTGCCAAGCACGGTCTGGATCGACGACGTGAAAATCTGGAAGGTGCGTTGAGGAACCGTGTCGTGAAGCCACCGCTGACCCTCCTCGCCGCGCTGCCGCTCCTTGCCGGCGCCGCGCCGGCCACGCGCGCGGCGGAAGCGCCGCCAGGGACGATGGACGAACGACACCGCGCCTTCCTCGCGAACCATTGCCAGGGCTGCCACGGACCCGAGAAACAAAAGGGCAAATTCCGCGTGGACGATCTGGCGCTCGCGATCGCCGATCTGCCGACGGCGGAACGCTGGCAGAAGATCCTTGGCGCGCTGAACGCCGGGGAAATGCCGCCCGAGGAAGAGAAGCCGCCCGCGCCCGAGGCGAAGGCCAACTTCCTCGACGACCTTTCGAACGCGCTGGTCGCCGCCCGCCGGCGACTCGCGGATCAAAACGGCGTGATCGCCCTGCGCCGGCTCAACCGCCGCGAGTACGCCAACACGCTGCGCGACCTTCTCGGCGTCGACGCGGACGTGAGCGCGCTGCCGTCCGACACGGGTGGACCCAACTTCGACACCGTGGGCGCCAGCCTCTTCCTCAATGGGAACCAATTCGAGCTCTACGAGACGCTGGCGCTCGAGGCGCTCGAGGAGGCCTTCCGCGCGTCGGCCGTCGATTCCACGCCGAGGAAGTTCCGCCTCGAGATGGAGCAGGGCCATCCGGCCTTCCGGAAGCGGAACCGGGAGTCGCTTGACGCCATCGAGCGGATGAAGCGTTGGATGAAGGCGGTGGACGACGCCGCGGCGCTGCCGGAAAACGCCGCCCTGGTGGCGAAACTCCGGCAGGACGCTCCGGCGGACGACGACCTGCGCTTTTACTGGCACAAAATCCCCGGCGCCCCGAGCCCGATGACCTTCGGCTTCAGCAAGGAAACCGAGGTCAACCCGAAGATCATCTATCGCCACCGGGACTACGTGGATTTCATCCGATACGACGAATACTACCTCGGCCTGCCCGCCCTCGACCGGGGCGCCTACCTGCCCGTGCGGTCCAACAGCCAGCCGTTCGGTTTCGGCGGCACCGGCCTCGCCACCGAGCCGCGACTCCCCATCCCGCGTGATTTCCCGCCGGGGGATTACGTGGTGCGCATCCGCGCCGGGGCCGCACCGGGCGCCCCCGCGGAACGTCGCTTCCTGGACTTCGGGCTGAAGGGTGCCTTCGTCACGGGTCCCGGCACACCCGCGCGCAGCACGCACCATGTCGGCGGCACGATCGAGGCCCCGGAGGTGATCGAGATCCCGTTCACGCTCACCCGGGCGAACGCGGAGCAGAACCACCGCCAGCTCTTCGTGCGTGAACGCGGTTTCATGAATCCCGCGCGGTCGCAGCAAATCTTCCGCGAGACGGTGCAGCGCAATGGACACGGACCCGAGGTCGCGATCTGGATCGACTGGATGGAGATCGAGCGGCGGCCGGTCCCGCCGGGAGCGATGCCGCCGGGACTCCGCGCGCTGGATCTCCCGTTTGATCAAGAGACCGCGGGTGTGGCGCCCGAGAAACTCCGGGGCGCGTTCGCGCGGTTCACGCGGGAGGCCTACCGTGGCGTCCCGGCACCCGACGGGCTCGTGGATCGCCTGCTGCGGCTCTACGACGCGCGCCGCGGGACGGGCGGCTCGCATCGCGACGCGCTCAAGCAGGCGCTGGCCGCGGTGCTCGCCTCGCCCCGCTTCCTCTACCGCGCGGAGCCGGACGCCGGCGCCGGGCGGCGCCCGCTCGAAGGGCTCGAACTGGCCACGCGGCTGTCCTACTTCCTCTGGGGATTCCCGCCGGATCAAACCCTGCGCCAACTCGCGGCCTCCGGGGAACTCCGGCGGCCGGAGCTTCTCGCGGCCCACGCGGACCGGATGCTCGACGATCCGCGCTCCGAGCACTTCGTCCGTCCCTTCGTCACCCAGTGGCTGACGCTGGAGCGGCTGGATCTCTTTCAATTCAGCCCGACCCTCCACCCCGGGTTCGACGACGCCGTGAAGGCGGCCGCGCGGCAGGAAGTCTACGCGACCTTCGCCGCGCTGCTGCGTGACAACGCCCCCCTTGGTGAATTGCTCCGCGCGGACCACGTGATGGTCAACGCGCTGCTCGCGGACTACTATGGGCTGCAGGGAGTGAGCGGCGACGCGTTCCGCAAAGTTTCGCTTCCCGCCGGCTCCCCGCGCGGTGGCCTGCTGGGCATGGCGGCCATCCTGGCGATGGGGAGCAACGGCCAGCACACGAACCCGGTGGAGCGCGGCGCGTGGGTGCTGCGCAAGCTGCTCCACGAACCCCCGCCCCCGGCTCCCGCCAATGTTCCGGAGCTGGCCCGCCTCGGCTCCCATTTGCTCACCAAGCGCGAGCGGCTCCAGATGCACCAGCAGGAACCCCAGTGCGCCAACTGCCACCGCAAGATCGACCCGATCGGCTTCGGCCTCGAGAACTTCGACGCGGTCGGCCGGTGGCGCCTCGAGGATTCCTACCAGGCCCTGGACGCCTCGGGCAAACCGCTGCCGAACGCGACGAGGACATGGACCATCGACGCCGGGGGGACGCTGCACAAGGGACCGGCGTTCCGCGACTATTTCGAGCTGCGCGCGATCATCGCGGCGAAGCAGGAGAACTTCGCGCGGGGATTCGCCTCCGCCCTGATCGAGTACGCGCTCGGTCGCCCGTGCGGCTTCAGCGACGAGCCCCTGGTCGCGAGCATGGTGGCGCAGGCCGGCGTGAAGTCGTTCGCGACCCGCGAGTTTGTCCACGCCTTGCTCCGCAGCCCGGAATTCCTATCCAAATGATCCACCCCATGAAAGCGCCCCAGAATCGTCGCGGCTTCCTCCGCACCGGCACCGCCCTCATCGCCCTGCCGATGCTCGAGTCGCTCGGCTTCCAGCGCTTCGCGGCGGCGGCGCCCGCGCCGGCCGCGGGGGCGCGCCCGAAGCGGATGATCTTCCTCGGCTTCGGCTGGGGCGTGACGGAGCAATCCTGGTTTCCCGACCTCGCGCAGAAGGGAGCGGACTACACGCTGCCCGCGGGGCTGGCGCCGCTCGCCCGGCACCAGTCCGACTTCACGGTCGTGCAGGGTCTCGTGAACAAGGACGTCACCGGAGGCCACAGCGGGAGCACCTTCTGGCTGACCGGCGCCAACGAGTTCGGCGCGCCGGGCCAGAGTTTCCACAACACGATTTCCGCCGATCAGGTCGCCGCCGAGGCGCTTGGCCGGGAAACACGCTTCGACTCCCTCGTCCTCGACTGCGGCGCGGCGGCGAGCGCGTCCGGCCACGGCCAGGGCCTCTCGCTTTCCTGGGACGCCCGCGGCAAGCCCATGTCCGGACCGAAGACACCGGTCGAGGCGTTCCACCGGCTCTTCGCGCAGGAATCCACGCCGATCGAGGTCCAGAAAACCATGCTCCGGCAGCGCCGCAGCGTCCTCGACAACGCCTTGGAAAGCGCCCGCGAACTCCGGCGCCAGCTCGGCCGGACCGACAACGCGAAACTGGAGGAGTACTTCCAAGGTATCCGTGACATCGAGACGCGGCTCAGCCGCGACGAGCGCTGGCTGGGCGCGCCCCGGCCCGCCCCGGGCATCCCGGAGCCGAAGTCCGGCCTGGCCGGCTACGAGGAGATCCGGCTGATGTACGACCTCATGGTCGCCGCGCTGCGCACGGACAGCACGCGGGTGCTGAGTTACCGGCAACCGGTGTCGACCTTGCTCACCAGCCTCGATGTCCGCATCGACGCCCACACGATGAGCCATTACCTCGGGAAGGGCCCGGAGTACCTGGAGGCGTCCGAGAAACGCGACCTCGCCCAAAGCGAGTTGCTCGCCGGTCTGCTGGACCAGTTGAAGGCGACCCGCGAGCCGGATGGCAGCTCGTTATTCGACCACACGACGGTCGTCTACGGCAGCAACATCCGGACGGGCCACACCTTGGACAGCTGCCCCACGCTCATCGCCGGCCGGGGCGCGGGGATCCGTCTCGGACAAAATCTCGTCGTTCCCAAGGACACGCCGCTCTGCAACGCCTGGCTCACGCTGCTGCAGGGATCTGGTGTCGCGATCGAGCGACACGGGGACAGTTCCGGGGTGATACCACAACTGCTGGCGTGAACCGCCGGAGCGGCGGGATCGTTACCGCAGCCGAGCCCCTGATCGCTCTCGTGCAGCGAACGGCGGCCGACCCGCTCCGCTGAAGCGGTAGCCGGCGGCGGCCCCTCGCAACTTCGCCCCGCGCGCCGCTCGGGAGAAGCGGGCGGGAGCCACGGGTTCAGACGGTAACAGCCATGACCTGTCACTCGAACGACCGGAACCTCCGCCATCCGCCCCCGGCGC
The DNA here is from genome assembly GCA_046091745.1 of Opitutaceae bacterium. Lineage (GTDB taxonomy): Bacteria > Verrucomicrobiota > Verrucomicrobiia > Opitutales > Opitutaceae > ER46. The sequence goes on from JBJTCH010000235.1 coordinate 9,349, forward strand.
CCGTCAGATGACCGACGGCCAAGCGGCTTGGAACGCGGTGACCGGTTCCATCAGGAGACCAAGGTGCCCTACGGGTGCCCCGTTGCGGACGATTCGGTCGCCGCGACCGCACGCGGGGGAGCGGTTTCATTTTTCCCGGGGGCCCCGGCGATCCCGTCGAGCAGGAAGGTGGTGACCTCGCCGACCCCTTTGCAGGTGACACTGCCACGGGGAGTCAGCTGGAACCTCCCGTGCAGCAATCCTCCCGTGGAACTCGAGACTTGGATGCGATTCGGCACACCAGCCGCCTGCATGCGGCTGGCGACGTTGACCGTCGCGCCCCAGAGATCGTAGGTGAACTTCCGGCGCCCGATGATCCCGGCGACCACCGGCCCGGAGTTCAGCCCGATGCGCATGCTCAATTCCACTCCGCGGTCGCGGTTGAACTCCCTCAGGGCACCGAGCATTCCCAGCGCTAGGCGCGCGGCCGCTCCGGCGTGATCCGCCACGCGCTCGGGCAGTCCGCCCACCGCGAGGTAGCTGTCGCCGATGGTCTTGATCTTCTCGAGGCCGTGTTCCCCCGCCAGTTGGTCGAACCGCGAGAAAAGATCGTTGAGCAGCGAGACGAGATCCTCGGGGTCGGTCCGGCCGGCCCAGCTGGAAAAATCCACGACATCGGCGAACAGCACCGTCACCTCCTCGTAGCGCTCGGCGATCGTGCGTTCGCCGTGCTTGAGACGCGAGGCGATGGAGCGCGGCAGGACATTAAGCAGCAGGCGCTCGGTTTTTTCCTGCTCGAGCTCGAGCAGCCGGCGCTCGTGCTGCAACTGGATGAGCCGCAGGCGCTCGATGTCGCGGAGGCGTTTCCTCTCGAGGGTTGCGGAGACGCGCGCGCGAAAGATTTCCGACTTCAACGGCTTGAGCAGGTAATCCTCGGCGCCCAGCGCGATGCAACGCGCGACGGCATCAAGGTCATCGAGCCCCGAGCTCACGATCACCGGCAAGTGACGCCGCTCCGGATCCTCGTGCAGCGCCCGAAGAACACCGAATCCGTCCAGCCGGGGCATTTCGATGTCGAGAATGGTGAGATCGAACTCCTGCCGCCGGATCAGATCCAGGGCGGCCTCGCCATCCGGCGCGTCCGTGACGTTCTGGTAGCCGAATTGCTCAAGCCTGAGCGCGATCATCCGCCGCAGGTACTCGTCGTCATCCACGATCAGGATGGCCGCGAGCCGCCCGTGGGGATCCGACTGCGCCTCGGCCAGCTTGCGGCTCTGTTCCCCGGTGAGGCCGCCGTGGGCGCGCGCCAGAAGGGTGTCAAAGACCGCGGGCGTGTTTGAACCGGAACGGGGCATGGCGAGGGGAAGTGCCGGTTTTTCAGAGGAGACGCAAGGCCGCCCGACGCAGGAAGAGCGACCATGCCCAAAGCCCGGGCCGCGCGCCGGGAGCGGGAATTTGCACCGTGCACCGAATCGAACGCGGGGCCGGCCGGGGAAGGCTCACTTCACCGAGCGCCCCCGCATCGTTCAACGGGCACTGTTTCTCGCCGGAACCGCGACGTCCACCTTGAGCCCTCGAGCCAGCAGGGCCTTGCGCGTGGTGCCGTCTTCCGCAGGGCGTTTGAACCAGCTGTAGGCGATCAGAAACGAGTCGTCCGAAAGCGGCAGCAGGCTGGTGTAGCCGCAGCTGTCGGCCTGCACGTCGGCGGAATTCAACGGCACGAGTTTCACCGGTTCCGACCACGTTTCACCCCGGCCGTCGAAGCTGAAGCGCACCTCCGCGCCCGGCCGGCCGTAACTCAAAACGAGGACGCCATTGCCGAGGCGCAGCAGCCGCGGCATGACGCCGTAAGCGTTCACGACCGAGGGTTTCGACCAGGTTTTTCCCAGATCAGCGGAGCGGCTTGAATACAGCGGTCCGACGCCGAGCCCGTCCGTCGTGCGGAGCATCGCGAGCAACGTGCCGTCGGCGAGGAGGACGCTGGCGGGCTCGGTGAAACCCTGCGTCCGCGCGCCCGCCTGCGGATCCGCGCGCTTGTCCGGCTCGTACGCGATGCGACCTTGCAGGCGCCAGATGCGGCCGAAGTCGTTCGAGCGATGGCACGCCACATCGCCCTCGGTCGACCGCGGATAGACGAGCGCGATGATCGAGCCGTCCGGCGCAAGGTTCAGGTCGCCCCACCACACCACGGGGAAAACTTCCTGGATCGTGTAGCGTTGAAAGCCCGGATCCAGGAGCGTCGCGCGTTCCGTCGCCCACGCGCTTTTGCCCGCGGCCAGCCGCGCCGCGGGGACGCCGCGCAACGAGGCGGGAAGGTCATCGTGGCGGTAGAACGTGTAGGGGAGCTGGCCGTAAGTGCCGCTGATCGTCCCCACCGGCTCGGGCAACCGGAGTTCGGCAACCGGAATCGCCGGCGGTGTCACGTCCGGCCTTCCGGCGATGAGCCGGTCACCGTTCGGCAGCAGTAATCCCGCCGTCCGTTCCGTCGCGGGCCCGAGGGTCCACGACTTCCCGCCATCGGCCGAGACACCGCGGTCCGGCTGCTCGGGCCGGCGGCCGTAGGCGCGGGCGCTGTCCTCGTTGACGTGAAACGACAGGGCGATGCGCCCATCGACGAGCCGGTCCAGCGAGGGAAACTGATACCGGCCCCAGCGCCGTTCGCCGACCGGACCCTCCGCGACCAGCACGGGCGCGGACACCGTCACGCCCGGAGGCGCTTCACCCGCGAAAACCGGGGCGGCAGTCGCAAGGGACAGGTTTACCCATGTGCATCGCCAGACGGCCCGGCAAATGAACGCGGGGGAAGTTCCCGAGGTAAATTTCACCGGGACGACGCGGGCGAGATTCCGGCCCGCGCGAGAAACTCCCGCACCAAGGCGAGCCGGGGCTCGTCGTAGAACTCCCTGCCGCCGTGCTTGGAACCGTGGAGCGGGACGAAGCGGACCTTCAGGCCCGCACGCTCATAAGCCCCCAGCAACTCCAGCGACTGCGCCACCGGCATCTGCGGATCCTGGTCGCCATGGAGCAAGAGCAGCGGCGGATCACCCGCGTCGACCTGCGCCACGGGGCTCGCGAGGCGCGCGAGCGCGGGCTTTTCCTCCGGCTGGCCGCGCAGGAGCAATTGCAGCGCGGGGATGCGCACACCCAGCCCAAAGGGCGTCGACTGGGAGAGAATCGTCTCGAGGTTCGACGCCCCGTAGAAACTCACGATCGCCTGAATGGCGCTCGATTGGTCGCGGTGCGCGCCCACCTCCCCTTCCAGTTCGGGATGTCCGTTGGACACTCCGACCAGCGCGGCCAGATGCGCGCCCGCCGAAGCCCCGGCGATCGCGACCCGCTCGGTGGCGAGGCCGTACTCGGCGCGACGCGCGCGGAGAAACCGCACCGCGGCCTTGATATCGTGGACGTTCGCCGGGAACGGCGCGACGGGGGTGAGCCGGTAGTCCACGCTCGCGACGGCCCAGCCTTGAGCGACCAGCGGGGCCAGCGGGTTCTCGTTTTTCGAGCCGCGACTCCACGCACCCCCGTGCACCCAGACGATCAGCGGCGCCGGGGCCGCGCCCTTCCCGGGCAAATGCAGATCGAGGCGCAGCACGCTTTCGCCGACGCGGGCGTATTCGATATCACGATGCGTCGGGTTCGCCGCGGCGGTCACGGCGCAGGCGAGCACCAGCCAGGAAGACCGCGGTAAACGAACGAAGGGCACGATCCGAACATCCGGAATCCGGCGCCGGTGAGTCGAGCGTGTAAAGCCGGGGCGCATCGCGCCGCCGGCCTTCACGATCTTCCCGATCTTCCTGTTCCCCTCCGCCCGGTCGCTCCGGTCCTTCGGAAGCGCCGAAGGCCCTTCGGGCTTTATCTGCGCCATCTGCGAAATCCGCGGTTCAAATCCCGGTTCCGTCGGAAGAGCCTCATCCGTGTTGATCCGTGTGTATCCGTGGCTGCTCCCCTCGCGGAGCGATTCGGAAAAGCCTTCCTCCTTCGCCAAGGCTACGGCGGGCAAGCCCTCCGCAGGCGGGCGAGCAGCCGCGGCTACACCAGGCGATTTTCACGACGGGCTTCCTGATGCCGTTGATTCCGTGGGCCACTCTGCCTGGTTTCGTGCCTTTGGTGTGTTTGGTGGTTCCCCCTGTGTTTCAACTCAACCCCGTCGGTGGCGGCGGAGCCGCGGGAAGCTTGCGGGCCCGGCGCACGACGCGTTGCCTCCCGCCATGCCGCACATTCCGCTCGAGGACGATTTCAACGACGTGATCAACAAGGCCCAGCGTGGCCTCGGGATCAGCGATGAGGAATTGCAGCAGCGCGCGGAGGTTTCGGCGGAGGACCTCGCGGCGGTGAAGGCGGGCAAGCCCATCGACGCCGTGCTGCGGCGAGTCGCGCGGCACCTCCGGCTATCGCCCGACGCCCTCGAGGTCCTCGCCCACAAGCGCTGGTACCCGCGCATCCCCGATTTCCCGAAGGGGTTCGCCGCCTTCAATTCGCCGCACGGCTCGATGACCGTGAACAGCTACCTGATCTGGGATCCGCGCGCGAAACTCGCGGCCGCCTTCGACACGGGCTCCACCTGCCGTCCCATGCTGGATGTGATCGCCGCCGAGCGCCTCACCCTGCGCTACATCTTCCTCACGCACACGCATCCCGACCACGTCGCGGATCTCGCCGCGCTGGCGGGCGCCACCGGCGCGGAGGTCTGGGCGAGCGAGCTCGAGCCGGCGGACCACCCCGGCGCGAAAACCTTCCGTGAGAACGCGCATTTCCACATCGGCGGACTCGCGGTGAACACCCTCCTCACCTGCGGGCACTCGCCGGGGCTCACGACCTTCTACGTCACCGGCCTGAGCTGGCCGCTCGCCGTCGTGGGCGACGCTCTTTTCGCCAGCTCGATGGGTGGCAGCGCCACGCGGTTCGCGGATCAGTTCAAGAACAACAAGGAGAAGATCCTCACGCTGCCGCGCGACACCGTGATCGCGCCGGGACACGGGCCGATATCGACCCTCGCGCAGGAAAGGCTCCACAATCCTTTCATCGCGCGCTGAAGCGGCTAACTTTCCAACGATGCACGGGGTTCTCGGGAAAATTATCGCCCAGCTGGCTTTTCTCGGCGCGCTCGCCGAAGGCGGGGCGTCGCTCACCGCGCAGAACGCCGCGACGGTCAACCCGAACCACGTCACCTTCTTCACCGAGCCCAATTTCCAGGGCGAGTCCTTGAAGGTGGAAGCAGGCGCCGCGGTCGCCAACCTCGAACGGCTGCTGCGCGCCAACCAGCAACCCTGGCTCGGCGCGATTTCCTCGGTGCGGATCGCGGGCGACGCCCGCGCGAGCGTTTTTTCGCAAAGTGATCAGCGCGGCGACCGACTCGAGATCACGCGCGACATTCCCGACCTCTACGCGGAGGCGCGGGGCGCCGACGGCGGCAATTGGGATCGCGCAATCATTTCCCTCAGCGTCACCGGCTCCCGTGGCGCCGTCACATCAGCGGCAGCGGAAGTGAATCAGCCCGCCAATATCCCAGTCACAACCGCACCTCCTCCCGCGCCGCCACCGGATGCGCCCCGCCAAGTCATCGTGGTGCAACAACCGCCGCCTTCCCCGCCGCGCGCCCCGGTGATCGTGGCGCCGCCGCGTCCGCGGATCGACCGGCGCACCGCCGAAATGATCGTCGACCGCGCCTACCGCGAGGTGCTCGACCGCCCCGCGGACCCCGAGGGACTTCGCCGCTATCGTGACCGCATCATGTTTGAAGGCTGGAGCCAGCGGCAGATGATCGAGCAATTGCAACGGAGCGACGAGGCGCGCGCGATCAACCCGGACGTCGCCATCAAACGGATGTACCGTGAGATCCTCGGACGCGACCCGGACGCGAACGGGCTGGCGCATTACCGGAGCAAGTGGCGCCAAGGTTGGACGCAGGGGCAGATCCGCGCCGATCTCCAGCGCAGCCGCGAGGGCCAGGGAAACCAGATCCGCGATGTCATCACGCGCGCCTACCGCGATGTTCTCGGTCGCGATCCCGACCCCGCGGGCTACGCCAATTACGAACGTCTGATGCGCGAACGCGGCTACACCGAACGCGACATTCGTCGGGCCCTGATGAACGGCGACGAATACCGCCAGCGGATGCGCGCGACAAAGTGACTTGGCGGCGGGACTGGGGCGGCGAGCGCTCAGTTAGGGCCGAGATTTTGTAAGTCGAAGTATCGCCTCGGCACAGTCGCCGTTAACGCGCTGAGGATCATCAGTTTTGGGTATTTGCACAAAATTGGCTGCGTGGGATTGGGGTTTTTTACCCAGATATTTCTGTGGGATTACGAAAACAATACCGCATCCATATCTCCCTTAGCGTTTTATGAAATATGAAAGCGTGGCACAAGGCCTGCGATAGACGACGCGCACCTAACCCATGCCCAACACCCTCACCCCAAGCCCCATCCCCCGGGAGCTTTTCACCCGCGAGCGCCGGCGCACCCGGATGCAGAATTTCCTCCTCCGTTTCGAAGGTACGCGCGAGCAGCGCCCGACTTCGGTCGCCCTCTTTTCCAGCGCCAAACCGGCTTCCGTCGCGTCACCGACGCGGACCGTCGCGACGCTTTCCCGCTGAAGTTTCGAGTCGGCGTTTGCCGCCTCAACCGACGGTCAGCGACTTGCCGTTGTCGCGCGCCCCGAGATTCAGGATGAACGGCGCGGCGATTTTCGCCCACGCTTCCGCCTTCGGATAAGCCGCGGCTCCGTCGGCCCAACAGGATCGGAGCATGTCGGTGTCGATGACGCCCGGGTTCAACGGCACCGCCGCCATGCCCTTCGGCAACTCCTCCGCCAGCGCCTTGGTCAATCCCTCGATCGCCCACTTCGACATGCAGTAGGGCGCGACCTCGGGCGAAACACTCCGGCCCCACCCGGAACTGAGGTTCACGATCACGCCTTTGCCCGCCTTCACCATCGCGGGCACGAAATGCCGGATGACGTTTTGCACGCCGCGGATGTTGGCGTCGACGAGCCGGGTGAACTCGCGGTCATCCTGCTCCCAGAGCGGCGCGAGGCGGTTCATGATCGCCGCGTTGTTGATGAGCAGATCCGGCGCGGAGTCGTTTTCGAGGACGCGCGCGGCCCAGATCGACACCTTGGTGTCCAGCCCCACGTCGACGACCGAGAACTCATGCGGCGCGTGATGCGTCATCCGAAGATCGAAGATCGCGTCCCCGCTGCGCCCGCACCCGATGACCGTGTGTCCCGCCCGGATGAACTCCTCGGTGAGCGCGCGGCCGAGCCCCTTGGTGACGCCGGTGATGACGATTTTCATGCCCGCGGTGATGGGAGTGGCGTCACGCGCTGGCAAGGCCGCCGGTCGCGCTTCGCCCTCCGCAGGTTCCGCTTGCCCGCCGCGCGGGCCGCAGGTCGGCTGATTCCCGAACGCGGTATATCGTGACTACGCGATCAACTCCGCGCCCCAACCTTCCCCACCCCTTACCATGCCCCGAACCCAGACCGCCCGAAACCTTCTCATCGCCGCCTTCTCGGCCACCGCGATCTTCGCCGCCGACGCCCCGCCTCCCGCCGAGACGGTGAAGCTGAATCCGTTCGTCGTCAGCGAGAGCGACGCCGTCGGCTACTCCTCCGCCAGCACCTTGGCCGGCACGCGCATCAACACCGCCCTGCGCGACGTTGGCGCGGCGATCAGCATCATCACGCCGGAGTTCTTGCAGGACACGGCGGCGACCAACCTCGGCGAACTCCTCGCGCTCACCACAGCCACGGAAATCGGCGGCGTGGCGGGCAATTTCGCCGGCGGCGCGATCGATTCCGGCCGGCCCGACATGTCGGAAAGCCGCGAGAATCCGCAGGCCAACAACCGCGTCCGCGGCATCGGCGCCGCCACGACGACGCGCGACTATTTTCTCACCGACATCCCGTTCGACGCCTACAACTCCTCCGGCGTCACGATCAGCCGCGGCCCGAACTCCCTGCTCTTCGGCGTCGGCAATCCGGCCGGCATCATCGAAGGCTCGGTCGTGCGCCCGCAGCTGCAGCGTAACCGCTCGTCGGTCACGGGAGTGTTCGCCTCGGAGAACTCCTACCGTGGCGTGCTCGACCTCAACCGCGTGCTCGTGCGGGACCGCCTGGCGCTGCGCGTCGCGACGGTGAGCGAGCATAATAATTTCCAGCAGAAACCCGCGTTCGACCGAAAGCGCCGCGGCTTCATCTCCGTCGAAGGCGTGCTGCGCGACGGCCGCGCCGGCGGCTGGCTCGGACGCACCGCGGTGCGCGTGTCGGGCGAGATGGGCGACAGCCAGTCGAACCCCGTGAACGTGATCCCGCCGGTCAACACCATGCTCAACTTCTTCGAGCCGCCGAATCCCGCCATCGCGGGCATGCCCGGCACCAACCTCGACGCGCGCCTCGTCACGGGATCGCCCACGTTCTCCTGGCGGCCGCGCGTCACGGTCGACAACCGCCTGAACTCCGCGGACATCGTCGCGGCCAACCCCGGCATCGGCGTCCCCTACTTCATCCAGATCCCGCTCGTGTACGACACGCCCGGGCAGCAGAAGCCGGGCTACGCGGGTTCCAACAACCCCGCGCTCGCGGGCCTCGCCGGCATCATGGGTCGGATCCGCTACGCGCAGAACCCCAACGGCCGCCCGTCGATCGACACGTTTTACAGCGGCACCGTGGTGCCCACGGGCTTCGTTTCCCCGACGCTGCAGAACCGCGCCATCTTCGACTACCGCAACCGCCTGCTCAGCGGCGGCCTGAACCACGTCGAACAGATCTTCCAGGTCGGCAACGCCGCGCTCACCCAGGAACTCTTCGGGGGCCGCGGCGGCCTCGAGCTCGCGTTCGACCAGCAGAAAACCCGCTCCACGCGGCTGCTGCCGTTCTCCTTCGGCAACAACGGCGGCGGCTCACCCGCGAGCGCCATCTCCATCGACGTCGCGCAGTACCTTTCCAACGACCAGCCCAACCCCAATCTCGGCCGGCCGTTCATCGACCAGCAGGGCATCACCGACCGCACGCAGCGCGGCACCCGCGAGGCGTTTCGCGCCACGGGTTTCTACCGTCTCAACCTCGCCTCCCGCGGCCCGCGCTTCCTCGGAATCGACCTCGGCGACCACGTCATCACCGGCCTCTACACCCGCAACCGCAACGACGCCGAGACGCTCAGCTACGCCACCGGCTGGACCAGCACCACCCGCAACCTCAACACCGACGTCTTCCAGGCCACCATCGGCAGCAACTTCCGCACAACCCCGCTCGTGCTCCAGTACCTCGGGCCCTCGGTTTTGAACACCACCTCGATCAACGATGTCCGCATCAACGAGGTCGTCACCGCGCCGCTCCCGCGCACGGGCGACACCCACAACGTCACGTTCTTCGACTTCACCAACAAGCGAATGGTCACCGAGCCGCTCTCCGTCCTGCGCTTCCTCAACGGCAACTCCCGCAGCCGCCAGCTCATCGACTCGCGCTCGGTCAGCGTGAAAAGCGACTTCCTCTCCAGCAACATCGTCACGGTCGCCGGCTGGCGCTGGGACCACCTGCGCACGTTCTCCAGCGTCGGCAACAAGCGGAACGCCGACGACACGCTCGACAACTCCGCGCTGCGCCTCGACTCGAGCCCCAACCTCGACGAGCGCGGCCGCAGCTTCACCTGGAGCGCCGTCGGCCGGCTGCCCCGCCGCCTCACCCGCGCGCTGCCGCTCGGCATGGAGATCGGCGGGTTTTACAACTCCTCCGGGAACTTCAATCCCGTCAACATCCGCACCGACCTCAACGGGCAGATCATCCCCGCCCCCGCCGGCACCACGCGCGAGTACGGCGTGCTCGTCGAATTCCTCGAGCGCCGCGTTTCCCTGCGCGTGAACGCGTTTCACACCGAGCAGACCGACGCCTCCAACGGCGCCCAGGGCGCGACGAGCGGAATCTTCAACTTTCCCAACTTCATGGCCGACCGTTACGTCACGGCCCAGACCCAGGGGATCGCGTTCAACACCATCCCGGGCGTCACCGCGGCCGGCTACACGTCCTACCAGCAGCTCTACCAGGCGTTCTTCCAATTGCTGCCCGAGCCCTCGCGCACGGTGAAGAACCTGCGGCTCAACGCCGCCGGCAACGGGCTCCTATCCAACGGCATCGCGGGCCTCACCGACACCAGCAACCTCGACGCCCGCGGCCTCGAGACCGAACTGGTCGGCAACGTCACGCGCCATGGGCGGGTGACGTTCATCGTCGCGAAACCGGAGACCGTCGTCCGCGTCTCGGCCCGCCTCACCAAGGAGGTCGCCGACGCGGTCTACGCCAACATGGTCAAACTGAACCTCCTCGGCATCGACCAGGGTCCCGCGCTCCCCGAGCGCCAGACCGCCGCGACCCGCTTCGCGTCCAACGTCGGCAACCCGCTCGCCGCCACCCTCGCCCGCGACGGCGCCGTCTCGCCCGAGCAGCGGAAATGGCGCGCCAACTTCACCTCGACCTATGACCTCAAGGCCTTCGACCACCCGGTGCTCAAGGCGACGAGCGTCGGCGCCTCCGTGCGCTGGCAGGGTCGCGTCGCCATCGGCGCGCCGTTCCTGACCGGCAAGGCGCTGAAGGAAAAGATCTCGGCCACGGACAAACGCTACCCCGACCCCGCGAAAATCGCCGACTCCGATGCCATCATGCAGACGCAGTTCCCCGATCTCGCGAACCCGTTCTACGGACCAACGGAACTGGCGGGCGACGTCTGGGCCGGGTACCGCCGCCGCGTCTTCGGCCGGATCGACTGGCGCCTGCAGCTCAACGTCCGCAACGCGTGGGGCAACGGTTCCGACATTCCCGTGACCGCCAACCCCGACGGCCGCGTCGCCGTCATCCGCATCCCGAACGAGACCCGCTGGATCCTGTCGAACACGTTCACGTTCTAGGCGTCCCCGGAAAATCGTCGACCCCACGATGCCCTTCGCCCCCGAGCCGATCATCCTCGAAGGCCGCCACGTGCGGCTGGAGCCGCTCGCCGAGTCCCATCGGGAAGAGATGCGCGCGCGGGCCGCGGAGGCGGGACCGGCGACATTCCGCTGGTTCATCAACGACGGCATCGCGGAACCCGGGACGTTCGACCGCTGGTTCGACGCCGCGCTGGAGGGCGGACGCCGAGGCGGCGATCTCACGTGGGCCACGTTTCGCCGCGCCGACGGCCGCCTGGTGGGATCAACCCGCTACCTCGACATCCGCCGCGCCCATCGCGCGCTCGAGATCGGCAACACCTGGCTGGTTCCGGAGGCCCAGCGCACCGCGATCAACACCGAGGCCAAATTTCTTCAGCTCCGGCACGCGTTCGAAGACCTCGGCGCCGTTCGCGTGCAATTGAAGACCGACGCCCGCAACGAAACCTCACGGCGCGCCATCGCCCGCCTCGGCTGTGTGCTCGAGGGCGTTCTCCGCAGCTACCAGACCCGTGACGACGGCTTCGTGCGCGACACCGCGATGTACAGCCTCACCAGCGCCGACTGGCCGGCGGCCCGCGCCCGCTTGGAGCAGAGAATCGGCAGCGTGGGCGTACCCAGGCAGTCCGGTGACAACCGCGAGGCGGTCCGGGCGAAATCTTGACCACCAGCGCGATCCGGGCGGAACCACGCCCATTTCCCACTCGCCCGCTTACCACCCCGACTTCCTTTTCCCACTCCGCCTCATGCTGAAGTTCATCCCCGTCTCCCTGCTGCTCGCCTTCGGATTTTCCCGCGCACTCGCGGCGCACGATGTCGTCATCTAAGGCGACACGCTAGCCGGCATCAGCGCGGCGATCCAGGCGGCGCGCCTCAACAAGACCGTCCTGCTGCTCTCGCCCACCGCCCATCTCGGGGGTGTCGCCACGTCGGGCCTGACCGCCACCGACATGAACCGCAGCACGTCGATCGGCGGGATCGCGCGGGAGTTTTACCAGGAAATCTACACCTACTACCTGCAGCCGTCGGCGTGGCGGGTGCAGACGCGGGACGAGTTCTTCGAGCTCTCCAAGAAGCGCACCTACACCGGCAAGAACGACGCGTTGCGCATGCAGTGGGTCTACGAGTCCCACGTCGCCGAGCAGATCCTCGAATCCATGCTGCACCGCGCCGGCGTCGAGGTCTTGCGCCGCCGCCGGATCGCCGAGACGCCGGCGGCCGTCGAGTTGCGCGACGGACGAATCGTCGCGCTGCGCACCGAGGACGGCGGGCGCCACGCGGGCCGGATGTTCATCGACGCCTCCTACGAGGGCGACCTGCTGGCGCGCGCCGGCGTGAGCCACCTCGTCGGGCGGGAGTCCAACCGCGAGTTCGGCGAAACGCTCAACGGCATCCGTCTCGCGGGCGTCGTCGGGGCCGGGGAAAAGTCGATCGATCCCCACGTCCGTCCCGGCGACCCCGCCTCGGGCCTCCTGCCCTTCATCGACGGTCAGCTCTGGGGCAAGCCGGGCGACGCGGACACCCGCACCCAGGCGTACTGCTACCGCATGACGCTGACGAACGACCCTGCGAACCGCGTGCCGATCGAGAAACCCGCCGGCTTCAACCCGCTCTGGCACGAGGCTCTCGTGCGCACGCTGCAACTGGCGCCCGACACCCCGCTGCAAAAGATCATCAGCCTCACGCCGATGCCCAACCGGAAGACCGACACCAACCAGGTGAACCTCATCGGCGGCAACCGCGACTACCAGACCGCCAGCCATCGCGAGCGCGAGCGGCTCGACCGGATGCACCGGGATTTCGCCGTCGGCATGCTCTGGGTGCTGGCGAACGACGAGCGCGTTCCTGCCGCCATCCGCGAGGAGATGAAACCGTGGGGCTGGCCGAAGGATGAGTTCACCGACAACGGCCACTTCCCGCACCAGCTTTACATCCGCGAGGCGCGCCGGATGCGCGGCGCCTTCATCATGAAGGAGGAAAACCTCCGCCGGGAGGGTCGCGTCGAGGCGGGCCATCCGGTGGCCATCGGCTCCTACATGCTGGATTCCCACGTGGTGTCGCGCGTGGTCGACACCGACGGCCGCGTGCGCAACGAGGGCTCCCACCTCGAGTCGCGTGCGATCCGCCCGTACGGCATCAGTTACTACTCCCTCGTGCCGAAGCGCGAGGAGTGCGGCAACCTGCTCGTGCCGGTCTGCCTTTCCGCGACCCACGTCGCCTACACCTCCATCCGGATGGAGCCGGTCTACATGGCCCTCGGACAGGCCGCGGGCGCGGCGGCGGCGCTCGCCCTCGACGGTGTCCAGGTCGTCCAGGATGTTTCGTATCCGAAGCTCCACGACGTTCTCGCCCAAGCCGGGCAGGTCATGACCGTGCCCCAGTAAGACTCCGCCCGGACCTCCCGGTTTTCTCCATGAAATTCCATTCTCCCGCGGCACTCACTCCGTTCCTCACCGTCGCCGCCGCGCTCCTCGCAGCCCCGGCCCTTCCCGGGCAGGTGCGTCCGTCCTCCCCCGAAAAACCGGAGGCGCCGGTCATGCTCGCCCAGTTCGAGGTGAGCGCCCAGGGCGACGACGGCTACAAGGCCGCCAACGCGATCTCGGGCACGAGCTTCAACACCGCGCTCCTCGACCTGCCCCGTCCCGTCGAGGTGATCACGGCCGAATTCATCGAGGACATCGGCGCGCGGGAGATCGGCGAGGCGCTCAAGTACAGCGGCAGTATGTCCGACAACGGCACCGGCACGCCGGAGGACGTGACTGGAAACAATTTCTACAACCGCGGCTTCCAGTCGTTCACCAGCTACCGCAACGGTTACCGTTCCTACGGGGTCGTGGATACCCTCTTCATCGACCGCGTGGAGATCATCAAGGGGCCGTCCTCCACGTTCTCCGGCACCATCGAGCCGGGCGGCACGATCAACATGATCACCCGCCGGCCCGGCGCTAATCCCGCCGGACACGTCCGCGTGCGCTACGGTTCCTACTCCAGCCGGCGCGCGGAACTCCTCTACAGCACACCGGTCGACGCCGGAAAGAAGCTGCGCATCCTGCTCGGCTCCGCCTACGAGGATTACGGCAGCCAGTACGATTTCGCCGGCCGCGAGCGGAAGGTCTACGGCGGCAACCTCCAGTACGCGGTCACGCCCCGGACGCGGCTCGGGTTTGATTTCCAATGGGTTTCCACCCGCGGCACGCAGGCGATCCCGCCGATCTATTTCACGTCGACGAGCGGCTACTACGTGAAGGACGTCCCGCGCACCTTCAACCGCGCCGGTCCCGAGTCCACGTCGTCGCTCATCCAATCGCAGGCGGCGCTCGACCTCACGCACCAGATCAACCCGCGCTGGGTCGTGCGCGCCGGGGGCCACTTCCGCGGCCAGCGCCAGGGCCGCAACACCATGGCCGGCTCGCAGGCGCTCGTCGTCAACTCGGTCACCCGGGTCCGCACCGTCGCCCGCATCCCCACGGTGCAGTTCACCGGCAACGAGAACTACATCGCCCAGGCCAGCGTCCTCGGCGACCTCGCTTACGCCGGGATCAAGCACAAGGTGTTCCTCGGCTTCGAATACGCCGGCGTGGTCGACTCCCGCAGCCAGCAGTTCCGCCGGCCGGTCAACCCACCCAACCTCAACGTCGACGCCGCCACGCGCGCGGATCACGCCCTCGGGCCGTGGTCGGCGTACACCACGCGCTTCGCCGACACGATTTTGGACTCCGGCCAGCGCGGCTACACCGTCAACAACCTCGTGCAGCTGTTCCGCGACCGGCTGCTGCTGATGCAGGGCTACCGCTACGGACAGTTCTTCCAGAACAGCGAGAACCGGCTCGCCCGCACCGCCGCGAGCTCGAGTCAGAACGCGGACGTCGGGAGCTACGGCGCCTCGTTCCGCGTCGCGCCGCGGATGACGTTCTTCACCAGCTACGCGGAGTCCTTTTCGCCCCAGACCGCCACGGATTACGCCGGCCGCCTGTTCGCGCCGGTCACCGGCAAAGGCTGGGATCTCGGCCCGAAGTTCGACCTCATCGAGGGCCGGCTCGCCGGCACGATCGTGGCGTTCTCGATCGAGCGCTCCAACGTGCTCCAGCCCGACCCCGAGCATCCCGGCTTCAACACCGCCTCGGGACTCGACCGCTCGCGCGGGATCGAGCTCACCCTCAATGCGCGGCCGGTGCGCGCGTGGCAGGTGGTGCTGAGCTACGCGAACCTCGACGTGAAGACGCTCAAGGACCCCACCCGTCCCGCCAACGTCGGGCTCTCGCCGCCCAACGTCGCCCGCCATCAGGCGAACCTGTGGAATCGTTATGCCGTTTCCTCCGGCCTGCTCCGCGGACTCGGCGCCGGCGTCGGCGTGATTTACGTCTGCGAACGGCGCGGGAACAACAACCTCCCTAACCTCCCGCAATTCCGCTCGCCCGCGTACACCAAGGCCGACGCAAACATCACCTACGCGCGGAAGATTCTCGGCCGCAACGTGACCTTCAGCGTCGCCGTGCAGAACCTCACCAACGCCGACTACTACGCCACCTTCAACGCCCTCAGCGAGCCGCGCAGCGCCATGGCCTCGGTTCTCAC
>JBJTCH010000236.1:0-18391 GCA_046091745.1 Opitutaceae bacterium
ATCGTCGGTGGGCAGCAGCCCCTCGATGTGAAAACGCACGAAGCGGCCGGTGCGCGGGTCGGTGACCCCGCCGCGCAGGGCGCGCCGCAGCTTGCCGCCGGGCCGGTGTTCGAGCGTGGGGATTTCGACCGCGGCAGACCACGTGCGGCCGCCGTCGGCCGAGTGGCGCATGAACGCGATATCGACCGTGTCGGAGCGCGACATCAGCTGGTGCAGCGAAAGCAGTTCGCCGCCGGCGGGCCTGGTGGCGTAGGTGGCGGCGAGGACGGCGACGCCGGATTTGGGCGCGGCCAGGAAGATCTCGCGGGAGATTTCCCCGGCTTCGGCCGCGGCGGCGGCGGACGTCAGCAGCGCGAGGACGGCGACCAGCGGCCGGAGGGCGAGATGGCGCATGGGTCTCGGCCTCCGCCCGGGGTCGCGTCAACCGCGCGGCGCGCCGGCGGTCTCGAGCGTCTCGCGCACGTGGTAGCGCTGGCGGGCTCGCACGACCTGGTAGGTGCGGCCGACGTATTCGCCGATGAGGCCGATGCCGACCATGGTGACGCTCACGAGAAAAAACAGGATTCCGAACAACGTGAACAAGCCGCCCTCCTCCGGACCGACGACGATACGCCGGCCGGCGAGGAGGAGCACGAGGAGGAAACTGCCGGCCGAGCAGGCCAGCGCGAACATCGTGAAGACCTGCAGCGGCGCCAGGGAGAAGCCGGTGATGAGGTCGAAGTTCAGCCGCACGAGCCGGTAGAACGAGTAATTGGACACGCCGGCGTGGCGCTCCTCGTGCCGCACGCCCACCTCGGCGGGGTGGCCGGCGAAGCTGTAGGCGAGGGCGGGGATGAACGTGTTGATCGCGCCGCTGCGCACGATCGCGTCGATGATGGGGCGGCGGTACGCGCGCAGCATGCAGCCCTGGTCGGTCATCTCGATGTTGGTCGTCTTCTCGCGCACGAGGTTGACGAGGCGCGAGGCCCAGGTGCGGAAGAGAGAATCCTGCCGGTCGAGCCGGAAACCGCCGACGTAGTCGTGGCCGGCGTCGATCCGCGCCAGGAGCTTCGGGATCTCCTCCGGCGGGTTCTGCAGGTCGGCGTCGAGCGTCACGATGACGTCGCCGCGCACGCGCTCGAACGCCGCCATGATGGCCATGTGCTGGCCGTAATTGGCGTTGAAATCGATGACGCGCGTGACGTCGGGCCGGGCGGCGTGTTGCTCCCGCAGGAGCGCGAACGAGCGGTCCGCGCTGCCGTCGTTGGTGAAGAGCACCTCATAGGGCCGGCCGAGCCCGTCGAGCACGGGATAGAGCCGCGCGAAGAGCACCGGCAGGTTGGCCTCCTCGTTGTAGACGGGGATGACGACGGAAAGGGCGACGGCGGCGGGCACGGCGGAAGCGTTCATCCCCGGCGGTGAGCGAGCAAGACCTGGTGCAGCTCGGCGGAGACGCGGGCGACGTCGACCTCCGTCATCGCGGGGAAGAGCGGCAGCGTGAGGATGTTGCGGCAGACGTGCTCGGCGAGCGGCAGGTCGCCCTCCTTCCAGCCGAGCCGGCGATAAACCGCGAACAGGTGGATCGCCGGGTAATGCACGCCGGTACCGATGCCGGCGGCGTGCAATTCCGCCATGATGGCGGCGCGGGGCGCATCGAGCCGCGCCTCCGGGAGCACGACCTGAAACATGTGCCAGTTGCTTTGCGTGAAGTCGGCCGGCGGCAGGCCGAGTCCGAGCTCGCGCATCTCCGCGGTGTCGAGCCGCCGGAAATACTCGCGGGCGAGTTCGCGGCGGCGGGCGTTGAATTCCGCGAGGCGCGGCAGCTGACCGAGGCCGACGCGTGCGGCGACGTCGGTGAGGTTGAACTTACCGCCCACCACCTCGACCTCCATGCCGTCGAACCCGGTGCGGACCACGCCCTGCAGCCGGTATTGCTCGGCGAGTCTGGCCTCGCGCTCGTCGTTCATCACGAGGGCGCCGCCCTCGATGGTCGTGATGTTCTTGTTCGGGTGGAAACTGATCGAGGTGAAGTCGCCCGCGGTGCCGACCGGCCGGCCGCCCCACGTGCTGCCCATCGACTGCGCGGCGTCCTCGATCACGCGCAGCCCGCGGCGCCGCGCGAGGTCGTACAGCCGGTCGCGGTCGACCGGCAGGCCGGCGAGGTCGACCGGGATGATCGCGCGGGTGGCTGGGGTGATGGCCGCCTCGGCGCGCGCGAGGTCGAGGTTCCGCGTCACCGGGTCGATGTCGACGAACACCGGGCGCGCGCCGACCTCGAGGATGACGTTGCTGGTGGCGACCCAGGAGAGCGGGGTGGTGATGACCTCATGGCCGGGGCCGACGCCCGCGATGCGCAGGGCGATCTCCATCGTGCACGTGCCGGAGTTGAAGACCCGCACGGGACGGCCGCCGAAGAACTCCGAGAGCTTCGCCTCCAGTTCCTTCACCTTCGGGCCGGACGTGATCCAGCCGGAGCGGAGCACCTCGCCCACGCCCGCGATGGTTTCCTCGTCGATGGTCGGGCGGGTGAGCGGGAGGAACGGCGCGGCCATTTCAGGGTCGGTTGCTCACGAGGCTGATGCCGCGGGATTCGGCGATCAAATGATAACGGAAAGAGGGATCAGCGAACACCGCGCGAGGCTGGCGCAGCTCGCTGTGGCGGACGACCAGCCAGACGCGATCGGGCCCGGCCCATTGCCGCCGGAGCTCGGCGTCGTCGATGAAGCGCGCGGCGCGTTCGCGCGGCTCGAGGAACTGCACCTGCAGTTCGTCGGTGTAGCTCACGAGGCCGACCGGGCGCTCCGAATAATAGACGAAATCGTGGAAGAACGACCAGTAATGGTAGATGCGATCGCCGGGCGCGGCCTTTTCGCGGGCCACGCGGGCGAGCTCGCGGGTGTTGGGCCGCTGGAAGCCGGGCGACGCGTGCAGCACGAGCCCGTAGAAGCAGACCATCGTCGCCACCATCACGGCCACGCCCGACCAGTCGCCGCGGCGACGCCCGCGCCAGGGGGCGAGCAGCGCGCCGGCGAACAGCACCGTGGCGATCAGCACCGCGTGCGGCCGGAGCGCGGCGGCCTGCGCGGCGTCGGGGATCACGCCGGGCTTGAGCACCGCGACGAGCACCGCGGTGGCGAGCACGCTCGAGAAGAACGAGAACACGAGCGTGCCGCGGCGCAGGCCGTGGTCGGCCAGCGATTCCATCCGTCGCGCCAGCCACGCGCCGATCAGCACCGCGAGCGCGGGGAAGACCGGCAGGATGTACGGGATGAGCTTCGACTGGGACTTGGAAAAAAACAGCAGGATGAACAGCACCCAGGTGACGAGGAACCACGCTTCGGCGTTCTCCTGCCGCCGTCGCCAGCCGCCGGCGATCGCCTCGCGCGCGGCGCCCGGCAGGAAGCCGACCCACGGGAACAGCCCCGCAAGGACGATCGGACCGAAAAACCAGAACGGCGCCCCGCGGCCGTGCGCCGTGGTGGTGAAGCGCGTCCAGTGCTCGTGGATGAAGTAAAACTCCGCCCAGCCGGCGTTGCGCTGCGCCGCGAGAACGTGCCACGGCGCGGCGATCGCCAGGAAAAGCAGCAGGCCGGCCCCGAGATGCATCGGCAGCAGCCGGCGCCACTGGTTGAACACCAGCAGCCAGAGGAACATCACTGCTCCCGGGATCAGGAAACCGATGAGGCCCTTCGCCAGCGTCGCCAGCGCCGCGCTCGCGTACAGGCCGAGAAACAGCCGGCGCCGCCGTGGGCCGGCCGGCTCGCGCACGGCGAGAATGAAGCAGAAGAGCGTCGTCGCGATCAGCGCCGACACCGCCATGTCGAGCAGCAGCACGCGCGACAGCACGAAGTGCAGGAGCGACGTTCCGAGGACCACCGCGGCCGCGAGGCCGGCGAGGCGCCCGTGGAGACGTCGCGCGGCGAGGTACGTCACGAGGACGGCCCCGAGTCCGAACAGGGCAGGCGTGAGCCGCGCGGCGAATTCTCCCGGGCCGAAGAGCACCCGGCTCAGACCCACGGTCCAATAGACCAGCGGAGGTTTCTCAAAGTACGGGACCGCGTTGAGCCGGGGTGTGACCCAGTCGCCGGTCGCGAGCATCTCGCGCGGGATTTCCGCGTAGCGGCTCTCGTCCGGGTTGGCCAGCGGCAGCCGCCCCAGGAAAAGAAAGTTCAGCGCCCCGAACACGAGCGCGAGCACGAGAAGGTCGCGCCACGCCGGCTGTGCCGGGATGGCGGGAGAGGCGGCGGATTTCATTGGCCCGCGCTTTTCGTCGCCCGGCGTCGGGCCGCGTCCTCCGCGTAGCGGGTCTGTTCCGCGGCGGTCACCTCCCGGTAGGTGCCCTGCCGGTAGAGGTGGCTGGCGGTTTGGTAGTAAGCGATGGTGTCGGCCGCGGCCTCGGGCGCGCGCTCGCGCAGCTCGAACGTGCCGGGTTCGCAGTCGAATTCCGCCACGCGCTTCACGGGCGAGAGGATGCTGAGCATGCCGGGCCGGTGGAGTCCGAGCTTCTGGTAATTGCCGAGCAGCACGCGCGGTCGGTCGGTCGCCACGCGCACGTCGCGGCCGTAGAAGCGGCTCGCATAGCTCCAATTCAGCAGCGCGAGCAGGGTGGGCGCGTAATCCACCTGGCTCATCAGGTGCGGCACGCGTCCCGGCGGGATGTGGCCGCCGGGCGAGAAGATCATCAGCGGGATGTGGTAGTTCCGCACCGGCAGCGCCGCCTTGCCGGCCACGGAGGCGCAGTGGTCGGCCACGATCACGAACACCGTGTCGCGGTACCACGGCTTCTGCTCCGCCTCGCGCAGGAACTGGCCGATCGCGAAGTCGGTGTACTTCACCGCGCCCGCGCGGCCCGAGATCTTCGAGGGGAGATCGATCTTCCCGTCGGGAAACGTGAACGGCCGGTGGTTCGAGGTCGTCATCACGAAGTGGTGGAACTTCCGGCCGGCGGCGTGCGCGGCGTCGGCCTCGCGCAGCGTCCAGCGGAAGAGATCCTCGTCGCACGCGCCCCAGACGTTGGAGAACGTGATGTCGGCCTGCGGGGAGGTGCGGTCGATCACCCGGTACCCGTTGTTGCCGAAAAAGTAGTTCATGTTGTCGAAGTAGCCGAAGCCGCCGTAGATGAACGCGGTGTCGTAACCGCGGCTGCGGAAGACCGAGCCGAGCGTGAACAGGTTCTCGTTGCGCGGCCGCTTGATCAGCGAGCGGCCGGGCGTCGGCGGCAGCGCCAGCGTGAGCGCCTCCATGCCGCGGTCGGTGCGCGTGCCGGTCGCGTAGAGCCGTTCGAACAGGAGGCTGCGCCGCGCGATGTCCTCCAGGTTCGGCGTGAGCCGCGAGACGCGGTTGAAGGTGCCGAGGAAATCCGCGCTCAGGCTCTCCACCGTGATCTGGATCACGTTGGGGCGCAGTTCCGGCCCCGGGCCGGGCGCCCGCACGAACCGCAGGGTGTCGCGCGCGTCGGCGCCGAGCGGCTCGGAGCCGTCGGCCGCGAGCTCGGCGCGGACGCGCCGGAAGGCCTCATCGACCGGCAGGGTCGGGTAGAACTGCTCGTAATCCAGCTGGTTGTTGCGGAACGCCGCGAAGAGCGACCAGACGCCGTTTTTCGCCAGCTCGCGGTGGTAATTGTCGGCGAAGTTCGGCAGGTGCTCGGAGTCGAGCGCGACACCGGTGAGGCTCGCGGCGACGGTCCAGCCGGCGACCGCGCGGAAACGGCGGCCCGCCGGCTCGGCGGGCGCGGCCAGCCAGCGCCGCACCGGGGTCGAGCGCGCGAGCGCGCAACCGGCGGCGAGCGCCGCGGCGAGGGTGACGCCGATGATCCAGGGCATCGGGTAGCTTTCCCGGATGTTGCCGAGGACTTCCTTCGTGTAGACGAGGTAGTCGACGGCGATGAAGTTGAAGCGCGCGCTGAACTCGTCCCAGAACAGCCATTCGGCGACGGAATTGAAGAAGAGCGCGTAGCAGAGCGCCGCGCCGCCGGCGGTCGCGGTCCAGAACCCGGCGCGTCCCGCGAGCAGGCGGGCGGGCACGACGGCGAGCAGCAGCGCGAACGGGGCGGCGCAGATCACGGCGGCGCCGAGGTCGAAGAGCACGCCCCACGCGAAGGCCGCGGCGAGCGCGGCATTGAACGTCACCGCGTCGGCCGCCTTCACCAGCAGCACGACGCGCATGGCGGTCGCCACCGCGAGAAAGAGGGCGAGGAAGAGGACGACGCCGCCGTGGCGCCGCGCGAGGGCGCCGTTCCAGAGGGAGCGGAGGGACATGCTGGATTTCGTTTCGTTGGCCCGCGGCCGAAAGGAGCCGACTCCGGCCCGGGCAGGTTCGCCCGGCGGCGCGGGCCCCACCAGTGATCGTGGCGCCGACGCGGGTCAATCTCACCGGCGCGTTTGGAAGCGAGGCGCCCGCGTTCCAGCACCGGTGCCGGTGAAGGATTTTTCTCGTCGCTTCCACCCACCGGCCGTTCCCATTGCGTCCCAATGCCGTCCGCGAGGAAGTTCACGTTCATCTGCGGGTCCGACGACTTTCTCGTCGGTCGCCTCGGCCGTGAGCGTCACGCGGCGCTGGCCGCCGAGGTGCCGGACGAGTTCTCGCGCGAGGAGGTCAACGGGTTCGCCGCCAACGTCTCCGAGGTGGAGTCGGCGGTGAACCGCTTCCGCGACGCGGTGAACACGGTGCCGATGTTCGGTGGCAAGCGGCTGGTTTGGCTGAAGGACGTCAACTTCCTGGCCGATACCGTGACGGGTCGGGCCGAGAGCACGCTGCGCCTGGTCGAGGACCTGCAGGCGATCCTCGAGGCGGTGAACCCGGAGGAAACGGCCGTGCTGGTGACGGCGGCCCCGGTGGACCGCCGGCGTTCGTTTCCCAAGTGGTGCGAGAAGCACGCGGATTTCGCGCTGGTGGGTGGAGACGGCGACGGAGGTGGCGAGGCGTTGGCGGGCTTGGCGCTGGCTGAGGCGCGGTCGCTCGGGGCTTCCTTCGGGCCCGGGGCCGTGGAGCTGTTGCTGGCGCGCGCGGGTGCCAATTCACGCCTGATCGTCGAGGAGACGCGCAAGCTCGCGACCTACGTGCAGGGAGACGGCGCCGCGGCCGCGGTGGCGGTGATCGAGGAGGCGCAGGTGGAGGAGCTGACGCCGAATGTCGCGGAGGGGGATTTTTTCGAGTCGGCCGAGGCTTTTTTCAGCGGTGACCTGAAGTGGACGCTTTCCGCGTTGCGACGGCATTTTTTCGCCGGGGGCGACGCGCGGCCGGTCCTCTCCGCCTTGCAGAACCGCAATCGCATCCTCCTGCAGGTGCGCGCGCTGATTGACGCCGGTGAGGTGCGGATCGGCCCCCGGGGGCTCGACGGACTTCCGCGGGCGGCCGGGGCGCACGGGGCGTTCTTCACCGGGGCGACCGAGAAAAGTTCCTTCAATCTCTTCACGCAGAACCCGTGGTATGTGGGCAAACTGGCGGGCGGCGCGAAGCTGCCGACCTTGCGGCGCCTGATCGACAACCAGCGCGAGTTCATCGCCGCCTTCGAGGGTATCGTCCGGCGCCACGACGAGCAGGAGGAGGTCCTGCGCGAGATGGCCGTCCGCTGCCTCGCGGCGGGTTGAGCCTCGTTTTTGCGTTCGCCATCGGTCGGGGCCGGGGCAGAAGGACGATCCTCCGCCGTGAACGAGAAACCCGCGCCTGAATCGTCGCCCATTCCGAACGTGCTTGCCGAGCGCTACGCCTCGCCGGCGCTGCGGGAGATCTGGTCGCAGCGCGGCCGCGTCGCGCTGGAGCGCGACTTCTGGATCGCGGTGATGAAGGCGCAGCGGGACCTCGGGGTGCCGATTCCCGCCGAGGCGATCCGGGACTACGAGAAGGTGCGGTCGAACATCGACCTCGCCTCGATCGCGCGGCGTGAACGCGTGACGCTCCATGACGTGAAGGCGCGGATCGAGGAGTTCTCGGATCTGGCGAAGCGGCAGTTCATCCATCTCGGGCTCACCAGCCGCGACCTCACCGAGAACGTCGAGCAGCTGCAGGTGCTGCGCTCGCTGAAGGTCGTGCAGTTCAAGTCCGCCGCGGCCCTGCTCGCGCTCGGACGGCAGGCGGAGGCGCACCGCGACCTGATGATCACCGGGCGCACGCACAACGTGCCCGCGCAGCCGACCACGCTCGGCAAGCGCCTCGCGATGTTCGGCCAGGAGCTGCTGCTCGCGCACGCGCGGATCGAGGAGCTCCTCGGGCGCTACCCGGTGCGCGGCCTGAAGGGTGCGGTGGGCACGCAGCTCGACCAACTCACCTTGCTCGGCGGCGATTCGGGTAAGGTTGATCAACTCGAGGCGCGCGTGCTCAAGCACCTCGGTTTCCACGCCTCGCTTTCCGCCGTCGGCCAGGTCTATCCGCGGAGCCTCGATTTCGAGGTCGTCTCCGCGCTGCACCAACTCGCCGCGGCCGCGGCGAGCGGCGCGACCACGCTGCGGCTCATGGCCGGCGCCGGATTGCTCACCGAGGGGTTCCAAGCCGGCCAGGTGGGCTCGTCCGCCATGCCGCACAAGGTCAACGCGCGGAACTGCGAGCGCATCTGCGGCTTCGCCACGATTCTTTCCGGCTACGTCACCATGACCGGCGCCCTGGCGGGGCACCAGTGGAACGAGGGCGACGTCTCCTGCTCGGTCGTGCGGCGCGTGGCGCTGCCCGACGCGTTCTTCGCGATCGACGGCCTGCTGGAGACCTACCTCACCGTGCTGCGCCAGATGGAGGTGTTCCCGGCGGCGGTGGCGGCGGAGAACGAGCGCAACCTCCCGTTCCTCGCCACGACCACCATCCTCATGGAGGCGGTGAAACACGGCGCCGGCCGCGAGACCGCGCACGAGGCGATCAAGGAGCACGCGCTGGCGGCCGCGAAGGCCCTGCGTTCCGGCGACGGCGATTCCGATCTGCTCGGCCGGCTCGCGGGCGACCGCCGCATCGGTCTCGGCCGCCGGGCGCTGCAGGCGATTCTCGCGGAGAACGCGCGGTTCGTGGGCGCGGCGCCGCACCAGGTCGACGCCTTCCTCGCCGAGGTGAAGCCGCTCGCGCGGCGCCACCGCGGCGCGGCCGATTACGAGCCGGGCCGGTTGCTCTGATCCGCCGGCGGCGGCCCGGTTTCAGTTTCCGCTGCGGCGGAGATGGGCGCAGATGATCCCCGCGGCCACCGCCGCGTTCAGGGACTCCGCCTTGCCCAGCCGAGGAATGGTCACGCGGCGGGTCAGCAAGGGTTTGGTCTCGGCCGACAGACCGCGACCCTCGGCGCCGATCACGACGACGGCGTCGCGCAGCGGCGGCAGCCGGACGTGGTCCTCGCCGTCGAGATCGCAACCGATCACCTCGGGCGTCCGTCCGGCGGCGTCCGGCGCGAGGGCCTTCGGAAGTTCCATCACGTGCACCGGCACGCGCGCGAAGGAGCCCATGCTCGCGTTGATCACCTTCTGGTGAAAAAGGTCCGCGCAATCGGGCGAGAGCAGCACGCGGTCGAACGCGAACCAGTCGGCGATGCGGATCAGCGTGCCGACGTTGCCCGGGTCCTGCACGCCATCGAGCGCCAGCGTGAGCCCGCGCGCGAGCGCGCCCTCCGGCAACGCCGGCCGGGAGATACGCCCGACCGCGAGCACGGCGGAGGGCGTGGGGAAATGACTGATCCGCGCCATCTCGTCCGGAGTGACGCGCTTCACTTCCACGCCGGCCGGCCCGGCCCAGTCCGGTGTCGCGAGCACCTCGGTGAAAGCGAGGCCGGCGGCGAGCAGTTCGCCGACGACCTTCGGGCCCTCGACCACGAAGAGGCCGGATTCCTCGCGGCGGCGTTTCTCCCGGAGCGAACGAAGGTGTTGGATTTCGGCGCGGGTCAGCACGGGCGGAGGCTCAGGGCGCACCGGCGAGCACGCCGCGGCCTTCACCGGTGAGATCGACGCGGTGGGCGGTCATGACCAACTCCGGGCCACGCGGGGTCGTGAGCAGGAGGCCGATCTGGAAATTTTCCTTCGGCAGCAGCGAGCGGCGCAGTTGGAAACGGAAGCCGCTGTCGCGCCAGTTTTGCGCCGTGTGCACGGAAGCGACGTCGGGCCGCGGTTGCGGTGCAGCCGTGAACACCAGCCGGGACTTGGCCGATTGCAGGATGACCCGCACGTCGCCGGCGCGCGCCGGGATTCCCGGCAGCGCGGCCCAGCCCTCGATCCGCACCTGCTCGGGGGTGACGGGGATGCGGTCGATGAAGTACGCGATGTCGGCGCCCGGTTTGGCCCCGCCGAGGCGTGCCGGCCGGCTGATCGACGGCATGCGGTAGAGGCCCGCCTCCTCGGCGCGGCGCACCATCAGGTCGGTGTACGCGGGCACGGGGTGGAGGAAGAACGGCCCTTGCCCGTCGCGGCCGTGCTCGACGAAACGCTCCATCGCGCTGTCGCGGCAGATGATCCAGCTGCGCGCGTCGTGCGCGGCGGTGAGGTTGGCGGCGACATTGAAGGCGGCGACGCCGGCCGCGGCGCGCCAGAGCAGGCGGGCGGGCCTCGCCGGATCGCGCCAGAGCCCGAGTTGCACGAACAGCACGAGTCCCCATGTGAGGCAGCTCAGGATGTAATAGCGCGAGTGGACGTGACCCTTCACCACCTCGAGTCGACCGAGGGAAATGAGGAGCAGCGAGCCCACCGCCCAAATCGCGAGCGGCAGCGCGACGGGCTCGCGGGCGAGCACCTCCGGCCGCAACTGGGTCGCGAGGATTGCCAACAGCGCCGCGCCGAGGAAGGGCGCGAGCGTGGCGTTACCCAGCGCGACCGGGGAACCGAGCGCCTGCAGCCAGAAGTGGAGGACGCGGAGCAAGCCCGCGCCGGAGATCTCGGTCGTCGCATGGCCGAGGTTGGTGCCGAAGCCCGTGAAGAAACAGCCGAGGGCGAAAACCGCGCAGGCGCTCCACCCCGCGAGGTCGCGGCGCCGCCCCTGCAGCGCGAGCAGCGCCGCGGCCACCGGCCATGCCAGCAGCCCTTGCGCGAGGGTGAAGGTGGCGGCCGTGCCGGCCACCGCGGCCACGGCGAGTCCGGTGCGCGAACGGCGGGCGAGGGCGACGAACACCGCGGCGGCGAGCGTCACGACTTGAAGATGGTCCAGCGAGGATCCGGCCCAGAAGAAGTTCTCAAAGTGCTGCAGCTGGAAGAGCAGGCCGCCCAGCAGCAGTCCGAGGAGCGCCCGCCGCCAGACGTCACCGGCCGTGGCCACGAGCAGTCCCGCGAGACCGACGACGAAACCGACTCCGACCGCTCCCAGCACGGCCAGGTTAACCGTGCCGGTGAGCGCGTGGCTGAGCACGAGCAGCACGCGGCTGGTGGCCATACGATGCTCGTTGTTGAGCGAGAACAGCACCTTGAGGCGCTCGTAGGCGTCCGGCGCCGCCGTGTACCGCAGAAGGAACTCGAGCACCGTGTCGATCTCGTCCCAGTAGGCGACGTCCCGCACCGCGCCCGCCGTCCGGAACAGCATGTAGGCGACCGGGGCGAGCGTCACCACCAGCACCGCTCCTAGCACCCGCCGGGGCAAAGCGGGCGGGCGGGAGGCGGGGGCTGATTCCATGGCGGCGACGGGCGGCGAACGTGGGACGCGTTCGCGGGACGGGCAAGGGTCGAGTAGGGTGGCGAATCGAAGTCGCGGCTCAGGATGTTTCGACCGCCTCGAGCAACCAGCCGTGCCAGCGAATATGGATGCGGCCGAGCCGGTCCGGTTCGTCCCAGCGCGTGAGTTCGCGCAGACCGTTATTGCGGCAAAGCTCGACCAGCGGCTCCGGCTCGAGATCGCGAAACAACCTTCCTCCCTCGTCGCGCTCGGCGGCGTCGAGTCCCGGACGCCGCCCGGGCACCGTGAGCCAGAGACGGCCGCCGGAACGCAAAGCGCGGCGCAGGCTGGCCATGGCAGCTGGTAATTCCGCCGGCGGCACGTGCATCAGCACTGCGGAGCAGACCACGCCGTCGAACGGGCCGTCGATTTCGGCGGAATCCGGCAGCGGCAGCGCGAAGGGCTGGATCCGACCGGCGAGCGCGGGGTACGCCCGCTCCGCCTCGGCGCGCATTCCGGCGGAGGGCTCCGTGCCGCACGCGTCGAACCCGAGCTCCAGAAGCAGCGCGAGATCGCGTCCGCACCCGCAGCCGGCGTCGAGCACCCGACCGCCGCGCGGGAAGGCGTCCAAAAAACGCGGACGCCACGACGCCGTATCCAGAGAACGGTGGCGTGAAGCCGTCGCGGCCGCCTGCCGGTCGTAAAAGGCGATCGTCCGCTCGTCCATCCCGCGAAGATGCGTTCACCTCCGCGCTTTGGCCAGCGCCGCGGTGCGTGGTTCGGCCTTCTAATTCCTTTCCAAGGTGGCGCCCGCGCGTACGGTTCGGGCATGAGACGCTTCGCCCCTTGGACGCTCGCCTTGGTGACCGTGTTGGTGATCGCGGTACCCTTCGCCCTCGCGGCGACCGCGACGCCAGCCCCGACGCCCGATCGCTCCCCCGGGAATCCCGTGGCCTCGGTGATCTCGACCGTCACCGGCATCGCGATTTCGCCGCTGCTCGGGACCGGTGCGTACGGCGCCTATCAATGGATGACCGCCAAGAACGAGGCGGCGCGGGCCGCTTTGCCTTGGTTCGCGCAGATCTCGTTCTGGTTGCCGGCGCTCCTGATCGTCGGGGTGTGCGCCCTCAAGGATACACTCGGGGCCGTCGTGCCGCCGGGGCTGAAGAAGCCTCTCGATGTGCTGGAGACGATGGAGAACAAACTCAGCGGCCTCGTCGCCGCGGGTGCGGTGGTGCCGATCTCGATCGCGACGGTCACCCGCATGGTGCTGGGCGACGGCAAGGTCGCCGCGGCGGGCGCTGATCTCGCGGGCAGCGGTCTGGCGGTGCTGCCGCTGGGGGCCGCCGACTTGAGTGGTCTCCTCAGCCTCCTGACGGTGCCGCTCGGGGTGGCGGTCTTCCTGGTGGTGTGGCTCGGCTCGCACGCGATCAACGTGCTGATCCTGCTGAGCCCGTGGGGCGCGATCGACGCCGGCTTGAAGGCGGCGCGAACGGCCCTGCTCGGCTTGGTCACGGTGACGGCGACGATCAACCCCTGGGTGGGCGCGGTGCTGTCGGTCGTCGTGATCGTCGTGGCTTATCTGGTGGCGGGCTGGGCGTTCCGCCTGACGGTTTTCGGGTCGGTGTTCTGCTGGGATTTCCTGACGGGACGCCGGAAGAGCTTTTCGCCGGCGGAGGGCGGCAATCCGATGTTTGCCGGCCCCGCGCTACCCGGGGTGCCGGTGCGTACCTACGGGACGCTGGAGCGCGGCACGGCGGGTGGACTGGAGTTCAAATACCGCCCTTGGCTGGTGTTGCCGGAACGGACGACCGCGTTGGCGACGGATGCGCGCGTACTGGCGGTGGGGGAGGGCGCGTTTTTCTCGGATATCTTGTCGGCGGAAGGCCGTTCCCTGTTCTCCCTACCTCCCCGGTACCGCGGCCATGAGGCGAAGGTGGCGGCGGTTTACAGCCTGGGAGGCGGAGTGAAGCCGGCGGGCCTACGCAAGGCTTGGGCGGCGCTGCGGGAAATGTTAGGAGGGTCGAGCCGGCAACCAGCCTAAGGGCAAGTTAAAGCAATCTTATGCGCCGTCGAAATTTCTTTAAATCATCTTTGGGAGCCGCTTCTGCATTTTCGACTTTAGCGGTTTTCGGCGCTTCCGATAAATCAAAAGGTAAGTTTAAAACAGCTTTGATTGGGGCCGGCTGGTGGGGTGGAAATGTCCTGGGGGAGGCGATGGCCAGCGGGCGGTGCAAGATCGTCGGGATTTGTGACGTCGACCGTCGGGCGCTGGATCCGGCGGCTGAGCGGGTGGCCAAGCTGACGGGCGATCAACCGGGGCGTTATCGCGACTACCGGGAGATGCTCGAAAAGGAGCGGCCGGAAATCGTCATCGTCACCACGCCGGACCACTGGCACGCGCTACCGACCATCGCGGCGGTCAAGGCCGGGGCACACGTGTACGTTGATAAACCCACCGCGCATACCGTCGGCGAAAGCCGGGCGATGGTGCGGGCGGCGCGGGCGTACGGCCGCGTGGTCCAGGTGGGGCACCACCGGCGGATGGCGCCGCACCTGATCCAGGCGCGGGACTTCATCCGCGGCGGCGGGCTCGGTACGATCGGCATGATCCGCTGCCACCTCAACGCGGGAGGCGCGGGCCCCGAGGAACCGTTGCCCACGCGTCCGGTGCCGCCGGAGCTCGACTGGGACCTGTGGTGCGGCCCGGCCCCGCTGAGGCCGTTCAACGGCGGCAACCCGGCGCGTCCCGATGACGCGCCCGGCACGCGTGGGATTCATCCCCGCGGCCACCGGCATTACCTGGATTTCGCCAACGGTTCCCTTGGGGACATCGGCGTGCATTGGCTCGACACGGCGCTCTGGATCACGGGCGAAACCGCGCCGCGGCGGGTGCATTCCACCGGCGGCCGGCCGATCAAGGGTCCCGCGGTGCTCACCGCTGACGCGCAGACGAGCGACGCGCCCGACCACCAGGTCGTCCATTACACCTTCGATCGCTTCACACTCACGTGGGAGTCGCGGCTTTTCGGTGGAAACGACGCCGAGAAGGGCGACGTGGCCGGCATGTATTTCTACGGCACGAAGGGCACCTTCCAGCTGGGCCACCGCGGCGGCTGGGTCTTCTACCCGGCGGGCGGTGGCGCGCCGCAGGGGGAGAAGGCGCGGCTGAACGAGCCTGACGCGCAGAACATTCGTGAGCTCTGGGCCGACTTCCTGGCCGCCATCGAGACCGGATCCAAACCCGCGTGCGACATCGCCGACGCGCACCGCGCCACCACCTGTGCGTTGCTGGGCATGGTGAGCTTGAAGGCGGGCCGCAGTGTTGCGTGGGACGCCGCCGGCGAGACCATCCCCGGCGACGCCGAGGCCGCGAAGCTCCTGCGCCGGGAGTACCGGAAGGGTTGGGAGTATCCCGTTTGAACCTTCTGCACCCCACATCGATGAAACGAGGAATCACGCTTTTTCTCGCCGCCCTGCTGGCCGTCGCTTCCGCATCCGCCGCCGGTCCCGCGCGGCCGGCGACGGAAGGCCGGTTCCTCTACGTGGCGGTGCCGGGGATTCGTAACTACCTCGAGTTCGGCGGCCACGGCGTGCTGGTTTTCGATGTCGATCGCGGGCACGCCTTCGTGCGGCGGATTCCGGCCGGCGGGCGCAACGACCGAGGGCAGCCCCTGAACGTGAAGGGCATCGCGGCGAACGCCGCCACGCGCCGGCTCTACGTGAGCACGCTCCAGTTCCTCACGTGTTTCGACCTGATGACCGACGCCATCCTCTGGGAAAAGGCGTATCCGGGTGGTTGTGACCGCATGGCGCTTTCGCCCGACGGCAAGGTCATGTACCTGCCTTCGCTGGAAAAGGACCACTGGCACGTGATCGATGCACTGACCGGCGACATCCTGCGTCGCATCGAGATCCCGTCGGGGGCGCACAACACGGTTTACGGTGCCGACGGCGCGGCCGCTTACCTCGCCGGCCTCCGTTCGCCCATGCTCCGCGTGGCGGAGACCGCCGGGCACACCATCGCCCGCGAGGTCGGCCCGTTCAGCGCCCCCATTCGGCCGTTCACGGTCAACGGCGCGCAGACGCTGGCGTTCGTGAACGTCAATAACCTGCTTGGTTTCGAGGTAGGGGACCTGCGCACCGGCCGGACTCTCCACCGCGTGGAGGTGCAGGGTTTCGAGAGGGGTACGCCGAAGCGTCACGGTTGCCCGAGCCACGGGATCGGCCTGACCCCCGACGAGCGCGAACTTTGGGTGTGCGACGCCGTGAACGAGCGCATGCACATCTTCGACGCCACCGTGATGCCGCCCCGCCAGGTCGGGGCGGTGCGTCTGCGCGAGCAACCGGGTTGGATCACCTTCAGCCTCGACGGAAAACTCGCCTACCCGTCGACCGGCGAGGTGGTCGACGTCGCCACGCGCCGCATCCTCGTGACGCTGGCCGACGAGCATGGCGCGCCGGTGCACAGCGAGAAGATGGTCGAGGTTCAATTTTCCGGCGGTGTGCCGGTGCGATGCGGCGACCAGTTCGGTGTCGGTCGCTCACGCGTGGCCCCGTGATAACGCTGCCGAGTTGGTGTTGGTTGGGCGCATTCCCCCGAGGCCCTTCGTAGGCGGGGAAATTTCCCCATCCATTCCGCGGCGTTCTCTCGGTTTGCCCAGCTAGTGGGACCGAGAGTGGCTGGCACGAAACCAGCGAGGTGGAGTCCCATGTCAGTCCCCGGTTCAAATGGTTATCCTGCCGGCCACGTGGCGCCGCTTGCCGCCCGGCGCCTCACAAGCTTCTTGTTCCGGGTTCCCGCCCACGTTTTCTTGGGAGCGCGGGGAGAGGCGGGCGGGGGCCACTGACAGCCCGTGCTCTTTTCCCTCCACGGCCCCGAACTGCCTACCTTTGAACCGAAATATCATGAATAACCCTGCTCGATTGATCCCGATCCTGCGTTACGCCCTGCTGGCCCTCGGTCTGATCGCCGGTCCGGCCGCGGCCTTCGCCCAGACGGCACCGACGGTCGCGACCCACCCGTCGCCCGCGACCGTCACTCTGCCCACCGCCTCGACCACGGCGTTCTCGGTCGTCGTCTCCGGCGACCCGGCGCCTGGTTTGCAGTGGCAGGTCAACGCCGGACTCGGCTGGGTCACGCTCTTCAACGACGCGAACTACTCGGGCGTCACCACCGCTTCGCTTTCGGTCGCGGGTGTAACCACCGCCATGAACGGCTACCAGTACCGCGCCGTGGCCACTAACGCCTCGGGTACGGTCAACTCCAACCCGGCCACGCTGACGGTCCAGTCGGTACCCGCCTTCACCAGCGCGGCGTCGACCAGCTTCACGCTCAACGCCGCGGGAACCTTCACGGTAACCGCCTCCGGATTTCCCGCCCCGACGATCGCGCTGCTCTCCGGCTCGCTGCCGACCGGCGTCGCCCTGACGACCACCTCCACGGGTGTCGACTCCACGACCGCGACCCTCGCCGGTACACCGTCCTCCGGTGGCGGATCCACGATCTCGCTGGTTTTCCGCGCGGGCAACGCGGCCGCCAACACCGACCAGACTTTCTCCCTCGTGGTCATGACGGTCCCCGCGATCACCACCCAGCCGGCCAGCGCCACTCCCGCCCTCGGCGAGCGGGTCACCCTGACCGCGGCCGCCTCGGGCTCACCCACGCCGACTTTCCTCTGGCAGCGTCTTCCTTCCGGTTCCGCCACGTGGGTCGACCTCTCCAACGATGGAACGTTCAGCGGCGCCACCTCCGCGACGCTGGTCATCGGCCGCATGACGTCCGGGTTGGCCGGCGATTCCTTCCGCGTGGTGGCCACCAACGCGGCCGGTTCCGCCACAAGCAACCAGGCCACGCTCACCTTGGGCAACTCCACGGTCATCTCGACTTTCGCCGGCGGCGCGGGTCAGTCCGGCTCGACTGACGCCACGGCAACCGCCGCCCGCTTCAACGCCCCTTCGGGCATCGCCCTCGATTCAGCCGGCAACCTCTATGTGGCGGACGTTTCCAATCACGTGGTCCGCAAAGTCTCGGCCGCCGGAGTGGTCACCACCTTGGCGGGCTCCCCTGGTGCAAGTGGCAGTGCCGACGGTGCCAGCGGGGCCGCCCGATTCAGCGGGCCGACTTCCGTCGCGGTTTCGCCGACGGGCGTCGTCTACGTGGCCGATACCTACAATCACACGATCCGCGTCATCTCCCCCGACGGAACCACCAGCTCCCTCGCGGGGTCGCCGGGCGTGGGCGGCAACGCCGACGGCGCGGGTTCGGCGGCGCGTTTCCTGTATCCCTCGGGAATCGCCTACAGCCCGCTCGGATACCTGCTCGTTTCCGACACCTTCAACCACTCCATCAAGCGGGTGAACCTGAACGGTCTGGTCACCACCGTCGCCGGTAGCACCGCCGGCCAGCAGGGATCCCTCAATGGCTTCGGAACGGCTTCCCGCTTCTCCTATCCTTATGGCATCGCGATCGACGCCCTCGGCGTGGCCTACATCGCGGATTCCGTGAACCACACCATCCGCAAGATGGACCTGACCACGACCGTCTCGACCCTGGCTGGAACCGCGGGGTCGTCCGGCGGCACCGATGCCACCGGAGCGCTGGCCCGCTTCAACCAGCCCTCCGCCGTCGCGGTTGACGGGGGAGGCAACGTCTTCGTCGCTGACACCCAGAACAATACCCTGAGGAAGATCACCCCGGCGGGCGCGGTGACCACGCTTGCGGGAACCGCCGGCTCCGCCGGTTCGGCCGACGGCGTCATCGCGGCGGCCCGCTTCCGCCAGCCGCTCGGCGTCGTGGTGGACTCCGCCGGGGTCATCTATGTCGCTGACACGCGCAACCACACCATCCGTCGCACGAGCTCCGGTCAGGCAC
>JBJTCH010000237.1:0-5400 GCA_046091745.1 Opitutaceae bacterium
CAGGGCTTCGAGGAACTCACCAAGAAGTCGCTGCTCGCCCGCTTCATCAAGATCTTCCCCACCATCCAGTCGCTGGTCGCCGCCGACGCGGAGGGACGCGACGAGCAGCTGCTCGTTTCCCGCTCCAGCTACGATCGCAAGCGGGAGGAGTACGAGCTGAGCGTCTCCTAGAAGATCCCGGAGAATTCCAAGGCTATCGCCGTCGCGCGCGAGCACGGCGACCTTCGTGAGAACTCCGAGTTCAAGATGGCCAAGCAGGACCAGAGCGTGCTCATGGCCCAGAAGGCCCAGCTGGAGCGCGATCTGGCCCGCGCGCGGGTCACCGACTTCAAGGACGCTTCGGTCGATCAGGTCGGCGTCGGCGCGGTCGTCGAGGTGCGCAATGCCGCCAGCGGCGCCGCTACCACCTACACCATCCTCGGTGCCTGGGATGGCGACCCGGATCGCCACATCATCTCTTACAAGACCGCCCTCGGTGCGGCCCTCGTCGGCCGCAAGGTGGGGGATGCGGTCAAGGTGAAGTCCGGCGCCGCCGAGGAGGAGTATTCGGTGGTGAAGATCTCCCGGTACGCTGACCAGGCGGGCTGACCCGCTCCTGATTGACGGCTCGCGGGCGAAAAATCCCCGGCGAGCCGCGACTTTAAGGCGTTTGGCGTGTTCTGGCCGCCGGGTTTGCCCTTTCCGGCATTACCATATCCTTTCGACCAATCTTTTTTCGCTCCCGCTCGATGCACGCTTCGCTGACTTTGCAATCCAACGCCACCGCCAGTTCCGCCGCCGGAGTCCAAGCCGGCTCCGGCGCGGCCTCCGCACCCGCACCGCGTAAATCGCGCATGGGTTGGTACGTCCTCGGAGGGCTTCTGCTGCTCGGCGGCGGTGGCGCCGCCGCGTACTTTCGCTCCAAGGGCGAGACGAAACCCGTCGCCGTGACCACGGAAGACGCGGTGGTGAAGACGATCACCCAGATCGTCACCGCCAGCGGCAAGGTCCAGCCCGAGGTCGAGGTGAAGATTTCCACCGAGGCCGCCGGTGAGATCATCGAGATGCCGCTCCCCGAGGGCGCAAAAGTTCGCAAGGGCGACCTGCTCGTGCGCATCAAGCCCGACCTCTATCAGTCCCAAGTCGACCAGCAGGAAGCCAACCTGGTCGCCGCCCGCGCCTCGTCCGTGCAGGCGCGCGCCCAGCTCGCGAAGTCGCAGGAGGATTTCAAGCGGGCCGAGGACCTCTTCGGCAAGAAGCTGATCTCCGACTCCGAATTCACCGCCGCGCGCCCCACCGTCGAGGTCGCCCAGGCGACGTACGACAACGCTCTCGCCCAGATCAAGCGCACCGAGGGCTCCCTCAGCCAGGCGCGCGACCAGCTGTCGAAGACCGTCATCTACTCGCCGATGGACGGCTCCATTAGCGCGCAAAACAGCGAGGTGGGTGAGCGGGTGGTGGGCACGGGCTCGTTCGCCGGCACCGAGATCATGCGCGTCGCCAACCTCGCGGCCATGGAGCTGCGCGTGCGCGTGAACGAGAACGATATCGTCAACGTGAAGGTCGGCGACCGCGCGGTCATCTCCATCGATGCCTATCCCTCCCGCAAATTCAGCGGCAAGGTCTCCGAGATCAGCTCGTCGGCCCAGGGGAGCGGCGCCGCCTCGCAGCTCGCGGCGATGTCCGACGACGTCACCAACGTCCTCGTGAAGATCCGCATCAGCGACCCGGGCGTGCAGTTGCGGCCGGGCATGAGCGCCACGGCCGACATCGAGACGCAGACGGTCGAGAACGTGATCGCGGTGCCGATCCAGAGCGTGACCGTGCGCGCGACGGGCGGCATGACGACCGAGGACTTGCAGAAGAAGGCCGCGAAGGACGCCGAGAACAAATCCGGCTCCGGGCTCGATGCCGCCGCCGAGAAGCGCGAGGCGCGACGCAGCCGGGAGGTTTTGGCGAAGGTCGTTTTCATCAAGTCGGGCGACAAGGTTCGCCAGCAGAACGTCGAGGTGGGCATCGCCGATACCACGCACATCGAGGTGAAGTCCGGTGTGAAGCCCGGTGACGTCGTTGTCGCCGGCAGCTACGCGGCCATCAGCCGTCAGTTGAAGGACGGCATGGCGGTGACCATCGCGAAGCCGGTCAAGGAGGGCGAAACGCGCTGACGCCGGGACGCCTTCGCCGGCGTCTCCGCCAGGAACCGTTCCAACCCCATGATCGCGCCTCTCCCTCCTGTCGCCGCCGCCCGGTCGTATCGTCCGCCGGGCAACCTCGTCATCCGGATCGAGGGTGTCACCAAGCTCTACCGCATGGGGGCCGAGACGGTGCACGCTCTGCGCGGGGTCAACGTCGAGATCCGACGCAACGAGTACCTCGCCATCATGGGGCCCTCCGGCTCGGGCAAATCGACGCTGATGAACATGCTCGGCTGCCTCGATACGCCGACCGGCGGCCGGTACGATTTCAACGGCAAGAACGTCGCGCACATGGTGGACGACGAGCTCGCCGAGATCCGCAACCGCGAGATCGGGTTCGTCTTCCAGACCTTCAACCTGCTGCCGCGGTCCGACGCGCTCCACAACGTCGAGCTGCCGCTCGTCTACGCGGGCGTGGGTCCCGCCGAGCGGCGGGAGCGCGCCATGGAGGCGCTGAAGAACGTCGGCCTCGGCGATCGCGTCCACCACAAGCCCAACGAGCTCTCCGGCGGCCAGCGGCAGCGCGTCGCGATTGCGCGCGCCCTCGTGAACCGTCCCTCGATCCTGCTCGCCGACGAGCCGACCGGCAACCTCGACTCCCGCACCGGCGAGGAGATCATGGCGCTCTTCGAGCAGCTCTACGATCAGGGTAACACCATCATCGTCGTCACCCACGAGGAGGACATCGCCCGCCACGCGCGCCGCATCGTGCGCCTGCGGGATGGTCTGATCGAGCGGGACGAGCGGCCCGGAGCGTGACGCGCGGGATCTACGAGTTCACCGAGTCGTTCCGCATCGCCTTCAGCCAGATCCGGGCCAACGCGATGCGCTCGGTGCTGACCGCGCTGGGCGTCATCATCGGCATCGTCGCCGTGACCCTCATGGGCACGGCGATCAACGGCATCGACATTGGGTTCAACCGCAGTCTCGCGCTCCTGGGCGATGACGTTCTCTACGTGCAGCGGTGGCCGTGGCGCCGCGTGCCCGATTGGTGGAATTACGTGAACCGTCCCGCCATCCAGTTGGAGCAGGCGGAGCGGCTGAATCGCATCTTCGAGGCCACGCCCGGTTCCCTTCTCGAGGTGGCCGTGCCCGTCGGCGCCCGCGGCTCCAGCGTCAAGGCGGGCGACGTGAAGCTCGGCGGCATCATGCTGTTCGGCACCAACGCCGATTACTCGCGCATCGTCACGGCCGATGTCGCCGATGGCCGGCTGTTCACCGAGTTCGAGGCCAATGCCGGCCGCCTCGTCTGCGTGCTGGGTTCGGGCGTGGCGGAGAATCTGTTCCCCGGCCGCCCCGCGCTTGGGCAGACCGTCGACATCCGCGGCCAGCATTTCTCGGTGGTCGGTGTCCTCGCCAAGCAGGGCGAGTTCCTCGGGCTGTTCAGCTTCGACAACCAGATCATTCTTCCGCTGAACGCCATGCGGAAGCTATGGGGTAACCGCATGGACCTGCAGCTGCGGGTGAAGGTCACGGACAAAACCAAATTGACTCAGGCCGAGGAGGAGCTGACCGGCGCGATGCGCCGCGTGCGCGGGCAATTGCCGGCGGAGCGCGACAACTTCTCGATCAACCAGCAGCAGGCGTTCAAGGAGCAGCTCGATCCGGTGAAGACCGGCATCGCGGTGGCGGGCCTCTTCATCACGGGCCTGTCGCTCTTCGTCGGCGCGATCGGGATCATGAACATCACCTTCGTGAGCGTGAAGGAGCGCACCAAGGAGATCGGCACCCGCAAGGCCCTCGGCGCACGGCGGCGCACCATCCTGCTCCAGTTTCTCATCGAGGCCGTCTCGATCTGCCTCATCGGCGGGGCCGTCGGGCTCGCCATCACCTATGTCACCTGCCTCGGCATCAGCGGCGCCCTGCCGGAACTGCCCGTCGAGTTTTCCGGAAGCCTGATGATCGTGAGCATGGCCGTTTCGATTCTCACCGGTGTCATCTCCGGATTCGCACCCGCGCTCGGGGCCTCGCGTCTCGATCCGGTCGAGGCCTTGCGGTACGAGTAACCGCCCCCGCCCCTGCTCCTCTCCGAGATCCTCCGCATGGCGTTCCGCTCCTTGGGCGTGAACAAGCTCCGGTCCTTCCTCACCATGTCGGGCATCACCATCGGCGTGTTCTCGGTGATCGGCGTGATGACGACGGTGTCCGCGATGCGGGGCTCCATCGAGACGGGGTTGAGTTTCCTCGGGGTAAACATGTTCCAGATCGGCAAGTACCCCAACGGCATCCAGCTGAGCGGGGAGAACCGCCGGCGGGTCGAGCAGCGGCGCAACATCACCCTCGAGCAGGCCCAGCGCTACCGGCAGCTGATGGAGGGTTGGAGCGATGTCGTCTGCCTCAAGGTCTTCAACCGTGACGGCCCCGTCCAGGTCACCTACGCCAACCGCAAGACCGAGCCGGGCGTCAACTTCGGCGGCACCAACGAGCACTTTCTTGCCGCCAACCAATACTCCATCGAGGCGGGGCGTAATTTCACCCCCGAGGACGTCGATCTCGGGCGGCCGTTCGCCATCATCGGGCAGGACGTGCTGCGCCGGCTCTTCCCCGCCGAGTCGCCGCTCGGCAAGATGATCAAGGTCGGCTCGCGCACCTACACCGTCATCGGCACGTTCGCGGCCAAGGGAAGCAACTTCGGGCAGAGCCAGGACGACATCGTGATGACTCCGATCACCCGTTTCCTCTCCGACCACGGCGCCGCGCGTTTCTCGGTCACGATCGCCACGCAGGCGCCGTCACAGGAGGTCTACAACGAGACGGTCGACCGCGCCATCACCGCGATGCGCATGGTGCGCAGCCTGAAGGCTGAGGATGAGGACGACTTCGAGCTCTACTCCAACGACTCGTTGATCGCCGTCTTCGCCCAGGTGGCCGATATCGTGCGCGCCGGCGCCCTCGTCATCTCGGCCATCGCGCTGCTCGCCGCCAGCGTCGGCATCATGAACATCATGCTCGTGAGCGTCACGGAGCGCAC
The DNA here is from genome assembly GCA_046091745.1 of Opitutaceae bacterium. Classification (GTDB taxonomy): domain Bacteria; phylum Verrucomicrobiota; class Verrucomicrobiia; order Opitutales; family Opitutaceae; genus ER46. The sequence continues at coordinate 5,146 of JBJTCH010000237.1, forward strand.
CAAGGAGATCGGCATCCGCAAATCGATCGGCGCCCGCTCGCGCAGCATCCTGATGCAGTTCCTCATCGAGGCCGTTGCCCTTTCCCTCGCGGGCGGCATCGCCGGCATTTTCCTCGGCGTTGTCACTGGAAACGCCCTTGCGGTCTGGCTCAACGCCGCCGTGGTTTTTCCTTGGGACTGGGCCGCGATCGGACTGCTCACCTGCACGGTGATCGGCGTTTCCGCCGGTCTCTATCCCGCGCTCAAGGCGGCGCG
>JBJTCH010000238.1:0-15516 GCA_046091745.1 Opitutaceae bacterium
GACAAGGGCGCGCTGTTCCCCCTCGCCGTGACCGATGGCATCCTTTCGCCCGCCTACAGCAGCCCGGTCGCCCTGTACACGCCGGCCGCGAAGTCGCTCGTGGTGAAGTTCGCCAGCTCCATTCAAGACACCTCGGTGACGGCCCCTGCCTATACCCTCTACGCCAACGACATGTCGCCGATCACAGCCACCCGCAGCGGCAGCGCCTCGGGTTACACCTACACGGCCACCAATGTGGCCGCTGCGCCCTCCGAAGTGATCGTGGTATCGAGCCTCGGCGCCATCGAGACGTTCCAAGTCGCGGTCGCGAAGAAGTGACCCCTGGGGAAATTCCGGGGCCGCGACCGGCCCCGGAGTCCATCCACCGCCGGAAATCCCCCGCTGCTTGCGGCGGGTTTCCGGCGGCGGCTTTTTCGCCCCCGGCGTGCCTAGAGCAGTGAGCCCTGGCCGTCGCCGGTGGCGGCGCGGAGGCCGATCGCGGCGTAGCCCTTGGCGGTGATGACCCGGCCCTGCGGGGTGCGTTGGAGGTAACCTTCCTGGATGAGGAATGGCTCGTGCACCTCCTCGAGCGTCTCGGCCTCCTCGGCGACCGCCACGGCGATCGTGCTCATGCCGACGGGGCCGCCGCGGTAATTCTCGGCGATCACGCGCAGCATCCGCTTGTCCATCTCGTCCAGTCCGGCGGCGTCGATCTCGAGCAATTCAAGCGCGCGTGCGGCGACGGGCTTGGTGACCTCGCCGCCGGCCCGCTCGAGCGCGAAGTCGCGGACGAAGTTGATGAGGTTGTTGGCGATGCGCGGCGTGCCGCGGCAACGGCGCGCGATCTCGCCCGCGCCGTCCTCGTCGATCGTCACCTTGAGCAGCCCGCAGCTGCGGCGGACGATCTGCTGGAGCGTCGCGTGGTCGTAATATTCCAGGCGCGTCTGGAGCGTGAAACGGGACCGGAGCGGGGCGGTGAGCAGGCCGCTGCGGGTGGTGGCGCCGACAAGCGTGAAACGCGGCAGGGTGAGGCGCACGCTGCGGGCGTTCGGCCCCTGGTCGATCATGATGTCGAGGCGGAAGTCCTCCATCGCGGAGTAGAGGTATTCCTCGACCGTCTTCGGGATGCGGTGGATCTCGTCGATGAAGAGGAGGTCGCCCTCCTCGAGATTGGTGAGCAGTCCCGCGAGATCCCCGGCCTTCTCGATCACCGGACCCGAGGTGACGCGCACGTTGCGCCCGAGCTCCTGGCCGAGGATGAACGCGAGCGTGGTCTTGCCGAGTCCCGGCGGACCGGAGAGCAGCACGTGGTTGAGCGGCTCGCCGCGGCGGCGCGCGGCGCCGACCATGACCTGCAGGCGCTCGACCGTCTTGGGCTGGCCGGTGAAATCGCCGAACGACAGCGGACGCAACGCGGCCTCGGCCGGCGAGACCGGAGCGGAGAGCGTGTTGGAGATGTAGCCGAGGCCGGTGGCGGCGGCGGGCGCCGGCGCGGCTTCGGTTTTTTCCTTCCGGGGCGGGCTCACGGGATTCCTCGGGTGGGGGCGGTGATCATTCGCGCCATTCGACGTCGGCGCCGAGGCTCCGCAGGTTTTCGACGAAACGCGGGTGCGCGCGGCGAATGGTGTCGGCGTTCTTCACGATGGATTTCCCCGGGATGCTGGCCGCGACCATGTACAGCCCCACGGCGGCGCGGATACTGTAGGGCGCGTCGACGACGGCGGGCCGCAGCGGGCGGTCGCCGAAGAGGATCACGCGGTGGGGGTCGCTGACCACGACGTGGGCGCCGAACTTGGCGAGCTCGGGCATCCAGGTGAATCCGCCCTCGTAAACCTTGTTCCAGAACTGGATCGCGCCCTTCGCGCGGACGGCGAGCGCGATCATGCAGGGCAGGAGATCGACGGGGAAATACGGCCACGGGGCCGCCTCGATCTTCGGCAGCAGGTTCGGCGTGAACGGCGCCTCGATCTCCAGCGGCTGCCGGGCGCGCACGCGGGCGGTGGTCCCCTCGTGCTCCACGGTCACGCCGAGCTTGGCGAACGCGCGGGTCATCAGGTCGAAGTGGTGCGGCAGGGAGTCGCGCACCCGCACCTCGCCGCCGGTGATCGCGCCGAGCGCGAGGAAGGTGACGACCTCGTGATGGTCGGTGCTGATCGTGAACGTGCCGCCGCGCAGGCGGTCGACGCCCTCGACCACGAGCTGGCTCGTGCCGAGGCCGGAGATCCGCGCGCCCATCCCGACGAGCACCTGGCAGAGGTCCTGCACGTGGGGCTCGCTGGCGGCGTTGACGAGGGTCGAGGTGCCGCGGGCGAGCGCCGCGGCCATGACGAAGTTTTCCGTCGCCGTCACCGACATGTAGTCGGGCCAGTGGCGCGCGGCCCGGAACCGTTTGCCCAGCTTCAGCGTGAGCCCTCCCTCCCGGCTCACCGTCGCGCCGAGTTTCTCGAGGATCTCCAGGTGAGGATCCAGTTCCCGGATACCGAGGGAGCAGCCCTTGGCGTTGGAGGGGAACGTCAGCCGGCGCATCCGCTGGAGCAGCGGGGCGAAGAGCAGCACGGAGGAGCGCATGCCGGCCGGAACCTCGCCGCGCAGGCGCCGCGGGTTGAAGCCGCGGTGGTCGATGTCCATGCGGCCGGCCGGCTGGTCCCAGTTCACGCGCGAGCCCTGCTCCTGGAAGAAACGCACCAGCTTCTCGACGTCGGTGATCGCGGGGACGTTCAGCAGTGTCACCGGCTCGTCGGTGAGCAGGGTCGCGCACAGGATCGGCAACATCGAGTTCTTGTTGCCGGAAGGCTGGATGACACCCGAGAGCGGCTTGCCGCCGTTGACGATCAGATCGGCCATGGAGCGCGGTGAAAAAAAGAAAGGCGCCCGCGGAGGCGGGCGCCCGTGAGTTGCGCGGCCGGTCCGGCCGTGCGCAAGGCTGAAGCGGTGCGGTCGATCAGATCGCGCCGCCGCCCTGCTGGCCCTCGGGGCGCGGGCCCCGGTCGCCATCGCGGCGACGGCCGCGGCCGCCGCGACGACGACGGCGGCGTTGACCGCCCTGATCGCCTTCGCCGTGGCCGTGCTGGCCCTCGGGACGCGGTCCGCGCGAATCGTCGCGCTGGCCGACGTGCCCGCGGCCGCCGCGGTGGCCGCGGTGCTCGCCTTCGCCGCGGGGCGCGGACTTGTCCTTCTTGCGGAAGAGACCCTTCAGCCAACCGAAGAAACCACCCGACTTCCGCGGGGCCTCCTCCTTGCGTTCGTCACCGCGGTGCGGGGCGTGTTCACGAGGCTCAAGACGGGGCTCCTCGCGCCGGGGTTCGCGCGGCTCGAAGCGGCCCTCGTCGCGCCGGGGTTCGCGCGGGCCGCCATCGCGGCGGTCCCGCCGATCGCGCGGCTGGAAGGTGCCGCGCTCCTCGCGCCGCGGGGCGGCGCCGGGAGCTTCCCAGCGAACCTCCGACCGGCGGGTGGATTCCGGCGGCAGGATGTTGATCTCCGACTTGGCTTCCGGAGCCGCGGGCGCGGCCGGGGCCGGCGCTGCCGCCGGTGGAGCTGCGGGCACGACTGGCGCCGGAGCCGGCGCGGCGGCGGCCGGAACCGGGGCGGGAGCCGCGGGTTCGGCCGGAGGCGGCGTTGCCACGGAGGTTTCCCCCGTGAACGGGTTGCGGTACTCGCTCTTCGGGGTGATCACCTCGAGGGAGCTGGGCTTGTAACCGGCCGGAGTGGCCGGGGTGCTGGCGGGGGCGCTGGTGGCCGGGCGTTTGCCGCGGGCCAGACCCGAACCGCGAGTGCTTCCGAACGAGCCGAAGGCTGGCGCGGGGCTGCTGGCGGGGGCCGCCTGGGGGGCGGCGGAGTCCGCGGGCCCGGAGGCCGGGGCGGACAAGTCGGCGGGGGCCGGAGCCGGCGCGCCTGACTTTTCATGATCTGACATGTCTGTGTGTTGTTGTGTTTAGGGCGATCCGGCGCGGAGGCGCGGGCGGTTCGCGGGGTTCGCGTCCGCCGGAGCGTTTGAAGGCTCGACGGGGGCGCGAGGGGTCAGGGTCGCGTTCCCCATTCCTGCTGGCAAGTGGCAATTCCTCCCGTGGCCGCGGATCGCGGGCCGCAACGCGCGCTCGACTCGCTCCGCGGGGGAGCAACCACGGATGCACACGGATCAACACGGATGAGGAAAACAGCTCTCCCTCTCCGAACTTCCCGGCCTTTTGTTCAAAGCCCCTGATCGTGACGCTTTCCCTTCTCGCTCCGCGTTTTTGGCCGCGGATGGCGCGGATAAGGCGGATGGGACGCCCGCCGTCGGCGGACGCGTTGAAGTTGAGGGTTGAAGTTGAAGTTCAGGCCACGCGTCCGACCGCCCGTCACCTCAAGCTCATCAGGCTGATGCGCACGTCCCTTCGTCCTTTAGTCGGTTGGTCCCTTGGTCCCGTCCGCCACCTCAACCTCAACTTCCAACTTCAACGGGCGCGGCCACGCGCCCCCGACTCGCTCCGCGGGGGAGCAACCGCGGATGGACGCGGATTCACACGGATCCAGTCCCTTGGTCCTTTGGTCTGCTGTGCCCTTGGTCCCTCGCCAGCGGGTGAACCACGAAGGGACACGAAGGGACACGAATGGCAGCGGCTTGATGTAGCCGGGGCTGTTTGCCCCGGACAATGAAGAGAGCTCTACGGCCGAAGACGTTTCCGAATCGCTCCGCGACTTTGACCGCGGATTTCGCTGATGTCGCGGATGAGGAAGCGGCGGTAAGCCTTTCCGAGCTTCCAAGTCTTCTGTTCCAAGCGATGGGGGTCGTGATGCGCTTCCCTATCGCGCCGCGGGGTGGCAACCACGGATGGACGCGGATTCACACGGATCCGGCGGGAGACCCGGTATCTGGATCCCCTCACTCCCTCTCGCTTTCCCTCATCTCTCGTGGCGCGGCCCAGCCGCCCCGCGGCGGTGAAGCGGCTTGCCAAGCGCGCGGCGGCGCGGGCAGCGTGCGGTCCATGGACAAGCTCGAGGAAATCTTCCGCATGCAGGACGCGTTGAACCAGCGGATCGGCGTGAATCTGCCGCCGCCCACCGACGAGGAAAAGGCCAAGTGGATCCTCAATTACACGCGCGCGATGCAGCAGGAGACGGCCGAGCTGATCGACAGCGTGCCTTGGAAGTGGTGGGCCAAGTACCAGAAGTTTGACGAGCAAAACGCCCGCGTCGAGGTGGTCGACCTGTTCCACTTCCTCGTCTCGCTCGCCCAGACCCTGGGCATGACCGCGGACGATGTTTACCAGGCCTATCTCAAGAAGAACGCGGTCAATTTCCAGCGTCAGGACAGCGGCTACGTCCGCAAGGACGAGACCGACTCCAAGCACATCTGACCCGTCGCGGCTGTGCCGCGCCGGGAGGGATGAGGGACCGTTCTTCGCCCAAGCTTCCTTCTTTGCCGCGGTCTCGAAGGTCAGGGCGCGGGGCTAGAAGTGAAAGGGAGAGAGGGAATTTGGCGGAAGGAATTCCCGGCCCTCCGGGTGAAGGAGACCTCGAATAAGTCCGCGGACACCGGGGCTGGGCATGGTTCTGAATCGCCACGTGCCTGATGGCTTCCCCCCGCTCGCCGCACGAAAATGCAGCCGGGAAAGCCGCGTCCTCGGTGAACTCTGTCCGCGCGCCGCGCCTCAGCGCGTCACGACGAACGCCGCGGTGACGTCGACGGCGGTCACGCCGTTCTCGACGATCGAGGCCTTCAACTTGAGCTTGGCCTTGCCGTAGCGGGCGAGGGCTTCCTTGAACTCCGCGATGGCCGCGTGGGCGGGGCGCTCGCAGATCGCGCGGAGGTCGCCGATGACGGGGCGCCGGTACGCGGCGCGGCTTTCCTTCACCACGATGCTCCAGGCCGGCTTCTCGGCGCCGCGCTCGTTGCGCATCAACTCCCAGACGACGCCGTAGCCCGCGAGGGTGGCGAGGGAGACGAGGCTGCCGCCGAAAGCCGTGTTCAGGGAGTTGCGGTTCTGCTCCTTCGGCGCGGTCAGCACCAGCGCACGGTCATCGCTCACCTCCACGCCGACGCCCATCGCCTTGGCGAGGGGTATCATCTCGTGGAGAAAGAGCTCCAGCGCGGGGACTTTGACCGACTTCATTCGGGGCGAACTTGGAAACCTTCGCGGCGCACGTCAAAGCCTCATTCCCTGCCTTTGCCGGGACGGGATTTGACCCGCCGTGCGACGGAAGCTCATTTCCCGGCATGATCGAAACGGGAGCCAGACCTGACCTCTCCTTTCCCGTGCATGCGTGGAGCCAAGCCGAGGGCTCGCGGGAAGCCGCGTTCGCCGACCTGCTGGGCCGGCGGACCGTCGTGTCGGCCTACATGAAGGGCGGCACGCCGGGTTGTGACCGCCAGGTTGAGAGCCTGCGCGGGTTCGCCGCGGAGCTGGCGCGGGCGGGTTACGGCTTGATCGCCGTGAGCCGCGACGGCGCGACGGCGCAGGCACGCCAGGGGGAAAAGAAGAAACTCCCGTTCACCTTGGTCAGCGACCCCGGAGATCGCTTCGCGCAGGCCACGGATTCGCTGGTGGAGAAATCGATGTACGGCCGGAAATTCACTGGTCCCGCGCGGGCCGCCTACGTGCTGGAGGCCGACGGGCGGGTGCTGGCGGTGGTCCCCAAGGTGGACACGGCTGATCATGCCGCGCAGCTGCGCGTGGTGATCGCGGGCCTGCCGGCGCGCAAGGGCAAGGCGAGCGCTTGAACCTTCGTTTTTCATTTCCGCGGCTGGCGACCTTGGTCGCGGCCCTCGTGCTGTTGTTCGCGCTCTTCTCGCGGACAACGCGCGAGGTGCGTCCGGCCGCCTCCTCCCGGGTGGCGCCGGCGGCGGAGGGTTCGGTGTCCGTCCAGGTGACCGCCCGCGACGAGGCGCCGGTGGCGGCCGCGCCTGCGACGAACGGCCGTGCGCGGTGGATCTTCCACTTCGTGAATCCACTCAACGCCGCCTCGATCGACGCCGCGTTACCGGCGCCCTCGCGCGAAGTGCGGCATGTCGCGATCGATCGCGCGTGGCTCGGCGGCAAGCAGTCGCCGTTCTGGCGCGAGGGAAGCCGCGTGGAGGTTCCTTTGCCGCGGGGTGGGAGCGTGACGGTGACGCTCGGCGCGAGCGAGATGCTCGGGGCCGATCGCTGGACGAACGCCGGCCGGATCGAGGGCCGGGCGGGCAGCCGCGCCCTGTTCGCGTGGAACGAGGGCCATCTGCACGCGGTGATCGAGGACCCGGTGCTGGGCAGCTTCGTGCTCCGGTCCGCGGCCGAGGGCGTCGCGCAATTTTACCGGGTGGAACCGGAGCTGCTGCTCGCCTGCGGTGGCGAGCGCCCGCCGCCCCGCGCCGCGGGTGTGCTTGGTTCGACCTTCGCGCCGCCGGCCGGAAGCGCCGCCGCGCCGGGCAATCCCCAGCGGCCCGAGATCCACCTGTTGATAGCCTACACCGAGGCGGTGCTGCCGACGCTCGCCGGGGCGGCGCGCACGGCGGCGCTCCAGAGCGCGTTCGACCTCGCCGTGGCGCGCATCAACAGCGCCTTCGACGCGAGCCTGATCACCGCCCGCGTGAAGCTCGTGCGCATCCACGAGACGCGTTACGACGAGGACCTGAGTTTGGTGACCAAGGTCCAGGACGACGCGCTCACCGCGTTGTACAAGCCCGCGGACGGCAAGATGGACGACGTGCACGCGGCGCGCGACGCCGCCGGGGCCGACGTCGTTTGCCTCGTCCTGCAGCGCAACGACGCGCTCAGCAGCGGGCTCAGCTTCCTGCTGGACGATCCGGCCGACAACACGAACCCCCTTTACGCGTTCTCGGTCGTGCAGTACGGGTCGGCCACCTCGGGCAACGTGATCGCCCACGAACTCGGCCATGTGCTCGGCTGCGCCCACGACCGCGGCAACGCGCTGAGCGGTGAGGGAGCTTACTCCTACAGCTACGGTTACCGTTTCTTCGGGGCCGACGGCCGGCAGTACCGCGACATCATGGCCTATCCGCCGGGCACGGAGCTCGCGTATTTCTCGAACCCCGACGTCGTGGTGCCGTCTCCGGTCAACGCCCCGATCGGCGTCGCGGCCGGCAAGCCGGGTCAGTCGAACAACGCGTTCACGATCGAGCAGACCGCCTTCGTGACGGCGAATTACCGCCTGCAGACCCAGGGGCCGGCCAACGCCGGCGCGCTCATCAACGTGGCGACGCGCGCGTGGGTGGGGCGCGACGACCAGGTGCTGATCGGTGGGTTCGTGGTGCAGGGTCCGCTGCCGAAGACCGTGTTGGTGCGCGCGGCCGGGCCCGCGCTCGCGGGCTTCGGCGTGACCGGGGCGCTCGCCGACCCGCGGTTGTCGATCTACCGGGCCGGAGCGTTGGTCGCGGAGAACGACCATTGGTGGCTGCAGTCGCGCGAGGGCGGCGCGGCGGAAATTTCCACCACCGCGGCTCGGCTCGGTGCGTTCCCTTTCGCCACCGGCAGCCTGGATGCGGCGGCTTTCCTCACGCTTGCAGCCGGCGCCTACACCGCGGTGATCGAAGGGGCGGGCGGTGGTACGGGCGTGGCGCTCGCCGAGGCCTACGAGGTCAACCGCGACTCCGCGAAGATCATCAACCTCGCCACGCGCGGCTACGCCGACCGCGCCGGCCGCGAGATGCACGGCGGATTCTATGTCCAGGGCGCGCCGGGCTCGACGAAACGCGTCCTCATCCGCGTCCTCGGTCCCTCGCTGGCGCGGGCGCCGTTCAATCTCACCGGCGTGCTCGACGACCCCGAGCTCGAACTACGCAACGCGGCCGGGCTCGCGCTGGTGCGCAACGACGACTGGAGCACCGGGGCGGAGGGTGGCGCCAGCCCCGAGAACGACTTCAAGCCGTTCGTGGTGACCTACAGCGAAAAGGCCATCTTTGCGACGGGTCACGCTCCCGGAAACCGCCGTGAGCCGTGCGTGATGCTGGATCTCCCTCCCGGGGCCTACACGGTGATCGTGCGGCCCTTTGAACTGCGGGATCCCAATCCCGACCGCGACCAACCCGCCGCGCCGGGCGTGGGCATCGTCGAGGTTTACGAGATCAGCCCGTAGTCGATCGGACCGCGGGCACGCCAACTTGGCGCGCGACGCTGCGCCGTCGTGACCCAGCCTGTCCCTCCGCGGGGAAGACGGCTGGTTTCCACCTCGGGAAAACCCCGTCGCGGCCTGGCCCGTTCCCTGCGAGGGCGGGGGCATCATGGACTTCGCCAAACTCACCCAGATGTCGCGCTCGGCTGTCACCGAGGCGCAGGCCGTCGCCCGTCGCGAATCGCACGCGGAGGTCGACTCGTGGCACCTGCTTGCCGCCCTGCTCACGCAGGAGAGCGGGATCGTGCCGGGCCTGCTGGAGAAGCTCAGCCTTTCCGCGGCCGCCGCGCAGCTCGCGGTGCAGCGGGAGCTCGACCGCCTGCCGAAGGTCAGCGGGGCCGTCGACGCCTCCAAGGTTTACGTCACCCAGGCCGTCAACGAGGCGCTCACCCGCGCCGAGGCCGAGGCCGCGAAACTCAAGGACGAATTCGTGTCGGTCGAGCACCTGCTGCTCGGTCTGATCGACGTGGCGAAGCCCGACGCCTTCCGGCGTTTCCTGCGCAGCTTCGACCTCGATCGCGCCAAGGTGCTCGGCGCGCTCAAGGAGATGCGCGGCGCGCAGCGCGTGACCACCGACAACCCGGAGGCGACCTACCAGGCGCTCGAGAAGTACGGGATCGACCTCGTGGCGCAGGCGCGAAAGGGCAAACTCGACCCCGTCATCGGTCGCGACGACGAGATCCGTCGCACGATCCGCATCCTGTCGCGCAAGACGAAGAACAACCCGGTGCTCATCGGCGAGCCGGGCGTCGGCAAGACCGCGATCGTCGAGGGCCTCGCGCAGCGCATTCTGCGCGGCGACGTGCCCGAGGGGCTGAAGGACCGCACGATCTTCTCCCTCGACCTGGGCGCGCTCGTGGCGGGCGCGAAGTACCGCGGCGAGTTCGAGGAGCGCCTGAAGGCCGTGCTCGCGGAGGTGCGGCGGGCCGAGGGGCGCATCCTCCTGTTCATCGACGAGCTCCACCTCATCGTGGGCGCGGGCAAGACCGACGGCGCGATGGACGCCGGCAACCTGCTCAAGCCGATGCTCGCGCGCGGCGAGCTGCACTGCATCGGCGCGACGACCCTCGACGAGTACCGCAAGCACGTCGAGAAGGACGCCGCGCTCGAGCGGCGTTTCCAGCCCGTGCCCGTCGATCCGCCGTCGGTCGAGGACGCGATCTCGATCCTGCGCGGGCTCCGCGAGCGCTTCGGGCTGCACCACGGCGTGCGCATCCAGGACAACGCGCTGGTGAGCGCCGTCACGCTCTCGCACCGCTACATCAGCGACCGCTTCCTGCCCGACAAGGCCATCGACCTGGTCGACGAGGCGTGCGCGATGATCCGCACCGAGATGGACTCGATGCCGCAGGAGCTGGACGAGCTGACGCGCCGCGTGCTGCGGCTGGAGATCGAGGAGACGGCTTTGGCGAAGGAAAAGGACGAGGCCAGCGCGCGCCGGCTTGAAACTTTGCGGCGCGAGCTCGCCGAGGCGCGGGAGCGTGCCCAGGGCATCCGGCTCGCCTGGGAGGGCGAGAAGGCGGCCGTCGGTCGCACGCGCAAGTTGCGCGAGGACATCGAGGCCGCGCGCCTCGAGATGGAAAAGGCGGAGCGCGCCTATGACTTGAACCGCGTGGCGGAGCTCCGTCACGGCCGGCTCCCGCAGCTCGAGGCCGAGTTGAAGCGGCTGGAGCGCGAGGGGCGCGCCGCCGCGCGGCTGGTGAAGGAGGAGGTTTCCGAGGAGGAGATCGCCGAGGTCGTCTCGAAGTGGAGCGGCGTTCCGGTCACGCGCCTCGTCGAGGGTGAGAAGGAGAAGCTGCTGCGGCTCGAGGAGGTCCTGCACCGCCGTGTGGTCGGGCAGGACGAGGCGGTGAACCTCGTCACGGAGGCGATCCTCCGCGCGCGCAGCAGCATCAAGGATCCCCGCCGGCCGGTCGGGAGCTTCCTGTTTCTCGGCCCCACCGGCGTCGGAAAAACGGAGCTGGCGAAGACCCTCGCCGAGACGCTCTTCGACGCGGAGGCGGCGATGGTGCGCATCGACATGTCGGAGTACATGGAGAAGCACAGCGTCGCGCGGCTGATCGGCGCCCCGCCGGGCTATGTCGGCCACGACGAGGGCGGGCAGCTCACCGAGGCGGTGCGGCGCAAGCCCTACGCCGTGGTGCTGTTCGACGAGGTCGAGAAGGCGCACCCGGACGTCTTCAATGTGCTCCTGCAGGTGCTCGACGACGGTCGCATCACCGACGCGCAGGGCCGCACCGTCGATTTCAAGAACACCGTCATCATCCTCACCTCCAACCTCGGCTCGCGCCATCTCCTCGAGGGTGTGACGGGTGACACCATCCCCGAGAACGTGCGCGAGGGTGTGATGACCGAGGTGCGCCGGGCGTTCCGTCCGGAGTTCCTCAACCGGATCGACGAGACGATCCTCTTCAAGCCGCTCACGCTGGAGGAGATCGGCTCGATCGTGGACCTGTTGCTGGCCGACTTGAACCGCCGGCTCGCCGACCGCCGCGTGAGCGTCGTGCTCGATGCCAAGGCCAAGGCCTGGGCCGCGGAGCGCGGTTACGATCCCGTCTTCGGCGCGCGGCCGTTGAAGCGCTTCCTGCAGCGGCGGATCGAGACGCAGCTCGCCCGGGCGCTGATCCGCGGCGACGTGGCGGAGGGCACCGAGGTGCGCTTCTCCGTCCAGGGCGACGAACTCTTCATGAAGCCCGTGGCCGCGGCGGCCGTCGCCGATCCCGGTCGGGCCGCGGGGAAAACCTGATTTGCCCCACGATCCGCCAAGGCGGGGTTGAGCGCCGCCGCTTCCGGCTCATGCTTTTCCCATGAAGCCGAACCCGTTGCGCCGCGCCCTCCGGCTTGGGCCCGTCCTCGCCTTCGTGTTCGCTTCCTTCGCCGGCGCGGCCCCGAGCCGCACCGTGGTCGGCACCGAGCTGATCGACGGCATGCCTTGCTCGGGGAAGGTGGAGTTTCATGAAGGCGGCCGCCTCAAGCGCGCGACGCTCGCGCGTGAGCATGAGATCGCGGGCAATGTGCTGCCGGCCGGCACGCGGGTTTCGGTCCACGAGGACGGTCGCCTGCGCGAATGCCATCTCGATGCCGCGGGCGCGGTGCTCTCGGGCCGGCCTCTGCCCAAGGGCACGGAGGTCGTTTTCGACGGCGGGGGCCGCCTGCGGAACTGCCTGCTGCCGGAGAACACGATGATCGAGGGGCACCTGTGCCTGGGCAAGGGCACCCACTGGTCGACGGGATTTCACCCCAACGGACAGCTGCGCCTCGCGTGGCTGGCGCGCGACGAGGAGATCCAAGGTGTGCCGTGCCTGTCGGCCGGCGGCGTCCTGCGCGCGATCGGCAAAGCGCTGGTCGGCCGGAACCAAGGCGGCGTTTTCTTCCACGGGAACGGCAACCTCTCCAGCGCCCTGGTCTCAAGGGACTGCGTGGTGCAGGGCCGCGCGTTCAAGCGCGGCGAGCTCATCCGCCTCGACCGCGACGGCAACGTGCAGCCCTGAGGCGCTCAGCCGAGTTCGCTCCGTAGAGCAGGGGAACCACGAAACCCACCAAAGTCACGAAACCGAGGCGGTGGCGGCCCACGGAATCCCCGGAAAACGCGGAAGATTCGGGCACTGGCTACTCCGGGATCTGGTGTAGCCGCGGCTGCCAGCCGCGGACGATATCGGTTTCGCGACGGCCCAAGGCATTCCTGAACCGCTCCGCATTTTTAACCGCAGATTTCCCGGCGCGGTTCCGTCGCGCCGGGAGGGGCGACGGAAAGCGAACGGGAGTGAGGGGAATTGGCGTAAGGGGTTTCCGACGATCCGAGGGTGGCCCGCCTGAGGCGGGTAAACACCCTCGGCTGCATCGCACGCGTTTCCTGACGAATGCCGGGACGGCTTTTCGGGACGAAAGGCAGCCCGTGTAGGGGACGTGAAGCCGACCCCGGACTATGCCGTCGATCGGACGGCCGAGGGCTGTTCTGCAGGTCGCAAATTTGAGCCGCGGATTTCTCCGGTGGCGCAGATGAATGTGGCGCTGGCGTGATCGACGGGGATCGTTCCGGAGAAACCCGATTCCGGGGTGAGGCAGCGTGGATGACGAGGCGCCGAAGCCACAGAGCCTACAAACTAACCCCGAGTTCCTGATTTCCAGAGTCTCCCCAGCTTACCCTTCCCGTCTCCCGCTCAAGCCGCGAGACGCAGGATCTCCTCGACCTTGGCGGGTGTGATCGCGCCGCGCTCGCCGAGTTGCACCATGCCGCGGGCCTTCAGCCGGCGGGCCACTTCGGCGGCGGTCTCCACGCTCACGCCGTAGTCGGAAAGGCGCGTGCGGATGCCCAGCGACTCGTAAAACGCGCGCGTCCGCGCGATCGCGCCGTCGATGCGGGCGTCCTCGGTCCCGCCGTGCAGATCCCACACGCGGGCGGCGTACTGGAGCAGCTTGGCGCGCTTCGCGTCGCGTTCGACGTTGAGGAGGCTGGGCAGCACGATCGCCAGCGTGCGCGCGTGGTCGATGTCGTGCAGCGCCGTCAGCTCGTGCCCGATCATGTGCGTGGACCAGTCCTGGGGCACGCCGGCGCCGATCGCGCCGTTGAGGGCCCACGTGGCGGCCCACACGAGGTTGGCGCGCGAGTCGTAGTCCTTCGGTTGCGCGAGGGTGCGGGGCCCTTCCTCGATCAAAATGCGCAGGATCGCCTCGGCGAAGCGGTCCTGCACCGCCGCGCCGACCGGGAAGGTCATGTACTGCTCCATCACATGGCAGAACGCGTCGCCGATGCCATTGGCCACCTGGCGGGCGGGCAGCGAGAAGGTCGTTTCCGGATCGAGGATCGAGAAGCGCGGGAAGACCGTCGGGTGGATGAACGCGAGCTTCTCGCGCAACGCGCGGCGGCTGATGACGGCGGCGGCGTTGGCCTCCGAGCCGGTGGCCGGCAGCGTGAGCACGGCGCCGATCGGGAGCGCGCTTTTCACGTTCGCGCCGAAGGTCGTGAGGATTTCCCAGGGGTCGCCGGGGTAAGGGACGGCGGCGGCGACAAACTTCGCGCCGTCGAGCACCGAGCCGCCGCCGACGGGCAGGATCCACTCAAGCTTTTCCCGGCGCACGATCTCCACCGCCTTCATCAGCGTGTCGAAGTCGGGGTTCGCCTCCACGCCCCAATGCTCCACCACGACCCGCTTTCCCAGCGCGCGACGTGCCTGGTCGTAGACGCCGTTGGCGCGGATGCTGCCACCGCCGGCGAGCAGCAGGCAGCGGGCGTCGGCGGGCAGCTCCCGGTCGAGGGCGGCGATCTGGCCGCGTCCGAAATGCAGGCGGGTCGGGTTGTGGAACGTGAAGTTTTCCATATCCGCCAAGCTGCACACGGCGCCAGTGCGGGCAAGCGGGTCGATTTCTGCTTTGCGCCGCCGACGCCCCGGCGGATGTTGGCCGCATGAGCGCCGCGCCCATCCAATTCCTCAACCGCCGCACCGGCCGCATCGAGACGGAGCAGGTCTTCGGCGAGGGCTGGCTGCGCTTCGCCTACGGGAACCCCGTCGGCCGGCTCTCCGTGTGGCTGATCGCGCGGCGGGCGATCTTCTCGCAGTGGTTCGGACGCCGGATGAGCAAACCGGAGAGTGCGCTTCGCGTGGTCCCGTTCATCACCCGGTACAATCTGGACGTCGACGAGTTCGCGAAGTCGCCCTTCGACTACAAGACGTTCAACGATTTCTTCTATCGTGCGTTGAAACCCGGCGCCCGCCCGATCACGGGCGGCGACGACGTCGCGGTGCTGCCAGCCGACGGACGCCACCTCGTGTTTCCCGACATCGACGCCGCGGAGGGTTTTTACGTGAAGGGCGCGAAGTTCACCGCGCGGGAGCTGCTCGACGACGAGGAACTCGCGGCGCGTTTCGCGGGTGGCGCCATGGTGATTTCGCGGCTGTGCCCGGTGGACTACCATCGGTTCCACTTTCCCGTGGCCGGCGTGCCCCGGGAATCACGGCTCGTGCAGGGATGGCTCTACTCGGTCAGCCCGATCGCGCTGCGCCGCCGGATCCGTTACCTGGTCGAGAACAAGCGCGAGGTGACCGTGGTCGACGGTTCGCCGTTCGGGCCGGTCGCGATGATCGAGGTCGGCGCCACCAACGTCGGCAGCATCCGGCAGAGTTTCGTGCCGGGCCGGCCGGTGGCCAAGGGCGACGAGAAAGGGCTCTTCGCGTTCGGCGGTTCCTGCGTGATCACGCTCTTCGCCCGCGGCTCGATCCGTTTCGACGACGATCTGGTCGCGCAGAGCCGCGAGCAGCGGGAGACCTACGCGCGCATGGGCGAGCGCCTCGGCGTCCGCGCCACCGTCTGAACCAACTCGGCGCTTGCCGCGCCCCGCCGCGAAAGCGAACGTCCCGCCGTTTCCCGCCCGGGTGGTGGAATGGCAGACACGACGGTCTTAGAAGCCGTTGCCGTAAGGCGTGCAGGTTCAAGTCCTGTCTCGGGCACCAC
>JBJTCH010000239.1:0-2601 GCA_046091745.1 Opitutaceae bacterium
ATCGAGGCCCGCACGGTGCTCGACGTGAACGGCACCTATCAGCTCACGCGCGATCTGGCGTTCGTCGCCAGCGCCACCAACGTCTTCAACCAGCCGTTCCGCTTCCTGCGCTACGGCGACCTCACGCCGTCGTACGCCCGCCTGTTCACCGAGCAGGAGTACGGCATCCAGATGGCGATCGGCCTGCGCGGGAGTTTCTGAGGGGGCCGGCGATTCTCGCACCCCTGGGAGTAGTCGGATGACGCCGCGGTCCGTCCCGCTCGCGGGAGCTTTAGCTTGCTGGTAATACCGGGATGGGTATTACTGACAGCATGCTCGTTACCAGCAAGGGGCAGGTCACCATTCCACAGCACATACGTAATCGCCACGGGATGAGGCCGGGTACCGCCGTGGAGTTTGTCACGAGCGGGGACAAGGTCCTCCTTCGCCCGAAACGCCGCCGAGCGAACGCGACCGACGGCTGGTTGCTGGAGGCGCGGGGTGCCCTGAAGGGCAAGTCCACCGACGAGCGGATGAAGCTCACCCGGGGGGAGGACTGATGCCCTGCCTCCTCGATACCAACGTGCTTCTGGATATCCTGACCGATGACCCGGCGTGGGGAGAGTGGTCCGCGCGGCAGTTCGCCCGGGCGCATGCCGCGGGACCGCTTCCGCTCAACCCGAGCATTTACGCCGAGCTGGCCGCCCATTTTTTGAACCCCGCGGATCTGGACCACTTCCTCCGTCCTTCCGTCTTCAAGCGCCTGCCGCTGCCTTACGAGGCGGGCTTCCGGGCGAGCCGGGCCTTCCTCGCCTATCGGGAGGCGGGAGGAAAACGCACGTCGCCCCTGCCTGATTTTTATATCGGCGCGCACGCTGAAACCGCGGGTTTCACCCTCGTGACGCGGGACGTGACCCGGTACCGGACGTATTTCCCGGAAGTGAAATTGATCACCCCGGAAAACTGATCCCCGGCCCACCGCACTGCCGGGGGCGTGGACACCCCGCTTCGTGCGCGGGTTATCGTCCGGGCGTTTGCGCGGGTACGCCGAGGAGGTCGGAGATGCGCTGGAAGAGCACTTGGTACTGCGGCGTGTCGCGGAGCGCGGTGCGCGTGGCGAGCCCGGGGCGGTTCGACGAGTCGTCCTCGATCACCTCCGTCAGGCTGACGCCCACGACGGCGCTCTTGCCGTCGAGGCCCGCCGTGACGCGGGCCTTCATCAGGATCTGCCGTGCGCTCCCGTGGCGCTCTCCGGGCGCGACGGCGGATACCGCGTCGAACTCGCCCTGCGCCGGCCCGCCGCGGGTTTGGCGGTAGCCCATCTGCGTCGCGGCCGATTTGAGCGCGTCGTAGGTCGCGCGGGGCGCCGCCGCGTACGTGCGTTCACGCGTCTCCTCCCGCGCCGCGATCCGATCGCGGACCGAGCCGGCGGCGTCGGACAACGACTCGCACCCGGAAAACAGGAGAGAGGCGGCGAAAATCAGTAACCGGGCGGAGATCGTGTGGCGGGACATGGGAGTAGATTAGTCGGTTCAATCGATCGGAGTCACGGCGCTCCTGAATCGCTCCGCGGGTGAGTAACCACGGATGAACACCGATGGACACGGATGAGGAGGCCATGGCTCGTTGTAGCTGGATCGTCGACCCCGGCCCATGCCGATAGGCCTACCCCCGAAGGGCCTCATGGACCGCTCTGCGTTGGTTGACCGCGGAATCCACGGAAATTCGGGAGGGAAATATTCTGCCGCCTCTCCGAACTTCCCGATCTTGCGGTTCAGAGTCCGAAGTCGTGACGCGCTTCCGCAGCGAGATAGCAGCGCTGATATCGCGGATGAGGGAGAGAACCGCGAAACGACACCAAGGGACTGGGGTGAACCCGGAGGTGTTTCGAACCGCCTTCAGCCCGCCCGGCGCGCTCTCACGCGGGCTGCTGTTGCGTGAGGCAATGGATCGCGCCGAGCCCCCAGATGAGGTCGCGGCAGTCGACGGGGACGATCTCGCGACCCGGGAAACACGCGGCGAGCACGGCGCAGGCTTCCGCGTCGCGCTTCGGTTGACGGAAAGTCGGCACGAGCACGGCGCCGTTGATCACGAGGAAATTCGCGTAGGTCGCCGGGACGCGTTGGCCGTTGATGCGGATGGCCCGCGGCATCGGCAGTGGGACGAGCTCGAAGCGTTTTCCCGCGGGAGTACGGAAGGACTCCAACCGTTCCCACACGTCGCGCAAGGGGCGATGGTTCGCGTCGCGTGAATCCGGTTCCTTCGCCGCCACGATGGCGTCGGCCCGGAAGAAGCGCGCCACGTCGTCGACATGGCCGTCGGTGTCGTCCCCGACGATGCCTTCCCCGAGCCAGAGCACGCGGCGGATGCCGAGCATCTCGCGGAGCGCGCGCTCGATGTCCGCGCGGGAGAGCTCCGGGTTGCGGTTGGGGTTGAGCAGGCATTGCTCGCTCGTGAGCAGCAGGCCGCGGCCGTTGCCGTCGATCGAGCCGCCCTCGAGCAGCATGTCGCGTGGAAACCGCCGCACGTGCAGGACCCGCGCGATGCATCCGGGAATCGCGTCGTCGCGATGGTACGGCCGGTACTTTCCGCCCCAGGCGTTGAAGCGCCAGTCGGTGAGCG
>JBJTCH010000240.1:0-8838 GCA_046091745.1 Opitutaceae bacterium
CGCGCGCGATGACGTCGGCGGCGGCCGTCGCCGCCGCGAGATACTCCGGGTCGCCCAAAACACGGTGCGCCCGGGCGAACGCCGAGATCATGAGCGCGTTGCAGGAAGTAAGCACCTTGTCGTCGAGGTGCGGCCGCGGCCGCCGGGCCCGCGCGACGCGCAGGCGCTCGAGAACGGAGAGCAGCCGGTCGTTGGCCGCCTCCGGATCGAGACCGAACCGCCGCGCCGTCTCCGCGAGGCCGCGGCGCTGCACGAGGAGGTTGCGGCCGCGAAGTTCCCCTTGCGGGTCGAGCTGCGCGGGCACGTTGCCCTGCTCATCAACCCCGAAGTGCCACGCGGCGAACGCCGCGTCGTCGCCCAGCGCCGCGCGCAACTCCACCGGCGTCCAGACGTAGAACGCCCCCTCGGCATGACCCGTGATCGCGCCCGCGGCGTCGGCCACCGGCGAATCGGCGTCCTCCGCGGTGAAAAACCCGCCACCCGGAGCGGCGAGATCGCGGCTCACGTAGCCGAGGATGTCGCGCGCCAGCCACGCGAAGCGCTCGTCGCCGGTCGCCTGCCGCGCCTCGAGACAGTTCACGACGATCTGCGCCTGGTCGTAGAGCATCTTCTCGAAGTGCGGCACGAACCAGCCGTCATCGACCGAGTAACGGTGGAAGCCGCCGCCCACGTGGTCGTGGATGCCGCCGCGGGCCATCGCCCGCAGCGTCGACGTCGCGAGGCGCACCGCCTCCGCGCCGAGGTCGCTGGCGCGGCCCTGCAGGGCGGCGACCCGGCAAAGCAACGCGAGGTTGGACGCCCGCGGGAATTTCGGCGCGCCGCCGAAGCCGCCGTTCCGCGCATCGAAGCTCTCGTGGAAATGACGAAACCCTTCCTCGAAGGCGCGACCCGCCGCCTCCACCAGCTGCTCGGTCGTCTCCGCCCGGCCGGGACCCTCCGCGCGGGCCCGGAGCAGACCCAGCGCGCGCTCGCCTTCGGCGACCAGTTTCGCGCGCTCCTCGCGCCAGCCGCGGGCGATCGCCCGCAGCACCGTCGGGAATCCGGCGCGGCCATGGCGGTCCTCCGGCGGGTAGTACGTGCCGCCGTAGAAGGGCTTCAGGTCCGGCGTGAGCCAGGCGCTCAGCGGCCAGCCGCCGTGCCCGGTCATCGTCTGCACGTAGGCCATGTAGACGCGGTCGACGTCGGGCCGCTCCTCGCGGTCGACCTTGATGCTGACGAAGTGCTCATTGAGCAGCGCGGCGGTCGCCTCGTTCTCAAACGACTCGTGCGCCATCACGTGACACCAATGGCAGGTCGAGTAGCCGATGCTCAGGAAGATCGGTTTGTCCTCGCGCCGGGCCCGCTCGAAGGCGGCGTCACCCCACGGGAGCCAGTCGACCGGGTTGTCGGCATGCTGGAGCAGGTACGGGGAAGTCTCCCGGGCGAGGGCGTTGGGCATGGCGGCGGAAGGACGCACAGCCGGCAGGCGTCCGCAAAGCCCAACCGCGGAAATTCCCCGCCGGACCGGAAGTCCTTACCAGCCGAGCACCCAGGCGAAGATGAGCGGCGCGACGATGGTGGCGTCGCTCTCGATGATGAACTTCGGCGTGCTCGCGGCCAGTTTGCCCCAGGTGATTTTCTCATTGGGCACGGCGCCCGAGTAGCTGCCGTAACTGGTGGTGGAGTCGCTGATCTGCGAAAAGTAGCCCCAAAGCGGGATGCCCTTCCGGCGCAGGTCCTGGTGCAGCATCGGCACGACGCAGATCGGGAAATCGCCCGCGATGCCGCCGCCGATCTGGAAGAAGCCGATCGAGCCCTCGCCGGTCTTCAGCTTGCGGGCGGTGCGCGTGTACCACTCGGCGAGAACGGTCATGTACTCGATGCCGGTGCGCACCGTGTGGACGTTGCGGACGTCGCCGCTGATGACGTGCCCGGCGTACATATTGCCCAGCGTGGCGTCTTCCCAGCCCGGCACGAAGATCGGCAGGTTCTTCTCGCACGCGGCCAGGAGCCACGAGTTGCGCGGGTCGATCTGGTAGCTCTTCCGCAATTTGCCGCTCCGCAGCACGCGGTACATGAACTCATGCGGGAAACAACGCTCGCCCGTGCGGTCGGCCGCCACCCACTCCGCCAACACCACCGCCTCGATGCGCCGCATCGCCTCCATCTCCGGGATGCAGGTGTCGGTCACGCGGTTCATGTGCCGCCGCAGCAGCGCCTGCTCGTCCTTGGCCGAGAGCTGCCGGTAATGCGGCACCCGCTCGTAGTGGTCGTGGGCGACGAGGTTGAAGAGATCCTCCTCAAGGTTGGCGCCGGTGCAGACGATCGCGTGGACCTTGTCGCGCCGGATCATCTCGGCGAGCGAAAGCCCCAGCTCGGCGGTCGACATGGCGCCGGCGAGCGTCACGAGCATCTTGCCGCCCGCCTGCAGGTGCGCCTCGTAGCCCTTGGCCGAGTCGACCAGCGCGGCGGAGTTAAAATGCCGGTAATGCCGGGCGACGAAACGGGAGACCGGCCCCTTGCGGGCCGCGAGGGCGGCGTTGAGGTCTTCCGGACGTGACGAAGGGCGTTTGGGCTTCATGGCGAACGTGCAACCCTACCCCGCGAAGCCCCGGTTTCGCCACCCAAAAACCGCCCCATTCTCCCGCGGAAATCCAAGCGGCGGTTTGGACAACCCGCGCTTTTCCCTCATGGCTGCGGGTTTACGACCGCATGCTCGCCGCCTTCCTCGCCGCCCTCTTCTTCGCCTTCAACGCGACCTGCGCGAACCGCAGCGCGCGGGCGCTGGGCGGCGCACGGGCCAATCTCGGCCGTCTCACGGTCGCGGTGGCGGTGCTGGCGGCGTTTGCGCACACCCTCGGCGGCGGCCTCGCGAGCGCGAGCGTCCCGTGGTTCCTGCTCAGCGGGGTCATCGGCATGGGGCTCGGCGACATCGCGGTGTTCGCCGCCCTGCCGCTCCTCGGCTCGCGGCTGACGGTCCTCATGACCCAATGCCTCGCCGCGCCGATCGCGGCGCTGGGGGAATGGTTGTGGCTGGGACACCGCCTCACGCCCGCGCAAATGTTGTGGGGCGTGGTGATCATCACGGGAGTGGCCTTCGCGATCATGCCGAGTCGCTCCAGTCCCCCGCGGGTGACCGTGCGGCCGATCGGGTTTCTCTTCGGATTTCTCGCCGCGTGCGGACAAGGCCTCGGGGCCGTCGTGAGCCGCCGCGGGCTTGAGGCCGCGGTCGCGGCGGGCGAATTGCCCAACAACGCGCTGTTCGGCCTCACCGCCGCGTACCAACGCATCCTCGCGGGTTTCGCGTTCCTCGTCGTTTGGCTGCTGGTGCTGCGCTTGGCGGGACGCTTCCCGGCGGCACCCGCGGCGACGGCGGAGGAACGCCGGCGCGATTACCGCTGGATGGTGGCCAACGGCCTCGCGGGTCCGGTCTTCGGCGTGGGTTGCTACCAATGGGCGCTGGCGACCACCCCGAGCGGCCTCGTGCTGCCGATCGCCGCCACCGCGCCGCTATTGGCGATGCCCATCGCCTTCTGGTTGGAAGGCGACCGTCCTTCCCGCCGCGCGGTGACCGGCGGGATCATCGCCGTCGCCGGCTGCGCCGCCCTCACCCTCGCGCGCTGAACCCCGCCGCGGCGGCGTCTTCCGGCCCGCGGGCTCAGGCCAGGATCTTCCGCACGACGTGCCCGTGGACGTCGGTCAGGCGGAAATCGCGGCCGCTGTGCCGGTAGGTGAGGCGCTCGTGGTCGAGGCCGAGCAGGTGGAGCACCGTGGCCTGCAGGTCATGGACGTGCACGCGGTCCTGCACCGCGCGGAAACCGAAGTCGTCGGTCGCCCCGTAAGTCATCCCTCCGCGCACGCCGCCGCCGGCCAGCCACATCGTGAAACCGTGGTGGTTGTGGTCGCGGCCGAGCGTCGGGCCGACTTTCTCGCCCTGCGAAAGCTCCACCGTGGGCGTACGCCCGAACTCGCCGCCCCAGATGACGAGCGTGTCCTCGAGGAGGCCGCGTTGCTTCAGGTCGGTCAGCAGCGCGGTGATGCCCTGGCAGCTCTCCTGCGCGAGCCGGCGGTGCGCCTTCTCGATGTTGTCGTGGCTGTCCCAGGGCTGGAGCGTGCCATGCCAGACCTGCACAAAACGCACGCCGCGCTCGACGAGGCGCCGCGCGATCAGCATCTGCCGCGCCTGCGCCGTGTCGCCGTACATCTCCCGCACGTGCGCGGGCTCGCGGCCGAGGTCGAACGCGTCGGTCGCCGCCACCTGCATCCGGAACGCGGTCTCAAAACTGTGGATGCGCGCCTCCAGCGCGGGGTCCCCGCGGCCGGCGAGATGACGCCGGTTGAGCGCCGCGGCGAGATCCAGCTGCGCCCGCTGCTCCGCGGGTGATGTCGCCGGGTTGCGCAGGTGCTCGATGAGCTGGTCGGCGGACTTGTCCTGCGTCTCGAGGTACGTGCCCTGGTAGCTGCCCGGCAAAAACGCCGACTGCCAGTTGTCGGCGCCGGCCACCGGCAGGCCCTTCGGCACGAGCACGACGAATCCGGGCAGGTCACGGTTTTCCGTGCCGAGCCCGTACGTCACCCACGCGCCGATGCTCGGCCGCGCCATGATGCTCGCGCCGCAGTTCATCAGGCGCAGGCAATTCTCGTGCACCGGGGTGTCGGTGTGCATCGAGCGGATCACACAGAGGTCGTCGGCGTGTTTCTCCGCCAGGTCCGCGAACAGCTCGCTGGCCTCCAGGCCCGACTGGCCGTAGCGCCGGAACGTGAACGGCGAACCCAGCGCGGTCGCGGTCGGGCGCTCCGTCTCCAGATGAATCGGCAGGCGCTGGCCGTGGAAACGCGTCAGCTCCGGCTTCGGATCAAAGGTGTCCATCTGCGACGGACCGCCGTTCGCGAGGATCTGGATCACGCGCTTCGCCCGCGGACGGAAATGCGGCGCCCGCGGCGCCAGCGGATCCGCCGCCCGCGGGACCTCGGCGGCGCGAGCCGCGACGTCGCCCAGCAGCGCCGCCAGCCCGACGGTGCCGAAACCCGCGCCGCACCGGCGCAGCATCTCGCGGCGCGAGAGCGGGGACGAAAACGGGGCCGGCGGGTTCATGCGGGGCGCTTCACTCGCAATAGGAAAATTCGTTCGACAGCAACAGCACCTGCGTGAACCGCGTCCAGCGCTCCGGATCCGGCGCCGCGCCGAGGAAACCTTCCGCCAGCGCGATCTCGTCGGCCGCGGGTTCGCGCCACAGCACACGCCGGTAGAGCAACGCCGCGCGTGCCGCCACGCCGGGGGTTTCGGCGATCTCCGGCTGGCGGTTCAACGCCTCGGCCTGCGCGAGGACGAACGGGCTGTTGAGGAAAAACAGCGCCTGCAGCGGATGCGTCGTCTCCGCGCGCCGCGGGATCGACGTGTCGGGATTGGCCACGTCGAAGTTCCGCAGGAGCGCCGGAATCCGGAAGCGGTCCGTCTGGCCGTACATCGCGCGCCGCAGGTTGTCGTCCGTCAGCGCCAAGCCGCGTCCGCCCGGGCGCACCTCGAGGCGGCCGGCGATGCGCAGCAGGCCGTCGCGCATCGCCTCGAAATCGATCCGCCGCGGACTCATCCGCCACAGGAGCCGGTTACCGGGATCCTTTTCCATGGCGGCGGCCTGCGGCGCGCTCGATTGCCGCCATGCCGCGGTGGTCATCAGGTGCCGGTGCAGCGCCTTGAGCGACCAGCCGTGCTCCATGAACCACGCCGCGAGATGATCCAGCAATTCGGGATGCGAGGGTTTCTCGCCCGTCGCCCCGAAGTCGTCGGCGGTCGCCACCAGCCCGGTGCCGAAATGCTGCTGCCACACGCGGTTCACGATCACGCGCGCGGTGAGCGGGTTCCTCGGGCTCGCGAGCGCCGCGGCCAGGCGCAGCCGGCCGTCATCGGCGAACTCGCCGTCGTCCACCATCGCCAGCACGCGCGGGATCCGGCGCGGCACCGGGGCCCCGGGCTTCAAGCGGTCGCCGCGCGTGAGGACGCGGGGCTTAAACGGCTCCCGCGCGGCGGCGACCACCTGCGCCCGCGCGACGGGAGCCGCGGCCTCGAGCGTCACGAGTTGGGTGCGGATCCTGCCCGCCACCTCGCCCTCGCGCCGCAGCACGAGCTCGTGCTCGCTCACGAAACGCAGCACGTCGCGGCGGATCTCCTCCTCCGGAAAGTCCAGCGCGTTGCCCGGAGCGTTGATCATCCGCGCGAGCGCCGAGCCCGCCGGACACTCCAACGCGTCACGGACCACGCGGCCGAACGCGTCCGCCACGTCGTGCATCGTGGCTGGCGGCTGGCGGCGCAGCGCCGTGAGCACGGCCGGATCATGCGCCGCCGGCTGCGCCTCGGCGGCCCCGATCAACGCGCGCGCCCGATCCGCGAAACCTTCCCGCGGCAACGCCAGCAGCGCCGGCCAGAGCGCGAAGAACCGCTCGCCGCGCGCGACGCTCGCCTCGATCAGCGCCCGCCAACGCGGCGGCCCGCCGCGCGTGAGCAGTCCGCGCGGGGTGTCCAGGGGGATGAAGCCCTCGACCGTGCGGTGGTTGGGCGACTCCTCGACGAGGTACCGCAGGTTCTCCGCCGCCAAATCGCGCAGACGCCGCCGCACCGCCGTCGCGCAGGTCTCGATGTGCCGGTCGTACGAAGCGAGCAATTCGGCGCGTTTCGCCCGGTACTGGCGCACCTCCTCGTTGTCCGGCGCCGCGCCGACCTCCGGGAGGTCCATCGGCTCGTCGGTGCTCGCGAGGATGCCGAACAACGAATAATAATCCGCCGTCGGCACCGCGTCGAACTTGTGGTCGTGGCAGCGCGCGCACGCGACGGAGAGCCCGAGGAAGCCGCGGCTCACCACGTCGATACGGTCGTCGATCACCAGCTCATCGGCGTCGAGGTTGCCCTCAAAGCGCCGGCCGACCGTCAGGAAACCGAGCGCGCGAAGGTCCGGATTTTCCGCCACGGGCAGCAGATCGGCCGCAATCTGCTGGCGCACGAAGCGGTCGAACGGCAGGTCGCCGTTGAGCGCGTCGACCACCCAGTCACGGTAGGTATGCGCGAACGGGATGCGGCGTTCGCTGTCGGTCGACTTGTCGGTGGTGTCGGCATAGCGCGCGACATCAAGCCAGTGGCGCGCCCAGCGTTGCCCGTGCTCGGGGCGCGCGAGCAGCTCGTCGATCAAACGCTCCCACGCCGCCGGCGAGGGATCGGCCGCGAAACGCTCCACGCGCTCAAACGTGGGCGGGAGGCCGAGCAACACGTGGTACGCGCGCCGCACCAGCGCGCGCGGATCGGCGGCGGGATTCGGGGACAACCCCTCGGACTTCAGCCGGGCGCGGAGGAAGCGGTCGATCGGGTGTTGTCCCGTTTCGCCCGGCGGAACCGCCGGCGCGACGACCGGCTGGAAGGCCCAGTGCGCGCGGGCCTGCACCAGCGTCATCGGCCCGGCCTTGCGCGCGATCGGGGTCGCGGACTCGCGCGGGTCGGGCGCGCCGCGCCGCACCCATTCCTCCAGCACGGCGACTTCGTCGGCGGACAACCGCTCCTTGGGCGGCATCTGCAGGTCCTCGTTCGTGTAGCGAACCGCGGCGATGAGCGTACTCGCGTCGGGCTGGCCGGGATTGATCACGACGCCGCCCTCGCCCCCCGCTCGCCACGCCGCCGCGGAATCCAGGCGCAGACCGCCCTTCTGTTTCTGTTCCCCGTGGCACTCGAGGCAGCGCTCGATGAGCAACGGCCGCACCTTGCTCTCGAAGAAAACCAGATCCTCCGCCGAGGGCGCGGCCGCGGTAGCCCGACCCGCCACCGCCAGCGCCAGCAGCGCCAGCCGCCGGACACGGGAAAACGAAGGATGTCGGTGTGCTCCGAACATGGGGTAAGCCGTTACAAATTCATTTCGGGACACGACCTCCCGCAACGCAACACCGCTGTAAACCGAATCATCACCGGTCGACCGAACCGTGAACGTGGATTCTCCGCGGTATCCTTTCCTGTGGCTGGGGCCTGGTGGCCCCGGCTGATACCTGAACGTCTTTCAGCGAAGCGTTGCGCGAGACGTCCTTCCGGCCGAAGCCGGCCCCGCCGGGGCCAGCCACAGACGAAGACGTGCCCGTGATCGAAATCGAATCCCACGGGGCTGAGTGACGCCGCCCCGAACAGGCCACGGCATGCGGTTTTGCGTTACGACCAAAAGGGTCGTCGTGACGCGGAAGGGCGAGGCGAACAAGACTCGGCGTTTCCGGTGATGCTGCGCGCCACGAGCTCCGGTGGAAGAACGACCGCTTGCCGGAGTCCGTCCTCACCGCCGACGTGAAACTGCGTTTCCGACTGCGGGACGCGGACTTTTTTCCTACCTCCCGGCGAAACTCGACCCCTCCGCCACCGACCTCGCGCGGTTCCAGTCCAAGGGACCTTGAACGGGCATCCGGAACGGATGCGATCCGGCGCCCGGCAGCCGCTGCCTGCCACCCGGTAACTTCCCGCGGGCCGCTCGCGTCCGTCCTGCATTGGAAACGCCGAGGGTGCCCACAGCCCGGCTCATGCAAATCGCGCCGTACTGTACCGCAGGCTCGAAACCCAAGCCCCACTTCCGTGCCCCGTTTGGAAAGCTCCCGTCGGCGCGAGCCATCGCGCCTGGCGGGGCAGCACCGAAACCCCGTCCGCAAAAACCCAAACCACCGGTGAAACTCCATGTAAGAACGCTGACCTTCCGGTCAGCTAGGCAAACGTTTGGCTGAACCGGAGATGCCCGCTATCCGTGCTCAAAATGTGGCGATCCGCGGTTCTCGGCTGGGTAACCTCCTGGAGGAGTTCCCGTATTCGGCGACGGTTGCCAACCGGGACAACGTCCTGGTGTACGT
>JBJTCH010000241.1:0-2964 GCA_046091745.1 Opitutaceae bacterium
TAACGTCCGCGCCACCTATCAGCAGGACGCCAATGGCAACCTGCTGCGGGATGCCTCAGGGCGCCCGCTGCTCGTCCCGGGGACCGCGATGGACATCGCGCGGCTCCGTTACAAGGAGCGCGGCGCGCGGGCCTCGCGCGATTACTCGGACTTTTATCCGAGCATCAACAGCACCTTTTATCTGACCGAGGATCTGGTGGCGCGCGCCGCCTACGCGAAGACGCTGGGGCGTCCGGCGCTTTCGGAGGTGGTTCCGGGCATCACCGTCTCCGATCCGACCTCGACCGTGCGCACGGCGACGATCGTCAATTCCGGTCTCTCGCCGTGGTCGGCGGATAATTTCGACCTCTCGTTCGAGGCCTACGGCATCAAGGGCGCGGTGGTTTCGTTCGGGCTCTTCCGGAAGGACCTGAAGAATTTCTTCCTGCAGGTGCGCGCGCCGGCGACCCTGGCGCAACTCGAGAGCTTCGGCCTCAACGACGACTACCTCGACTATGAGGTCATCACCAAGACCAACGGCGGCGAGGCCTCCGTGAAGGGCTACGAAATGAGCTGGCGGCAGTCGTTTTTCTTCCTGCCCGCGTGGGCCCGCGGACTCTCGACGTTCGTGAACGCGACCATTGCCGAATCGAGCGGTCCCAACGCCGCCGACTTCACGCCGTTCGCGCACAAGAACATCAACTGGGGCCTGAGCTACAACCGCGGGCCGTTCTCCTTCCGCTTCAACACGGCCTTCGCCTACCGCGTGACGGGCGCGCTCAACGCCGCGAGCGCGACCATCCCGGCCGGGACGCGCACCTATGTCGCGCCGCAGATCACCCAGGACTGGTCCTTCGATTACCGCGTCTCGAGCCGCTTCACGCTCTACGGCGGCGCGCGCAACTGGAACGGCGCCAACAAACGCACGGAACGCTTCGGCGCCGGTGCGCAGCCGTGGACGCGGCCGCAGGTTTTCCAGAACTTCGGCACGCTGGTCACGTTCGGTTTGCGCACGCAGTTCTGAGCGCCGCTCCCCAAGCCCTCCGCATTCCATCGTGAAGCATTATCTTCCGGGCGTTCTTTTCGTCGCCGCTCTCGTCTCCGCCATGGCGGCGCCGGGAGCCGCTCCGGCCGCCGCGGACAAAGCGGGGATCATCGAGTCCTTCATCGCGCGCGCCTCCGACGCCAATCCGCGTAACACCGAGGCCGACGTGCTCGTGCGTCGCGATGGCAGCCTCCTGGTTGCGTGGTCTGATTTCTACGCGGGGTCCCGCGATGACGCACCCGCGCGGATCTCGGCCGCGGTCTCGACCGACGGCGGCCGCTCGTGGGCGCCACGTTTCACCCTCCAGGAAAACACCGGCGGCGCCAACGTCATGTCGGTCTCGTTCGTGCGTTCGCGGACGGGGGACGTGCTGTTCTTCTACCTCCAGAAGAACTCACTGACCGACCTGAAGGCCTACGTGCGCCGATCGACCGACGACGCGCGCACGTGGGGAGCGCCGGTGCTCGTCACCGCGGACCCGGGCTACCACGTGATGAACAACGCCCGCGTGATCCAGCTCCGCTCCGGGCGCCTGCTGGCGCCGGTGGCTTCGACCAAGCAGGTTTGGACGAAGAACGACGACTTCCGCACTTCGGTCCACCTGTCGGATGACGACGGCCGCACGTGGCGTCGCGGCCGGACCCTGCTCTCGGCGCCAAAGCGCGGCGCGATGGAGCCGGGGCTGGTCGAGCTCAGGGACGGTCGGGTGATGCAGATCATCCGCACGCAGACGGGGTTCATCTGGCGGTCGTTCTCCAGCGACGGTGGCGACACGTGGACGGACGCGGCGCCGTGGGACATCGAGTCGCCGGAGTCGCCCGCGACGCTCGCGGCGCTGCCGGGCGGGGACTGGCTGCTCGTGTGGAATCCCAAGGTGGCCTGGGGCAATCCCGAGAAGACGGTGCTCGGTGCCAACCACGGCGGGGCCCGCACGCCGCTGGCGGCGATGGTGTCCGGCGACGAGGGCCGGACGTGGGGTCGCCCGCGCAACCTCGAGGGCAACCCCGAATCGACGTTCGCCTACACGAGCGTGACGTTCCACGAGGGCCGCGCGCTGCTGACGCACTACGATTTCCCGAAAGGCGGGAAGCTCCTCTCGTTGAAGTTCAAGAGCGTGCCGCTCGCATGGTTCCGCGCGGCGCCGTGAGCGGGACTTACGCTAATCGGTCTCCCAGTTCTCCACTTGAAGTCCCGCGATGCGGGAGAACTCGCGGCGGTTACGGGTCACGAGAGTGGCTCCGAGCAGCAAGGCGTGGGACGCGATGAGGGTGTCTCGATCGCCAATCTTGTGTCCCGCAGCCTCCAGTTGGTTGCGCACCTGCGCGTAATGCCGGGGGAACTGCGGTCCCAACGGCTCCATCTCCAGTTGTCCGCGCAGTGATTCCACGCGGCGGATAAAGCGGGTCGTTCCCATTTGGCGCCGCGCCTTTTCCGCGCCGAACTCCAGCTCCGCCATGACCATGACCGACAGGCGCAATGAGCCGGCGGCGAACTCCGCCTGCATCCGCGCGGTGAGGGAAGGCGACTTTCCGGAGAGATACGCCGAGAAGGCGTTGGTGTTCGGCATGTAGATCAGTCCCAGTCGCGTTTGATGTTGGACGCCTGATGGCCGGCGACCTCCGGAAAGTCAGGGCAACTTCCCCCCAGCGCCGCGAAGGCCCGGATCCGGCTCGCCCGGGCCTGCTCATCGTGCACGGAAAAGCCGCCCGCGGTCCGGATCAGTTTGACCGTGGACGATTTGAGGCGAAACGCCTTCGGGATACGGAGAGCCTGCGAGTTTCCCGACTGGAAGGCTTTGGCGGTGACGGCGGCCATGGATATCCGGTAGGTACAGCCTCGAATCGCGCTGAACCGCATCACTCGCCGGAAGCGCGCCCGGCGTCACTTCGCCGTGTAGCCGCCGTCGACGACGAGGTTGGTGCCGGTGACGTAGGTGGAGG
>JBJTCH010000242.1:0-9553 GCA_046091745.1 Opitutaceae bacterium
GCCGAGATCAACACCGGCGACGGCGCCGGCATCCTCATCCAGATGCCGCACCGCTTCCTCGTGGAGGCCTGCGAGGCCGCGCGCATCACGCTCCCCGCCCCCGGCCACTACGGCACCGGCCTCTTCTTTCTCCCCCGCAACGCCGCGATGCGCCGCAAGATCGAGGAGCGCTTCGAGCAGGTCGTCCGCGCCGAGGAACTCAAGGCCCTCGGCTGGCGCACGGTCAAGACCGACAACTCGATGCTCGGCGACACCGCCAAGTCCGTCGAACCCTTCATGCGCCAGGCCTTCATTGGCCGAGGCCCCGACACCCGCGACGAGGCCCACTTCGAGCGCAAGCTCTACGTGGTCCGCAAGCGAGGCTACGCCGAGATCCGCACCTCCACGCTCCCCGGCGCCGAGTACTGGTACGTCGCCAGCCTCTCCCACAAGACCCTTGTCTACAAGGGGATGCTCACGACCGACCAGGTCGACCAGTACTTCCCGGAGCTGAAGGACCCGCGGATGGAGTCCGCCCTCGCGCTCGTCCATTCCCGCTTCTCCACCAACACGTTCCCCAGCTGGGAACGCGCGCACCCGTACCGGTACCTCGCCCACAACGGCGAGATCAACACGCTGCGCGGCAATATGAACTGGATGCACGCCCGCCAGGCGCTCTTCGCCAGCGAGCTCTTCGGCGAGGACATCCGGAAGATCCTCCCCATCATCAACCCGAACGGGTCCGACTCGGCGATGTTCGACAACACGCTCGAGCTGCTCGTCCTCGCCGGCCGCCCCCTCGCCCACGCGATGATGATGATGATCCCCGAGCCGTGGTCCTACCACGAGTCGATGGACGACGAGCGCCGCGCCTTCTACCAGTTCCACTCCTGCCTGATGGAGCCGTGGGACGGCCCCGCCTCGGTCGCCTTCACCGATGGCCGCCAGATCGGCGCCATCCTCGACCGCAACGGCCTCCGCCCCTCCCGCTTCTACGTCACGAAGGACGGCCTCGTCATTATGGCCTCCGAGGCCGGCGTCCTCGACATCCCGGCCGACCAGGTCGTCCGCAAGGGCCGCCTCCAGCCCGGCCGGATGTTCCTCGTCGACACCGCCGAGGGCCGCATCATCGAGGACGAGGAGATCAAGCGGGAGATCTGCCGCGCCCATCCCTACCGGGAGTGGCTCAACCAGCACCTCGTCCACCTCGGCGACCTGCCCGCCGCCCCCAGGATCGAGCCGCCGGACCACGACACGCTGCTGCAGCGCCAGAACGCCTTCGGGTACACCTTCGAGGACGAGCGCATCCTCCTCCTGCCGATGGCCAAGGACGGCGTGGAGGCGATCGGCTCGATGGGCAACGACGCCGCCCTCGCGGTGCTCTCCAACAAGCCGCGGCTGCTCTACGATTACTTCAAGCAGCTGTTCGCCCAGGTCACCAACCCGCCGATCGACTCGATCCGCGAGGAGATTGTCACCTCCGCCGAAACCCGGCTGGGCTCCGAAGGTAACCTGCTCAACCCCGAGCCCACCGCCTGCCGTCGCGTCGAGCTGAAGTGGCCGGTCCTCACCAACGAGGAGTTCGCCAAGATCCGCCGCACCAACCTGCCCGGCCTAAAGACCGGCGTGCTGCCCATTCTCTTCCGCGTCACCCGTGGCGAGAAGGGTCTCGCCAAGTCCATGGAGGAGCTCTCCGCCATGGCCCGCCGCATGATCGAGGAGGAGGAGGTCAACGTCCTCATCCTCAGCGACCGCGGTGTCACCCGTGAGTTCGCCCCGATCCCGTCGCTGCTCGCCGTCGCCGGCCTGCACCACTACCTCATCCGCGAGGGCCTGCGCACGCGGGTCTCCATCGTGCTCGAGACGGGCGACGCGCGCGAGGTGCACCACTTCGCGCTGCTCATCGGCTATGGCTGCAGCGCCATCAATCCGTACGTCGCGTTCGAGACGATCGACGACATGATCCGCGAGGGGTTGCTCACCGGCATCGACCACAAGAAGGCCTGCGCCAACCTCGTGAAGGCCGCCTCCAAGGGCGTCGTGAAGGTGATGTCCAAGATGGGTATCTCCGCCATCCAGAGCTACCGCGGCGCGCAGGTGTTCGAGGCGCTCGGGCTCCGCCAGGACGTCATCGACCATTACTTCACCTGGACGCCCTCGCGCGTCGGTGGCATCGGGCTCGACGTCATCGCGCAGGAGGTGCTGCTGCGCCACCGCGCCGCGTACCCTGAGCGCGCGGTGGAAAGCCACGTGCTGCCCGTCGGCGGCATCTACCAGTGGCGCTCCAGCGGCGAGGCCCATCTGTTCACACCCGAGTCGGTGCACGCGCTCCAGAAGGCCGTCCGCACCAACAACAAGACGTCGTACCAGAACTACGCGCGGCTCATCAATGAGCAGGGCGCCGCGCTCTGCACGCTGCGGAGCCTGCTCGAGCTCAAGCCCGGCGAGGCCGCCATTCCGCTCTCCGAGGTCGAGCCCGCCGAGAGCATCATGCGGCGGTTCAAGACCGGCGCCATGTCCTACGGCTCCATCTCGCAGGAGGCCCACGAGACGCTCGCCATCGCGATGAACCGCATCGGCGGCAAATCCAACACCGGCGAGGGCGGCGAGGATCCCGCCCGCTTCACGTGGACCAACGAGCAGGGCGACTCGAAGAACTCCGCCATCAAGCAGGTCGCCTCCGGCCGCTTCGGCGTCACCAGCGAATACCTCGTCAACGCCCGCGAGCTCCAGATCAAGATGGCCCAGGGCGCCAAGCCCGGCGAGGGCGGCCAGCTCCCCGGCACCAAGGTCTATCCGTGGGTCGCCAAGACCCGCGGCACCACCGCGGGCGTCGGGCTCATTTCGCCGCCGCCCCACCACGACATCTACTCCATCGAGGACCTCGCGGAACTCATCCATGACCTGAAGAACGCGAACCATCGCGCGCGCGTCAGCGTGAAGCTCGTCTCCGAGGTCGGCGTCGGCACCGTCGCCGCCGGCGTCGCGAAGGCGCACGCGGATGTCGTCCTCATCTCCGGCTACGACGGGGGCACCGGTGCCTCGCCGCAGACGTCCCTCCAGCACGCGGGTCTCCCGTGGGAACTCGGTCTCGCCGAGACCCACCAGACGCTCGTCCTCAACAACCTCCGCTCCCGCATCGCGGTGGAGACCGACGGCCAGCTCAAGACCGGCCGCGACGTCGCCATCGCCGCGCTGCTCGGCGCCGAGGAGTTCGGCTTCGCCACCGCGCCGCTCGTCGCCACGGGCTGCATCATGATGCGCGTTTGCCATCTCAACACCTGCCCGGCCGGCGTCGCGACCCAGGACCCGCAGCTGCGCGCCCGGTTCGCCGGCAAGCCCGAGCACGTCGTCAACTTCATGCGGTTCATCGCCGAGGACCTGCGCG
Source organism: Opitutaceae bacterium (assembly GCA_046091745.1). Classification (GTDB taxonomy): domain Bacteria; phylum Verrucomicrobiota; class Verrucomicrobiia; order Opitutales; family Opitutaceae; genus ER46. Next base: position 3,368 of record JBJTCH010000242.1, read on the forward strand.
AGATCATGGCCCCGCTCGGCTTCCGCACCATCGACGAGATGGTCGGCCGCACCGACCGCCTCGAGCCGCGCCGCGCCATCAGCCACTGGAAGGCCAAGGGGCTCGATTTCTCGAAGATCCTCTACCAGCCCGATGTCGGTCCCGAGGTCGGCCGCTACTGCCAGATGAAGCAGGACCACGGCATCGACCGCTCGCTCGACATGACGAAGCTCCTCGAGCTCTGCCGTCCCGGCATCGAGCGCGGCGAGAAGGTCTCGGCCGAGCTGCCCATTCGCAACGTCAACCGCGTGACCGGCACCATCACCAGCGGTGAAATCACGCGGAAGCACGGCGCCAAGGGCCTGCCCGAGGACACCATCCGCCTGAAGTTCACCGGCTCCGCCGGCCAAAGCTTCGGCGCGTTCGTCACCCGCGGCATGACCCTCGCCATCGAGGGCGACGCCAACGACTACTTCGGCAAGGGCCTCTCGGGCGGCAAACTGGTCGTCTACCCGCCCGCCGCCTCGCCGTTCCGCGCCGAGGAGAACATGATCATCGGCAACGTCGCCTTCTACGGCGCCAGCGCCGGCGAGGCCTACATCCGCGGTCTCGCGGGCGAGCGCTTCGCGGTCCGCAATTCCGGCGTCGACGTCGTCGTCGAGGGCGTGGGCGATAACGGCTGCGAGTACATGACCGGCGGCCGCGTCGTCGTCCTCGGCCGCGCCGGCCGCAACTTCGGCGCCGGCATGTCGGGCGGCGTCGCCTACGTGCTTGACGAGTCCGGCGACTTCGCCCGCCGCGTGAACGGCCAGATGGTCGGCGTCGAGAAACTCGAGGAGGCCGGCGAAATCGCCGCCCTCCGCGCGCTGGTCCAGCGGCACCTCGACCACACCGGTTCCGAGCGCGCCCGCTCCATCCTCGCGGCGTGGGACTCGTTCGTGCCGCGGTTCGTCAAGGTCATGCCCAAGGACTACAAGCGCATGCTCGCCTGCCTCGACCGCGCCAAGGCCCAGGGCCTCACGGGCGACGAGGCTGTGATGGCCGCGTTCGAGGAAAACGCCCGCGACCTCTCGCGCGTCGGCGGCAACTGACCCGCGCACCACCCAACGATCCCGATCTTAAATCCTCTTCCCCATGGGCAAGCCTACCGGATTCATCGAGTACCTCCGCGAACTCCCCGTCGACCGCGCTCCCGTCGAGCGCGTGAAGGACTGGAAGGAGTTCCATCACCACATGGAGGAGAAGAAACTCCGCCAGCAGGGCGCGCGCTGCATGGATTGCGGCATCCCGTTCTGCCACACCGGCAAGATGATCAGCGGCATGGCCAGCGGTTGCCCGATCAACAACCTCATCCCGGAGTGGAACGACCTCGTCTACCGCGGCCTCTGGAAGGAGGCCCTCGAGCGGCTCCATAAGACCAACAACTTCCCCGAGTTCACCGGTCGCGTCTGCCCCGCACCGTGCGAGGGTTCCTGCACTCTCGGCATCAACGCCCCGCCGGTCACCATCAAGAACATCGAGGTATCGATCATCGACAAGGGCTGGGAGGAGGGCTGGGTGCTGCCCGAGGCCCCGCGCGCCCGCACCGGCAAGAAGGTCGCCGTCATCGGCTCCGGCCCGGCCGGACTTTCCGCCGCCGCCCAGCTCAACAAGGCCGGCCACACCGTCACTGTCTTCGAGCGCGCCGACCGTCCCGGCGGGCTCCTCATGTACGGCATCCCGAACATGAAGCTCGATAAGCAGGAGGTTGTCCTGCGCCGCATCCGGCTGATGGAGAAGGAGGGCATCAAGTTCATCTGCAACGCCAACGTCGGCGACAACGTCGAGCCGCAGATCTTCCTCAAGGAATTCGACGCCACCGTCATCTGCACCGGCGCGACGCAGCCGCGCGACCTCCCGATCGAGGGCCGCCAGCTCAAGGGCGTCCACTTCGCCATGGAGTTTCTCACCGCCAACACCAAGGCGGTGCTCAACGGCGGCGCCGCCCACAGTCCGATCCACGCCGGCGGCAAGGACGTCGTCGTCATCGGCGGTGGTGACACCGGCACCGATTGCGTCGGCACCTCCATCCGCCACGGCTGCCGGAGCGTCGCGCAGATCGAGATCCTCCCGAAGCCGCCGCTGGAGCGCCAGGCCGACAACCCCTGGCCCGAGTGGCCCAAGACCCTCAAGGTCGACTACGGCCAGGAGGAGGCGGCCGCCAAATTCGGCGCCGATCCCCGCGTTTATCTCACCACGGTGAAGAAGTTCGTCGGCGACGCCCAGCGCAACGTGAAGGAGCTCGTGACTGTCCAGATCAAGTGGGAGAAGAACGAGAAGGGTCAGTTCGTGCCGAAGGAGGTCCCTGGCACCGAGCAGACCCGTCCCGCCGGGCTCGTCCTCCTTGCCATGGGATTCCTCGGGCCCGAGCAGGCGCTGGTGAAGGAGATGGGGCTCGAGACTGACGCCCGCTCCAACATCAAAGCCGAGCACGAGAAGTACTCCACCAGCCTGAAGGGCGTCTTCGCCGCCGGCGATTGCCGGCGCGGCCAGAGTCTCGTCGTCTGGGCCATCAACGAGGGCCGCGGCGCGGCCCGCGAGTGCGACCGCTACCTGATGGGCGACACCGATCTGCCCTGAGGCGGCCGGTGTGATCTTGGTCGCCGGGATCCCGTCCTGAAACGGCGGATCCCGGATCCAAGATGGTGGACGCTCGCGGACTCGAACCGCGGACCCCCTGCGTGTGAAGCAGGTGCTCTAACCAACTGAGCTAAGCGTCCGGAAAGGGGCGGGAACGTGGGTACGGCGTTGCGGCGAGGCAACTCTGTTTTCCAGCACACTCGCGGCCGTGTTCGTTCACTCCTCGCCCACGTAGCGGCGGAAGAACTCCTCGTAGCGCACCAAGCTGTCGAGGCGCTGGCGCGGTTCGCCGCTGCGGCTCATCTCGTGCGAAGCGCGCGGGTAGCGGACGAGCTCCGCCTCGCGGCCGAGCACCTTCAGGCTGCGGAAGAGCATCTCGCTCTGCACGAAGCCGGTGCGGCGGTCGTTGTCGCCGTGCTGGATGAGCAGGGGGGTGCGGATGCCGGCGACATGGGTGATCGGCGACTCCCGTTCGAGGATCCGTCGCGTCTCCGGCTCCCACGGCAGGCCGCCGAACGCCCGCGGCACGAGTCGCCACGCATTTCCCTCGCCGAAAAACGTCGGCAGGTCGTACACGCCGCGCTGCGCCACCGCCGCCTTGAAGCGCTGGTCGTGCGCGATGACCCACGCGGTGAGGTAGCCGCCGTAGGAACCGCCGGTGATGACCTGCCGTGCCGGATCCACGAAATCCTGCCGCGCCGCAAAGTCCGCCGCCGCCAGCACGTCGGCCGCCGGTCCGCGGCCCCAGTCCTGGTGGTTCGCGCGCTGGAAGGCCTCGCCGTAGCCGCCTGACCCGCGAGGGTTGGCGAACACCAGCGCGAAGCCGCGCGCCGCGAAATACTGGAACTCGAACCACATCGACTCCTCGCCCGGGCCCCACATGGCGGAGGGGCCGCCGTGGATCTGGAGCAGCAGGGGATGCCGTTTTCCGGGCGTGGTGCGCGTGGGGCGCATCGTCCAGAACTGCACGTCCATCCCGCGGTCGTTCTTCAGCGCGTGCTCCTCGTAGGCCGACAGCCGGCGATCGGCGATCCACGCGGCGTTGTGGCGGGTAAGGGATTTCGCGCTGACTCCCGTCGTATCGCCGACGTGCAGCTCCGCCGGATTGGCGGGTTCCGTGATGACTTGCACCAGGGTTTCGCGGCCGATGTCGAAGGCTCGGACCCCGGTGTCGGCGCGCGGGGTCAGCCGCCGTACCGGGCCACCCGCGGCCGGCACGGCGTGCAGCGGAAAACCGCCGTTGGCGGGTGTGACAAACAGGATCTCCGAGCCGTTGGGCCGCCAGCGGAGCAACCCCGCGCTGCGGTCGAGCGCCTCCGTGAGCAGCTTGGGTCCGGCGCTGCCCGAGACCGGCGCCACGCCCACCACGGCCGGCGCGTAGCCGAAGGACTCCCCGCGCGTCGCGGTGAAGGCGACCCGGGTTCCGTCGGGCGAGGGCAGGGGATTCGCGAGGCTGTGTCCCGCCATCTCGAGAAACACGTCCACGCCGCGGCCCTCGGCGTCGATGCGGTAGAGGCGCGAGGTCTCCACGCGGTCGGGATGCTGGTCGGTGCGGGACGGGCCGCCGGCGAGGATAGCCGCGCCGTCGCGCGTCCACTCGGCCCCTTGGTAACTCACGTAACCGGGCGTGAGGTCCTTCGCGGCAGCGGCGGGATCGGCGTCCTGCACGAAGATGTGCGTGAACGTGAGGTCGGGGTTGAGATCGCGTTCATCGAGAAAGTTGAGACGCGTCAGCAATCGCGGGTCGCCCGACGACTCATTGCGCGCGAGCCACTCGCGACGCTCGGCGAGGGAACCGTCGGCGCCGGCGAGCGCGTTGCCTTCGGCATCACCGCGATTCGCGTTCGCGGGAGACGCGGCCGCGCCGCCACCACCGCCGCGCGAGCCGGATCCCTTGCCGGCGCCGCCTTTGCGCGCGGGTGCCTCGGTGCCCCGGCCGCGGGCGGCCTGGGCCTTGGTATCGTTGGGCTTCCGGCCCGGGCGTTCCGTGCCCCAGCCGGGTGCCGTGTTGGCGCCGGCCTTTTCCAGGGCCGCGCGCACCTGCGCCGGGCTGAGCGACGAGTTGAAGAGGATGCGCTTGCCGTCGGGCGACCAGCGGACACGGGCGGCGCCGGTCTCGACCTTGGTGAGCGGGGCGGCTTCACCGCCTTCGAGCGGCAGCAGGTAAATCTGGCCGCGGCCGCGTTCGGCGGAGCGCGTGAACGCGAGGCGGTCGCCTTGCGGGCTCCAGACCGGGTCGCCGTCTCCTCCGGCCCCGAAAGTCAGCTGGCGCGGCGGTGAGGAACCGTCGGTCGCCGCGATCCAGAGGTGTGTGCGGTAGTCCCACTCGCCCGGCGTGTCGGCGCGCGGCTCGATGGATTTCACGACGTAGACGACGCGCCGTCCGTCGGGCGAAAGCGCGGGCGCGTCGAGCTGCTTCAGCTTCAGCAGGTCGGCGACGGTGATGAGCGAAGGCTCGGCCGCGCGTGACGCGGCGCACACGACCAAGGTGATGAACAACAAGAGACGGGGCATGGCGGGGAAGGGGGGCTAAACGATGGAGGTGCTTTCAGTGAGAATCCGACCGTTTTGATAAGAGATTATGAGCTGAGGCGCTTTCTCACTCAAAATCGATGAAGCCGGAGTAGGGCCAATTCTCGGCGTACGTCACCAAACCGGACCGTACGGGATTCTCGAATACATAGTTCCACTGGGTGGAGCGGGATTCCTCCGAGCGAAGCACATGATCGAAGAACTCCGACTGCCAGAGGCTCCCCCGTCGCCCCGAGGCGAGTCCAATGCGTCGGGCCGACCATTCCTTCCACCTTCCGATCGCCGCTTGGAGCGGCTCCGCGGCCACACCGCGAGCGCGAGTGAAAAAGTGCACGTGATCAGGCATGACGACGTAACGCCCGACCGCCCATCCGCGCCGTTTCGACATCTCCATCCACTCTTCACGCAGGATTTCGTGCGCCACCGGATTGGCGAGCAGGTTGCGGCGCCCCGCCACGCAAGTCGTGATGAAGACCAGCGGTTCTCGCGCGTGTATCCACCTGAGGCGCCTAAGGTGCTGATGCCGAGCCATGCACCCGAGCCAGACGCTGTCCTGACGAACCACGATTAGCACGTATGCCCATTTCCGAGTAGATGTGACACCGGATAGGCGCAGGCATGACGACTGGTGGTAGCGCTCCGCATCCGATGTAGCCGGGGTCCGATGACCCTGGCCTATGCCGATAGAAGATCGGCCGAAGGCGCTTCCGACTCCGCCGGCCCCACCAGGGGCCAGCCACAGGAGAGGAAGCGGGAAATAGGAAAGGGTTCGGTGGCAGCCTTCGCGCTGCCTGGGTACATGTCCGATCCGGACAATTCAGACTTTCGGTTTCTTTCGGAACGGGAGATTCCCGCTCCGCATCCGATGTAGCCGGGGTCCGGTGACCCCGGCCTATGCCAAAAGAAGATCGGCCGAAGGCGCTTCCGACTTCGCCGGCCCCACCAGGGGCCAGCCACAGGGGAGGAGGCGGGAAACAGGAATGGGCATACGTGCTAATCGTGGTTCGTCAGGACAGCGTCTGGCTCGGGTGCATGGCTCGGCATCAGCACCTTAGC
>JBJTCH010000243.1:0-3689 GCA_046091745.1 Opitutaceae bacterium
GAGAGCAGCGTGAAGCCGTGGCGCTGGACCAGGCCGGTGGCGAATTCCACCAGACCGCGTTTGTCGGAGACGGAGAGAAGGGCGTGGCGAGCCATCGCGGCGATTGAGTTTCCCGCCGCGACCGCAGCAAGCGCGAAAGCCCTTCGCGCGCGGCCACATCCGGGGTTGCGCTCGCCGCGCGGTTGTCCTCAGTTCCGCGTCTCCGCATGTCCTCCCCGAACGTCGAGAACGTCGTCATCATCGGCACCGGCTGCGCCGGTCTCACGGCCGCGATCTACACGGCCCGCGCTGGCCTCAACCCGCTGGTCCTCGAGGGTCCCCTGCCCGGCGGCCAGCTCACCACGACGAGCGAGGTGGAGAATTTTCCCGGCTTCCCGCACGGGGTGGACGGCTTCCAGCTCACGCAGAGCATGCGCGAGCAAGCCACGCGCTTCGGCACCCGCTTCGAGCAGGCGCTGGTCGACCGGGTCGATTTCTCGGCGATGCCCCGCCGGCTCTTCTGCGGCGACCGCGTGATCGAGGCGAAGACCGTCATCGTCGCGACGGGCGCCTCGCCGCGCATGACGGGCATCCCCGGCGAGAAGGAACTCTACGGCGGCAAGGGCGTGACGACCTGCGCGACGTGCGACGGCGCTTTCTACCGCAAGATGGAGGTCGCGGTGCTCGGCGGCGGCGACAGCGCCGCGGAGGAGGCGTTGTTCCTCACGCGTTTCGCCAGCAAGGTCTACCTCGTCCACCGCCGCGACACGCTGCGCGCCTCGCGCATCATGGCTGACCGCGCCACGTCCCATGAGAAGATCCAAATGGTCTGGGAAACGGTGCCCGTCGAGGTATTGGGCGTGCCGGAAGGCGCGGTGAAGGGCCTGCGCGTGCGCCACGTGAAGACCGGCGCGGAGTCCGTGCTGCCCGTCCGCGGCATCTTCGTCGCCATCGGCCACGTGCCCAACACGGGGCCGTTCGCACCTCCGCTCGAGGTCGACGCCGGCGGATATTTCAAACCGCAACCCGGATCGCAGGTGCGCACCAACGTTCCCGGCGTGTATGTCGCGGGCGATTGCTCCGACCACGTCTACCGCCAGGCGATCACGGCGGCCGGCATGGGCTGCGCCGCGGCGATCGAGGCGGAGCGCTGGCTCGCGGAACACGGCGGCTGATCCGCCGCGATCAATCGCCATGGGGCCCGCCCCCGCCTACCTCGCGCGTCTGCGCGAACTGCACCGGGAGCTGGGCGTTCCCGCCGACTACGCCGCGACCCGGCACCTGCCCCTCCAGGAGGAGGCGGCGCCGGAGGACTTGGTGGAGATCGGACGCAATCCCGACGGGCGCCGGCTGGAGTTGCTCCCGCCCGCGGCGGCCGCGTGGCGCCGGCTGCGGGACGAGGCCGCGGCCGATGGCGTCGAGTTGATCGCGGTGTCGGCTTTCCGCTCCATCGCGCGGCAGACCGAGATCATCCGCCGGAAACTCGACGACGGGAAGCCGATCGCGGAAATCCTGCGCTACGTGGCCGCGCCCGGCTTCAGCGAGCACCACACCGGACGCGCGCTCGACATCGGCTGCCCGGGCTTCACCGACCTCGAGGAAAACTTCGAGACCACGCCCGCTTTCGCCTGGTTGCAGCGCCGCGCGCCCACGCTGGGTTTCAGACTCAGCTATCCGAGGAACAGCGAAACGGGAATCGGCTACGAACCCTGGCACTGGCTCTGGCATCCTGCGGCGCAACGCTGACCGGCGTTTTGCGCCGCTGGATCCTGCGAACGAATCCATCCGCGGGAGCACCCGCGGCTACCTCACGGGCTTTCCAAAGAAATTGGCGGAAGGAAGCAATGGAAGGCGGTAACGACCCGCCTTCCTTCGTTCCCCATTCCATCCGCCGCGGCACCCAAGTTGGGGCGACCTCGCTACCGCAACTCAACCTCCGCACTCTCGGCTCGAACTTCTGTGGCCCCTGTTTCCACCGATTGGATACCGAAAAGCGCGCTCACAGCTTCGGCGCCGCGGGTTTGTGGGGCGCTTCCCACGCCAGCGTGCCACGGGTGTTAACCTTCCGCCGGTAGACCTTGTCGACGCAGGTCGCGTAAATCGTGTCGAACGCCGGACCGCCGAAGCAGAGGTTGGTGATCCGGCCGTTGGGCAGCGGGAGAATCGCGTTCACCCTCCCCGCCTGGTCGCAGATCTGGATGCCGAGGCGCGTCGCAACGTAGAGTCGGCCGTCGCGGTCGACCTTGAGGCCGTCGGCGAAGCTCATGTCCTCGTCGTCCGGCTCGTGCAGGTGGAAGTAGCGCTGCTTGTGCGCGAGCGTGCCGTCAGCGCGGATCTGGTAGCTATAAACCCAGTGCGAACGATAGTCGGCGACGTAGAGCAGCGACTGGTCCGGCGAGAGCGCGATGCCGTTGGCAAAACGCAGACCGGAATCGACCTCTTCCTTGCGGCCGTCCGGTCGCACCAGCCAGACCCGGCTCGGATCGTTGGAATTTCCGGCAGGGGGATGCGTGACGTAGATGTTGCCGTTGCGCGTAACCACGAGGTCGTTGCCGGCGATCCCGTCGGCGACGATGCGCTGCGCCCCGCCCGGGGTTATCGCCACCACCTGCTGCTTGCCCGCCGCGGCGACGTACAGCGTGCCGTCGGGCCCGTAAGCCTGGCCATTGGCGCGATCCGTGTTGTCCCGCGCGACGACCGGGCGACCGTCCGTGCCGATCCGATAAGCCTTGGAGGCACGGATATCGGTGAACATCACGGCGCCGTTGGCGTCGGCCGCGGGGCCCTCCGCGAGCTGGTAGCCCTCGCCGACGAGCGTCCAGTCCTCACCGGGAACGAGCAGCGTGGAGAGCACGGCGTTCCTGGTGGGCGCCGCCGGTCGGACGGACTCGGGCCAGCCGCGCCACAGCCAGCGCATGGCGTCGGGAAACAAGGCGGTGCCGTGTTTTCCGTTGTGGCCGCCCTCGCCCCAGACGTGACGAACATCGTAGCCGGAAAACTCAAGCGCGCGCTGCATGGTCTGGTTGGCCATCCACCAGTCGCCACCGTAGATGTTGTTGTCGTTGGAGCCGTCCTGCAGGAACACGCGGATCGGCTTCGGCTCATATTTGCGGATCAACGTCGGGTAACGGTCGCCACCACGCAGGCCGACGTACGTCCCCACCACGCTGAACACCCGCGAGAAGGCCTCCGGCCGCTCCCAAGCCACCGTCCACGCCGCGATCGCGCCGGAGCTGGATCCGCCGATCGCCCGGTCCGCCGCACGCGACGAGAGCCGCAGCGGACGTCCGTCGGAGGCCTTTTGCTTCTCCACGAACGGCAGCAACTCCTCGAGGACGAAGCGCGCGTAGGCATCGCCCAAGCCGTCGTACTCGAAACTACGGTTGAAACGGTCGAGCGCGGTGGCGGGGGCGGCGGACTTGAGCACCCCGGGCGCGACAAAGACGCCGATGATCACCGGGATGTCGCCGCGCGCGATCAGGTTGTCGAACACCACGGGCGCATTCCACTGCACCCGGTCCTGGTTGACGTACACGCAGGCCGGACGCGCCGGATCATACTGGCGCGGCACATAGACCAGCACCTCGCGCGAGGTGCCGGGGAAGACCCGCGACCCCTCGAGCGTCAAACGAAGCGTCTCACCCTTCGGCACGCCGGCCTGCACGACGGAGTCGGGATGCGGCGGATAATCGTCGGCGGCCGCGGCCGGC
>JBJTCH010000244.1:0-7425 GCA_046091745.1 Opitutaceae bacterium
GACCAAAAGGATGATCAGGATGACGATCAATTCGGTCGGGCCCATGCCCATGAAGGCCGCGTACTTGCCGGGAAGCAAAACCATGATGCCGCAAGCTAGGCGGGCTCACTGACCTGTAAAGAGGGAAAGCGGTCCGCGGCACGAAGCCCGCGGAGTCACTTCCCTGGCACGGCCTCGTTCGCCTTGCCGGCCGCCATGGACGCGTTTGCCTTCGTCGTTTTCCGCGATGTCTGAAACTCCATCCCCGACCGGGCCTGTCGCCGTGTCGTCCCCCGCGGAGGCGGGCGGTCGTTTCGGCGGACTCGCGCGTCTGTACGGGACGGGGGCGCTACCGCGCCTCGCGGCCGCGGGGGTGTGCGTGGTGGGGGTGGGCGGCGTGGGCTCGTGGGTCGTCGAGGGCCTCGCCCGGAGCGCGATCGGGGCCATCACGATGATCGACCTCGACGACGTGTGCATCACGAACGTCAACCGCCAGCTCCCCGCCATCGAGGGTCAGATCGGGCGTCCCAAGGTCCAGGTGCTCGCCGAGCGCGTGCTCGCGATCAACCCGGCGTGCCGGGTCGAGGCCGTGGCTGATTTCTTCACCGAGGCCTCCGCGGAGCGGCTGCTCGCGCCACCGTGCGACTTCCTCGTCGATGCGATCGACCGCATGTCGCAGAAGGCGCTGCTGATCGCCGGCGCACGGACCCGCGGCCGGCGCGTGCTCACCGTCGGCGCGGCCGGCGGGCGCCGCGACGGCACCCGGGTAAGGGTGGGCGATCTCGGCGAGGCGGGTGGCGACGAACTTCTCCGCCAGGTCCGGCGCCGCTTGCGGCGCGAACACGGCTATCCGGCCGGCGCGGAACGCGGCTTCACGCGCATGGGCATCCCCGCGGTGTGGTCGGACGAGGAGCCGGTTTATCCGTGGGCCGACGGCACTTGCTCCGCCGAGCCCGAGCCGGGCGGCAACCTGCGGCTCGATTGCGCGAGCGGATTCGGCAGCGCCGTCTTCGTGACCGCGGCGTTCGGGCTGGCCGCCGCCGGCGAAATCGTGCGGCAAATCGCGGCGGGGGAGTCGGCGGCTCAGGCTACCGGCTGACCCGTCCACCGCGCGAAGTTCGCGGCCACGGTGGCCTGAAGTTCCGTCTCCGGCATCGCCAGGAGTTCCGCCAGGCCTGCGTAGGCGGCGATGAGGTTCGCGGGGTGGTTAACGCAATCGCCGGTCGGCGCGGGCGGCAGTGAAAAGCGCTCCCGCTCCGGCGGCAACGACATCGCGGGCGCGTCGGTCTCGATGAGCAGGCGATCCCGCGGTAATTGCGCGAAGACGCCGCGCCTCGCGGCGTGGCGGTCGGCCAGAAACGCGCCGTTGAACGAGAAGTACGCGCCGAGCGCGGCGAACTCGCGCGCCAGCTCGGCGGAGCCGGCATAGGCATGCAGCAGGAAGCTGCGAGTCGGTCGCTTCGTGTCGCGCAGGAGCTCGAGCAACCGGCCCCACGCGTCGATGCAGTGGATCGTCACCGGCCGATCCCGCTCCGCGGCGAGCTCAAGTTGCCAGCGGAACGCCCCCTCCTGCTCCGGCAGCGGGGCGCGCCGCAGACCGGCGAGCCGCGGGTCGTCGGGTCGCGCCCGATCCAAAATCCAGCGGTCGATGCCGATCTCCCCGACGGCGGCCTCAGGGTTGGCATCGAGCGTTCGGATGAGCGTCTCGCGCCACCCGGGGCCGGCGTTGCCGCAGTCCCACGGATGCAAGCCGAAGCTCGGTCGCACCCAGCGGAAACGGCGCGCGAGTTCGGCGACGCGCGGCCAGTCCGACTCAGCCGTGCCGTTCACCACCATCGCGCTGATCCCGGTGGTCCTCACGCCGTCGGCGATGGCATCCAGGTGCGGTGCGAGCCACTCGTCCTGCAGGTGGTTGTGGGCGTCGATCAGCATCACGCGGTGGTCGCGGCGCGGGCGATCTCGCGGATCCGTGCGCGGGCCGAGGCGAGTCCGTTGACGCGGGTGGGGGAGAGATCGCGCGTGATGCCGAGCGCGGCGAGCGGATCGATCCCGCAGCCCGCCACCTCCGCCGCGGTTGCGCCGCTGTGGAAGTCGCAAAGCAGCCGGAGCAACCCGTGCACCACGGGCGAGTCGGCGTGCGCGAGGAATTCGCACGCCTCCGGGCCCGCTCGCCCGGCGAGCCAGACCACGGACACGCAGCCGGTCACGCGGTTGGCGTCGACGCGTTGCTCCGGTGGCAGGGACGGCGCGCGCCGCGCGCGATCGACGAGGAACGCGAGGCGTTCCTGCGGGTCGTCAAACGGCGCGAGGTCTTCCTGCAACCGCGCGAGCTTCTCGGCAAGTTTCACGACCCAAGCATTTCGCGGCCGGCCACGTGCCGCAACCCCGGGAACCGCGCCCGCGCGCTGCGCTCAGTGGTAAAACGTCGCCTCGTTGGACTGGAACAGGGCGTGGGCGAGCTTGGCCCAGGCGTCGAGCGGGGTCTTGTTCTCGTAAACGCCCCCGATCTGCGTGCTGAACTTGCCCTGCTGCTTGGGAGAGGCGGCCTTCTTCTTCGACGCGGTTTTCGCCGGCGGCTGGTCGGCGGTGAGCACGACGTCGCTGCCGGCCGGGTTGCGCTTCACGTATTCCGCGCCGAGGTCGACCTCGCGGCGCGTGGGCCAGCGCTGGAAGATCGCGAGGTAGAGCAGCGTGACGCGCTCCTCGTCGGTCTTGAGCTCGGCGAACGCGGGGCGGTCGACCAATTTGCGCGCGGTCTCGATGATCATCGGGCTGTTCATCAGGAACAGCGCCTGTTGCGGGACGGTCGTCTCGTAGCGGCGGCCGGTCACCACGTCGGGGCTCGGGAAGTCGAACTGCGTGAGGAGCTCCGGCGTGTTGGTGCGGTCGATCATCGTGTACACCGCGCGGCGCTTCGCGAAGTCCTGGGCGCCGATCTGCACTGGCTTGCCGCCGTACTTGCGGTCGAGCTCGCCGGTGATGGCGAGGAGCGAGTCGTGCAGTTCCTCAAACTCCATCCGGCGCAGATTGTAGCGCCAGAGCAGCCGGTTGTACGGGTCGACCTCGGCGTGGAGGGCGTTGTTGGCGCTGCTCTGCCGGTAGGCGGAGCTCATCACGATCATCTTGTGGAGCGCCTTCTGGGACCACTTGTTCTCGATGAACGTCGCCGCCAGCCAATCGAGCAGCTCGGGGTGTGTGGGCGGCGATGACATGTTGCCGAGATCGTCGGGAGTATCGACGAACCCGCGGCCCCAGTGCTGCTGCCAGATGCGGTTGACCAGCACGCGCGCGGTCAGGGGATTCTTCGGGTCGGCGATGGCGAGCGCCAGCTGCCAGCGTCCCGAACCTTCGCGCCACTCCGGGCGTCGCTTGGGTTCGGGCGAGATGACCTCGAGGAACCGGCGGGGCACGACGTCGCCCTTGTTATTAGCCTCACCGCGCAAGAGCACGGGGTAATCCCGCGGGCGCTGGACGTCCTCGACGGCGTTGGCCCGCGCGGGCGCGCCAGGGTGCTCGATCTCGAGGCTGGTAAGGTCGCGCTGCAGCTCCCGCTCCATGCGCTGCAATTGCTGGCGCTTCTGCGGGTCGACGCGCGCGGCGGCGCCCTTGGCCTTGCCGCCGGCGGACTTGGTGGCCGCGCGGAAATCCGCCTGCTCCTTCTTCAGCTCCGCGGCGCGTTTGTCCAACGCCGCGCTCTTCTCCAGGTAATCGAGGTAATCAGCGGACTTGGGCAGGGTCGTCTGCAGGGTGGGCAGGACGCTCGGCTGGGCCGTGTTGGCGAAGACGCCGTAGAGCGAGTAGTAGTCCTTGATCGGGACCGGATCGAATTTGTGGTCGTGGCAGCGGGCGCACGTCACGGTGAGGCCGAGAAAGGACTTGGTGGTCACGTCGATCTGGTCGGCGATGATGTCGTCGCGGCGGCCGTTGAACTGGTTGCCGAGCGTAAGGAAACCGAGCGCAGGCAGCATCGAGCGGGTCTCCGGTTTGCCGAGATTCTTGTCCTTGGCCTGCTTCTCGATCGCCGCCTGCAGGCGGTCACCCGCGAGCTGCGCGATGATGAACTGGTTGTAGGGCAGGTCGGCGTTGAAAGCGTCGATCACCCAGTCGCGATAGGTCCAGGCGTGCGCGTAGCGGTTGTCGTCCTGCCGCGGGGCGTCGCCCTTGGTGTCGGAGTAGCGGGCGACGTCGAGCCAGTGCCGGGCCCAGTGCTCGCCGTACTGCGGGGAGTTGAGCAGGCGGTCGACGACCTTCTCGTAGGCGTCGGGCGACTCGTCCTTCACGAAGTTCTGCACTTCGATCGGGTGCGGCGGCAGGCCGATCAGGTCGAAATACAGGCGCCGCATCAGCGTCGTCTTGTCCGCGGGGCTGTTCGGCGAGAGGCCCTTCTCCTCGAGTTTCGCGAGGATGAAGCTGTCGATCGGATTCGTCCCCCAGCCGGTCTTCTTCACCGCCGGCACGGCCGGCTTCGTCACGGGTTGAAACGCCCAGTGGTTGCGGCCCGTGCCGGCCGGTTTCGCACCCTTGGCCGCGATGATCCGCGGATCCGGAGCGCCGCGCCGCACCCATTCGACCAGATCGGCGATCTGCGCGTCGGAGAGTTTCTCGCCTTTCGGCGGCATCTGCAGGTCCTCGTCCTTGTAGCGGACGGCCTGGATCAGGAGCGATTCGTCCGGTTTGCCGGGCACGAGCGCCGGGCCGGTGTTGCCGCCCTGCAACGTCGCCTCGCGGGAGTCCAGCAGCAGGCCGCCGCGCACCTTGTCGGCCTCCTTGCTGTGGCATTTGTAGCACTTGTCGGCGAGGATGGGTCGGATTCGTGACTCGAAGAACTGGATGTCCGCGGCGGGGATGCCCGCCACGGGCGGGTGGTTGGCGGGCAAGTCGACCGCCCGCGCGGACGGTACGAGGGCGGCGGCGAGCGCCAGGGTGAGGATCGGCGCGCGCATGGGTTAGGCGAGGATCGGCTGCACCACGTTGCCGGCGACGTCGGTCAGGCGGAAGTCGCGGCCGTTGAAGCGGTAGGTGAGCTTCTCATGGTTGAGCCCCATGCAATGCAGGATCGTCGCGTGCAGGTCGTGGGGGTGCACCTTGTCCTGCACGGCGGCCGAGCCGAATTCATCGGTCGCGCCGTGGACGGTGCCGCCCTTGATGCCACCGCCGGCGAGCACCACGGAGAAGGCGCGCGCGTTGTGGTCGCGTCCGGGAACGTCGTAACCATTGCGATCGCGGGTCGACTTGCGCCCGAACTCGCCGCCCCAGACGACGAGCGTCGAGTCGAGCAGGCCACGGCGCTTCAGGTCGGCGAGAAGGGCGGAAAGGGGCCCGTCGATTTCGCCGGCCTTCTGGGCGAGGCGGGTCTGCAGCTGTTGGTGGTGATCCCAGCCGTTGTGCCAAACCTGCACGACGCGCACGCCGCGCTCAACGAGCCGGCGGGCGAGGAGGAGCTGCTTGCCTTGGTCGGTGTTGCCGTAGGCGGCGCGGGTCTCGGCGGATTCCTTGGTGAGGTCGAAGGCGTCCATCGCCTCGGCCTGCATGCGGAACGCGATCTCGTAGCTCTCGAGGCGCGTCTCGAGGGCCGCGTCGCGCTGAAGGTTCTCGGCGTGGACCTCGTTGAGCCGGTGGACGAAGTCCAGCTGGCGCCGCTGCTCCTTGGCCGAGAGGTAGGAGTTGCGGATGTTCTGGATCATCTGCGGCACGGAGGGCGCCCGGGTGTCGATGCTCGTGCCTTGGAAGACGCCGGGGAGGAACGCCGACTGGTAATTCATGGCGCCGCCGAGCGGCAGGTTGCCGCTGCGGAGGGCGATGAAGCCGGGGAGGTTCTGGTTCTCGGTGCCGAGGCCGTAAACCAGCCACGAACCCATGCTCGGTTTCGCGAGGCGGAGAGAGCCGGTGTTCATGAACACCGTCGCCACCTCGTGCGCCGGGATGTCGGTCCACATCGAGCGGATGACCGCGAGGTCGTCGGCATGCGCGGCGGTCTTCGCGAAGACGCTGCTCACCTCGAGGCCGCTCTGGCCGTATTTCGAGAACGTGAATGGCGAGCCGAGGGCGATTTCCTTCCCCTGGATTGTCTTGCCGTCCATGCGCGTGAGCATCGGCTTGGGGTCCCAGGTATCGAGGTGCGACGGCGCGCCTTGGGCGACGATGTGGATCACGGCCTTGGCCTTGCCCGCAAAATGGGGGGCCCTCGGGGAGAGCGGACCCTTGGGCGCCCCGGGCGCCTTGGCCGGCGCGGCCACGAGGTCTCGGGGATCCAGCAGATGGGGCAACGCGAGCGCGCCCATCCCCATGCCGATGCGCCCGATCAATTGCCGGCGCGTCAGGAAGTAGTCCGCGAGATCGGTCGAAACCCCATGGCACGGACCGTGGGAATCGTCGTGAGCGGGGAGGCGGGAAGAGTCGTCGGGCAGGTTCATGGGGAGATTTCCGTTTCCGGGTAACAGTCGCAGCGTGGGGCAGAAGACGCCGCGAGTACAGGCTGCGTTTCAAGCGGGTTGGCGGAATGGGGAAGGGTCCAACTCTCTCGTTGACGCGCGGCGGCATCCGTGAAGTTTCGTGCAACTTTTCGCGTCGCCGCCGATCCAACGGCGCGGCTCCCTCCGTATGAAGCTTCTCCGTCACTTCCTTTTCGCCCTCGTTGCCGCGCTTGGCGTGGCCTTCGCGCAGGACGAGGAGCGGCGGGGACCCCCCGTCGAGATTCCTGACTTCAGCAACCTCGACGAGTACATCTACGAGCCGAAGAGCGTGCTGGCGTTCGGGTTTCGCTACATTGGCGGGGCGAAGACCAGTTTCTCCGGCACGGGTCGCGTTCCGTCCCCCGAGGATCCCGGCGCCGCCACCGGTGCCAACCTGCTCCGGGTCTACCACAACGGCCGGGTGCAGCCCGATGCGCGCACGGTCGCGCGGCTCGACGGCGGCGGCAACCCGATCATCGATCCGCAGAGCAACACCGCGGCCTTCGACCCGATCGCGCCGGACGGCCGCACCAACACGTGGAACTACACCAGCGCCGACCAGCTCTCGCTCCCGGGTTTCGTGCGTTTCGACAGCTATTCGGCCGAGGTGATCGATACCGCGGTGCGCGACAAGAAGCCGGGTTCCTCCGCGGGTATGGACATCGCGGTTTCCCGCGACATGGGAAAGCTGCTCGGTTCCAAGGTCCTTTGGCAGCTCACGGCCGGCATGTCCATGAACGACCTCTCCTCCATGCGCTACGACCCCGTTCGCGCGCGGCTCACCACGGTCAGCGACTACTACTCCCTCTTCGGCCAGACCCCGCCCGGTGCGCCGTACTCCTCGCCCAGCACGGCGACTGAGAATGTCGTCGACGCCGTGGGTAAAGCGGTCCTGCGCGCCGATGGACTCGGCCAGACCATCAGCGTCGACACCTCCCTCCGGATCGGCACCGAGCCGGCCGGCCGCATGACCACGACCGCGACGGATGAGAAG
>JBJTCH010000245.1:0-11592 GCA_046091745.1 Opitutaceae bacterium
CCCCTGCGCCGACCTGCTCCCCGCTCCGGCATGCCCTCTACACGGGATTGTTCCCGATCCGCAGCGGCGCCTATCCCAACCACACGATGGCATACGACGGCACGCGCAGCATCTTCGGTCACCTGCGCGGACACGGCTACCGCGTCGGGCTCCAGAACAAATCCCACGTGGCCCCCGCCGCATCCTTCCCGTACGAGATCATCAGCGGCAATGCGGATGACGTCGCGGCCTTCCGGGGCGTCATCACCCGCGACGCGAAGCAACCGTGGCTCGCCGTCTTCGCGTCCAGTGATCCCCACAGCCCGTGGGATCGCGGCCCAAGGGATCTCTATGACCCGGCCCGGATCACGGTTCCTCCCTATCTCCACGATAACGCCGTCACGCGTCGCAACCTCGCCGCGTATTTCGCCGAGATCTCCGCACTCGACCGCCAGGTGGGCGACTGTCTCGGCGTGCTGGACGCCACCGGACAGCGCGAGAACACCGTCGTGATTTTTCTCAGCGAGCAGGGCAGCTCGTTTCCGTACGGCGGAAAATGGTCGCTCTACGACACCGGCATCCGCGCCGCGACGTTCATCCGCTGGCCCGGGCGGATCCGCGCCGGCAGCGCGAGCGACGCCCTGATCCAGTACGTCGACGTGGCGCCCACCTTGCTTGAGATCGCCGGCCTTGATCCGGTGAAGGTCGACACCGGCTGCGCGGACGCGGACGGGAAGCGCGGATTCGACGGGAAAAGTTTCCTGCCGGTCTTGCTCGGCAAGGCGGAGCAGATCCGGGAGGTTGTCTTCGCCCAGCACACGACCGTGGGCATCAACGGCTACCGGGAACCTTACCCGATCCGCGCCGCGCGGGACGCCCGTTACAAATACATCCGGAATCTCGCCCCGGAGAACACCTACGACATCGCCGGCATCCATCGCGGCGAGATCATCGAATCGTGGCAGGCCGACGCCCGCGACAACCCCGTGCTCGCCGCGCGGGTGGCGTGGCTTTTCAAGCGTCCGCCGGAGGAGCTCTACGACGTGGAGACGGATCCCTTTGAAACACGCAACCTGGCCGCCGATGCGTCGCTGGGACCGGTGAAGGCGCGGCTCAGCTCCGCGCTCGACGCGTGGATGCGCCAACAGGGCGACAAAGGCATGGAGACCGAACTGGCCGCGACGAGCCGTCAGCCGCGGGCCGCCGAACGAGCGGAGAAGACCGCGCCCAAGGAGCGCCGGGGAAAAGCGCGGTAGGATCTATCGGGATATTGTATCCGCCGGGCGGTTATCCTGCCGCAAGCGCCGCCAAAGCTCGGGAATCACCCGCTTCCAGCCCGCCTGTTTGGCCGCGGTCCAAACGTCGCGTCCCGCCAAAAGTACCCCGCCCCAGAACAGGATCTCCGCGGCGACGAAAAGCGCCGTGGACCACGCCGCCTTGGCGCCGGCGGTCGGGGCCAGCCACGCCGCCACGGGCATCGCCAGCCACGGCAGCGCGGAGACAAACATCAGGATGACGCCGATCTTGAGAGCCATGAGGGCAAGCTATCGGAGCCCGGAATGCGTTCGGCAAGACCCGCGGCAAATCCGGTGCTTTTTTTCGAAACCCCAAGCTCTCGCCGCGACTACCGCCACCGAGACGTTCCGCCGCGCCTTACCGTAGCGCTTGGTACATCAGCGTCTTCCACTTCTGGTTCAGGTCGCCGCCTCCGGCCGGACGCAACTGGGTGAGGAAGAAAGCCACGATGCGCTCCTTGGGATCGACGAGGTACTGCGGATAATAGGCGCTGCCCCAGCCATAGGCGCCGGGCGTGCCGATCTCGCCGGTGCGGCCCATATCCGTGTTGACCCAGAACCCGAGTCCGAACGCGCCGGTGTCGCCCGTGTATTTGTCGCCGGTGTGGCTCACGCGCATCAGCTCGACCGACTTCCGGCTGAGCACGCGCACGCCTTCGAGTTCCCCGTCGTTGAGTAGCATCTGCAAGAAGCGCCCGTAATCGCGGGCCGTGGAGAGCAGCCCGGCACCGCCGGAGAAACACTTCCGCGGCCCGCTCACGTAATGGCCCTGGTCACCCGGCACGAGTTTTCCGCCTTCGACGCCGTACACCTTGGCGAGTCGACCTTCCTTTTCCAGAGGAAGAAAAAAGCAGGTGTCCGACATCTTCAGCGGCCCGCAGATCCGCTCGGCGAAGAAACGATCCAGCGACATTCCCGAAACGACCTCGACCAGCCGTCCGAGCACGTCGGTGGAATAGCCGTACTGGTATTTTTCACCCGGATGGGCGTGGAGCGGAAGCTGCCCGAGACGATCGATCGCCGCCGCCAGCGTCTCGTCCTTGTCCGCGAAATACCAGCCGTACAGCCCGGCGGCCTTGTACAGTTCCACCGCCGGCCCATCACCGTAGGTCAGGCCCGCCGTATGCGTGAGGAGATCGCGGATCTGGATGGGACGCCGCGCCTTTTCAGTCGTGAACTTCGTGCCGGCGGGCGCGCCCTTGGGCGGCGCCACCGCCACCATGGCGTTGCGGAAAGACGGAAGGTAACGCTCCACCGGGTCGTGCAGCATGAAGCGGCCTTCCTCGTAGAGCATCATCACCGCGACGCTCGTCACCGCCTTGCTCATCGAGGCGATGCGGAAGATCGCGTCCGGCGCCATGGGCTTCCGCGCCTCGATGTCCATGCGGCCGTACGTGCGGAAGTGTGCCGGCTGCCCGTCGCGAGCGACGTACATGATCGCTCCAGCGATACGTTCCTGGTCCACGCTCTCCTGCATCAGCGCGTCCAGCCGGCCGAGCCGCGACGGATCGAAACCAAGGCGCGCCGCATCCGCCGCCGTCGTCGTAGCCGGCGGCGACGGACGCTGCGCCGGCAGCGCGGGGAGCATGGCGAGGGCAAGCAGTGAAAGGACGAGGACGCGCGGGAGTAACGGGGCGACGGGGTGATGCATCGCGACAAGCGAAGCGGCGCGGCTCTCGCCGGTCACGCCGCAAAAACGGTCTGCGCCAGCCCGCGCTTGCGGGTTCGCGGCGGGGTCGCGCAGATTCCGGCATGGTTCGTCCAAACCTGACCCCGCTCGTCCTCGCGATGACCGCGTTGAACCCGGTCAACGCGGCTCCGGCTCCGGAGATTCCGCCGGCGGCCACCGCCGCCTGGGTGGAGAGCCTGGGCGTCGCGGCCGCTCCGCTCCGGTCCGCGATTCCCGCGGCCGAGCGCGCGCTCGAGGTGATCCGACTCGCGGCGGTCCCCAGCGCCGGGGATGCACCCTCCGGCTGGGCGCGCGGCGCCACCCTCGCGCGCTACGCGGCCGCGGAGACCGCGGATCCCCGCCGCCTCGAGAGCACCCGCGACTACGCGCGTCGGACACTCGCGGGGAAACCCGCTGATCGGATCACCGTCGACGACCTCATCGCGCGGCTGCGGGCCGACGCCGCCCTGATCACCACCGCCTGCGACGAGGCTGCACGGAACGCGACGGGCGCGGGGATCCCCGTCGTCATTGCTGATCTGCGCGTGATCGCCCGCCTCGCGGAATTCCACGGGCTGCGTCTGAAGGCCGCCGTGCACTACAACCTTTTCCTGCGCGCGCAGCGCCTCGCCGAACTGGTCGCCGCCACCTACGTGGAGAAGGAGGCGGTGAACGTCTGGAGGGGGCTGGTGGCGGCCACC
Source organism: Opitutaceae bacterium (assembly GCA_046091745.1). Lineage (GTDB taxonomy): Bacteria > Verrucomicrobiota > Verrucomicrobiia > Opitutales > Opitutaceae > ER46. The sequence continues at coordinate 3,645 of JBJTCH010000245.1, forward strand.
GTGGCGGCGGCCCGCCACGGCACTCGCGCCCGGCCGCTCCATCTCCGCTCGGACTGGGCGGCGGACCTCGCTCGTCTCGAGGAGAGCGCGCGCGACCTCGAGGCGCAATGCTGCCCCCCCGCCCCGGAGCTGCTGAGGGAGAGGACTTGGGAGCCCGCGGCCCCGAAGTCGTTGGACGCACCGCGGGTGGAGATCCTCCGGACCGCCGGCCGGGGAGAGCGCGTCCTCCTGCGTTTATCGACGCCGGCGCGCTTCACGCGCGTCTTCCTGCTCACCCGCGCGCCGGGTGAGAGCGTCTTCCGCGAGACCCCCGCGGCCGTGACGGCCGAGGGCGACTGGGAGGCGGAGCTCCCCTCCTCCGCCGGCCGTCTCGAAGGCTACGTCGCCTCGCAGGGACCGGAGGGCACGCATTTCTTCCCCGCGCCGTGGGACCGTCCCTCCCTCCTCGCGATAAGCGGGCGCTGAGACCCCGCCCTCTCATGACCCGACTCCACCGCATCCTTCTGTTGACCTTTCCGGCGTGCGGCGTCCTGGCAGCGGCTGACGCCGATTTCCGCCGGGGGCAGCCGCTACCCGCGGAGCGGCCGGCCGCCGCGTACCTGCCCGACTTCAACTCGCTGACCAAAGACGCCGCCGGCGGACTGCGGCAGCTTGTCGAGCACTACATCCAAGACCGCGACGCGCTCCTCCGCTACCACTCGGTCCCGGGGTCGGATGCCACCCTCCGCCGCTCCGCGGATCTGCAGCGGACCTGGCTGGCCGCGTTGGACGCGCTGGATTTCGAGCGGCTTGAGTCCGCCGCGAGGATCGACTGGCACCTCCTGAGGAACCACCTCTCCCATCAGCTGGCGGTGGGAGAGCGCGCCGCCGCGCGCAACCGCGAGATGAATGAACTTCTGCCGTTCGCCGAACTCGTGGCGACACTCCAGGAGTCGCGCCGCTCATTCCGCCCCATCGACCACGCGGCGGCGGCCGGCGAACTCGCCCGGCTTTCCGCGCAAATCAGGGAATTGCGAGCGAAGCTCGCCCCTCCCGGCGCGTCCCGGCCGCCGCGGTCGGTGGTACTCCGCACCGCCCAGCGCACGACGGACCTCGTGGCGTCGCTGCGGAACTGGTTCGAGCACTACAACACCTACGATCCGCAGTTCGGCTGGTGGATGCGCGAGCCGCACAAGGCCGCGGTCGCGGCCCTCGAAGGATACGCGAAGTTTCTCCGCGAGAAACTGCTCGGACAGAAGGAAGGCGACGACGAACCCATCGTCGGCGATCCGATCGGAGCCGAAGGCCTTCGCGCGGATCTCGCGAACGAGATGATCCCCTACACGCCGGAGGAGCTGATCGCGGCGGCGGAAAAGGAGTTCGCGTGGTGCGAGGCGGAGTGGCGCAAGGTGGCCCGCGACTTGGGACTGGGCGACGACTGGAAGGCGGCGTTGGAGCGGATCAAGCGCGACCATGTCGCCCCCGGGGAACAGCCCGCGCTGATCGCGGAGCAGGCGTACGAGGCGATCGCTTTCGTGACCAAGCGCGACCTCGTCACGGTGCCCCCGCACGCGATCGACACTTTCCGCATGACGATGATGTCACCGGAGCGGCAGAAGATCGCGCCGTTCTTCCTCGGCGGGGAGACGATCCAGGTTTCGTTCCCCACGGACACGATGGACCACGCCGGCAAGCTCGACAGCCTGCGCGCCAACAACCGCCACTTCTGCCGGGCGACGGTGCACCATGAGCTGATCCCCGGGCATCACCTGCAGGGCTGGCACCTCAGCCGCTTCCAGCCGCACCGGCAGTTGTTCTCGACGCCGTTCTGGATCGAGGGCTGGGCGCTCTGGTGGGAATTCCAGTTGTGGGACCTCGGGTTTCCCCGGACCCCTGAAGAACGCGGCGGGATGCTCTTCTGGCGCAGCCATCGGTGCGCGAGGATCCTGTTCTCGCTCAACTTCCACCTCGGCCGCTGGACGCCCGAGCAGTGCATCGACTTCCTCGTCGAGCGCGTCGGACACGACCGCCACACCGCGACCGGCGAAGTGCGGCGCTCGTTCAACGGCAGTTACTCCCCGCTCTACCAGGTCGCCTACATGATGGGCGCAATCCAGCTCCGCGCCCTGCATGCGGAGCTGGTGAAGTCCGGCCGGATGGAGGTGAAGGACTTCCACGATCGGATCCTCCGCGGCGGTCCGATCCCGATCGAGCTGGTGCGGGCGAACCTCACCAAGACCGCCCTGCCCAAAGATCACCGCACTTCCTGGCGGTTTCTTGACGTCCAGCCCTGAAAGCTCCCGCCGCCATGAACAAACGCCTCCTGCTCCGCCTTCTCGGCGTGCTCGCCGCGGCCGCACCTGCGCGCGCCGCTGAACCAACGCGCCCCAATGTGCTGCTCATCCTGGTCGATGACCTGAAGCCAGCCACGGGATCGTACGGTGATCGCTTGGCCCGCACGCCGAACCTCGACCGTCTCGCCGCGCGCGGCCTGCAGTTCGACCTCGCCTACTGCAACCAGGCCGTCTGCGCCCCGTCGCGGTTAAACCTCCTGATCGGCAGTCGTTCCACCTCGACCGGCCTCTACGCGCTCGGGAACAACCTCCGCGAATTCATCCCCGGCGCGGTGACGTTGCCGCAACACTTCGAGCGCCATGGCTACCGCGCGGAGTCGCTCGGGAAGGTGTTCCACATCGGGCACGGCAACCGCGGCGACGCGCCGTCGTTCTCGGTGCCCCACTTCAAGGACAAGGTCATCGAGTACTTGCTGCCCGGGACGACCGGCGGGCGCCTTACCCGCGAGGAAGCCTACTTCGAGAACGCCGAAACCGGCGCAGCCATCCGGGACCTTCCCCGCGGCGCCGCGTGGGAAAGCCCCGACGTCCCCGACGAGCGTTATGCCGATGGCCGGGTGGCGGCCGAGACCATCCGGCGCCTCCGCGCCGCCAAGGATCGCACGCAGCCCTTCCTGATCGCGGCAGGCTTTGTGCGCCCGCACCTCCCGTTTTCCGCGCCGAAAAAATACTGGGACCTGCATGACCGCGCGGCGTTTCCCCTCGCCGCCCACACCACCGTTCCGGCCGGCGCACCGCCTTACGCGCCCAAGCCCCCGCTCGGCGAACTGAACAACTACACGCCGCTGCCCGAGCGTCCGCCCGTGGACGAGGAAACCCAGCGCAGCCTCATCCATGGTTACTACGCCAGCACCAGTTACGTTGACGCGCAGATCGGCAGCGTGCTCGACGCGCTGCGGGAGCTGCGGCTGGAGGAGAACACGATCGTCGTGCTCTGGGGCGACCACGGTTTCAGCCTCGGCACGCACGGCCTTTGGACCAAGCACACCAATTACGAGGAGGCGAACCGCATCCCGTTGATTCTAGCGGGACCCGGCATCGCCCGCGGCGCGCGCACCCGCACGCCGGCCGAAACCGTCGACATCTTCCCCACGCTCGCCGAACTCGCCGGGATTCCGCGCCCCGCGGGACCGCAGCCGATCGACGGCACGAGCCTGGCCGCTGTCGCGCGCGATCCCGCCGCAAAGGTGAAGGATCACGTTTACCACGCGTTCCCGCGCACGCGCCAGGGACGCGAGGTCATCGGCCGCGCGATCCGCACCGAGCGTTACCGGTTGGTCGAGTGGAAGGCCCCCGGCGGCGATCCCGCCTCGGCCGAATTCGAGCTCTACGACTACGAGGCGGATCCGCTTGAGAGCGAGAACCGGGCGGCGCGCGAGCCGCAGACGGTTGCCCGCCTGCGCGAGATCCTGGCGCGCCACCCGGAGGCGAAACCGTCGGTGCGGGCCGCCGGACGGAAGTAACGGCGCTCAACGCGACGCGAGCCGGCGCTCCGCGGGGAGCGCCGCGGCGAGGTTGGCGGCCCGCTCGGCGTAGCGGTGCGCGGTACGCGGCGCGCGGCCCGTGATCACGGCCTGCAAGCCGCTGTTCCACGCGAGCGCCACGTGGTAGGCCGTCGCCGGCAACCCCGCGCGCTCGAGGCCGCGCCGGAGCCAATCGTAGTGGAGCTGCGCGACGACGTCGGAGCAGGCGCGCTCGATCGCCCGGGCGAACGGCAGCGCGGTGTGCATCCGCCACGTCTCGGCGCGGAACTGGTACGCCCCCAGCTCACCGCGGGGGCCGGGGCGCACGAGGTTGCGCGGGTTTTCGATTTGATGGATCGCCTCCAGGACGGCCGCGCGCTCCGAGGCGGAGACGGCGGCGCACCCGAGGCCCAGCACCAGGCAGAACGCGCCCCAATGGCGCACGACGGACGTCGCTGACCAAGGCTGTGGGTTCACGCCGGTTTGAGACCCCGGAGGTTCCCGCGGGATTCATTCCTGCGGATTTTTTTGTTAAAAAACGCGGGAACAAACCGCGCGGACGGCGACGGGGCGCGACCGTGCCGACGTGCCACAACCGATTTTCGCGTTGCCCCGCCAACGGGCTGCCCCGCACTGCGAGCGCTCCGCATGCTTCTCCTCCATCTCCCGCCCAACCTCCCGGCCGCCGCGGCACGTAACGCGGTGCCGGTGCGCGTGGAACTGGATCTCAAGCAGCAGCCGCGTCCGGAGATACTCCCCGTGCTCGCGCTGCTTCAGCGGTGGTGCGGACCGCAGGCGCCCCTTTTCATGCAACTCACGCGAACCCAGCTGCGGGAGCTCGCGGCGGCCGCCGGCGCGGAGCCCATCTTCGTCGAAAACGGCCGCGCCGGAGTTTGGAGCCATTCCGCCCTGCTGACGGAGCCGACGAACGCGACCGCGGCGGCGGGAAAAACCGACGCCAAGACCGCCACGGTCCCGGCCCGCCGGGCGGGAGAAACCCCGATGACCGTCGACGGCAGCGAGCATTACCTCGCCATCACCTTGCCCTCGCGCGAGCACCCGCGTCACGACGAGGCGCGTGAGCTCCTGCGGGACTCGGGGTTCTCACTCGAACCCTCCACGCGCAAATGGTGGCTCCGCGATCGGCACAAGACCCTGACGTTCCTCGCGACCCATCGCGACCGGCTCGAGAAGGCGTTCGGTGCGGAATTCACCCAGGGATTCGTGTCACGCACCGCGCACCTGCGCGCCGCCGCGATCACGGCGGAGGTCACCGCCGCCGGGGAGGGCTTTGAGGTTTCGCTCGGATTGAAGGCGGAGGCCGCGGCGGAACCGGCGCTGCGTGCGGCGATTTCCTCCGATCGCGCTTACGCGGAACACGGTGGCCAGGTGATTCTGTTGAACCCCGGCCAAGTGCGGACCCTCGCGGCCGCCCAGCGGAAACTCGTCGGCGATCCCAACGCGCCGCTGGGTGCGCGCCGCGTGGAGCGTCTGCCGGCGGCGCGCGCGGCGGAAGTCTCCGAACTGCTGGAGGAGATCTCACCGGGCTACGAGGCGCCTGAAACCTGGCGAAAGCGCGGCTCCGCCCTGCGGGACCTGACCCGGCTGGAAGCGGCGCCGGTCCCCGCCGCGCTCGACCGCCAATTGCGGCCGTATCAGCGGCTGGGGGTGGCATGGCTCTGGCACCTGCGCGCCCACGGCCTCGGTGGGATCCTGGCCGACGAGATGGGACTCGGAAAAACCGCACAGGCCCTGGCACTCCTGTCGGCCGCCGCAGCGCGCGGCGGCGGCACGGCGCTCGTCGTCTGCCCCGCCTCGCTGCTGGAAAACTGGCGGCGGGAATCCGCGCGTTTCGCCCCGGAGCTGAACGTATTCGTGCATCACGGCACGAACAGGCTCGGTTCGCCGGCGGACTTCGCCGGGCTCCACCTGGTGATCACCAGCTACGGCACCCTCGCCCGGGACCGCGCGCTGTTCACGGGCTTTACCTTCGCGATCGTCGTCGCGGACGAGGCGCAGCATATCAAGAACCGCCGTTCGCAGAACGCCGCCGCGTTGCGCGCCCTCCGGGCGGAAGCGCGCTTCCTGCTCACCGGCACGCCGATCGAGAACTCCCTCGACGACCTGCGGTCGCTGTTCGCGTTTCTTTTGCCCGGCTACCTGCCACCGGTGCCTGCCGATGTCAGCGGCGAGGAGAAGGCCTGGCACAACGAGCGCCTGCGGGCGCAGGCGGCACCCTATATCCTACGAAGGACGAAACGCGCCGTGGCGCCCGAGCTGCCCGCGCGCATCGAGCAAGTCGTGTGGTGCGAGCTTTCCGCGGACCAGGCCGCCGCCTACCGCGAACTCCAGGAGCGCGGCGAACGCGAGCTAATCGACCTCGAGGCCGGCGGCGCGAACGAGGGCCGGCTCAAACTCGCGGCGCTCACCCAGCTGCTTCGTTTGCGTCAGCTCTGCTGTGACCCTCGGCTGCTCAAGACCGCCGCGGAGTCCGGCCCTCCGTCCGCCAAGCTCGACGCCTTCCAGGAGCTTCTGGCGCAAGCGGTCGACGACGGCCACCGCCTGCTCGTGTTCTCGCAGTTCACCTCCCTGCTGCGGCTCTTGCGCGAGGACCTCACGGCGCAGGGCATCGAGACCTGTTATCTCGACGGAACCATGGCGCCGCGCGCACGGCAGGCCGAGGTGGATCGCTTCCAGGCGGACGCCGCGGTGCCAGTCTTCCTGCTGTCGCTCAAAGCGGGCGGCACCGGACTCAACCTGACCGGGGCCGACACCGTCGTGCACTACGACCCATGGTGGAACCCGGCGGCGGAGGCGCAGGCGACGGACCGCGCGCATCGCATCGGCCAGACCCGCGTGGTCACGAGTTACAAGCTGATCGCCGCGGGCACCGTCGAGGAAAAGGTCCTGGCGTTGCAGGATGAGAAGCGCGCGCTGCTCGCCGATGTCTTCGAGGCCAGCGACGCCCTCGCCGCGAAACTTTCCCTCGCCGACCTCCGCACGCTGCTCCAGTAGACGCCCATGATCCGACTGTTCTCCACCCCGGGCGGCCTCGTCGTCGAGGATGCCGGGCGCTTTTTGCACCCCACAGCGCTCACGTTGGACCAAGTATTTCGCTCCGCCTCGCCCGCCGCGGAGGTTCGCTCCGCGCTCGACGCGGCGCGCGCCGTCACCCCGCCCTCGGATCTTCTCGCGCCCATCCAATCCCAGGAAGTCTGGGCGGCCGGAGTCACCTATCTGCGAAGCAAGTCGGCCCGCATGGCGGAGTCGAAGGACGCCGGCGGCGGCAGCTTCTACGACCGCGTCTACGACGCGGAGCGGCCGGAGATTTTCTTCAAAGCTACCCCGCACCGGGTCGCGGGCTCGGGCGGGATGGTGCGCATCCGCGCCGACGGCCGATGGAACGTTCCCGAACCAGAACTCACCCTGGCGATCAACGCGGCCGGACGAATCTTCGGCTACACGATCGGCAACGACATGAGCTCGCGCGACATCGAGGGGGAGAACCCGCTCTATCTGCCGCAAGCCAAGGTTTACGACCGTTCCGCTGCGCTCGGCCCGAGCCTCGTCATCACCGATACGCTTCCGGGCGCCGAGACCGCCATTCAACTTTCCATCCGCCGGAGCGACGTGGAGGTCTTCCGCGGCGAGACGAGCGTCGGCCGCATCAAGCGCCCCCTCGCCTCGCTGGCCGACTGGTTGTTCCGGGAAAACACCTTCCCCGCCGGCGCCTATCTCATGACCGGCACCGGCATCGTGCCGCCCGATGATTTCACGCTGCGCTCCGGCGACGAGATCCGCATCCGCATCGAGCCGGTCGGCGAGTTGATCAACCGCGTGGCCTGAAACCCCGCGGGGGATCAGAACACCTGACGCGCCGACACACCGCGCGCGATTTCCGCGGCCAAAAACGGCCCGCGGAAAATCATGCCGGTGTAGATCTGCACCAGCTTCGCGCCCGCATCGAGTTTCTCGGCGGCCGCCTCGGGGCAATCGATGCCGCCCACGCCGATGATCGGCAGTCGCCCGTGGGTGGCGCGCGAGATGTACCGGATGATCTCCGTCGAGCGCGCGCGCAACGGGAGCCCGCTCAGCCCGCCGGCCTCGTTCACCCCGGCGAAGAACCCCGGCCGCGCCAGCGTGGTGTTGGTC